>JAQGNH010000074.1 GCA_028291945.1 Betaproteobacteria bacterium
GGTCTGCTCCGAACGCCGCATACGATGTGCATACCTTTCGCCTTCGGAAACGTCGACATCGCGTCGGGCATGACGGGAACAGGTGTTGACCGATATGCCCTGCAGGAGCGGGTGATGGGCGCGTGGATCGCATTCGCGCGTACCGGCAGCCCGAGCCATGCCTTGCTGCCACCGTGGACGCCTTATTCAGCCGGTGAACGGTCGACAATGGTTTTCGACAACGAGTGCAGGCTGGTGAATGACCCTGCGCCGGAAGAACGGCTCGCCTTTGCGAACCTTCCGCGCTACAAGATGGAAGAGGTGGGCCGCCGGTAACTGCGGGGAAGGGCACGGAAGTTGCCCTCGTCGACTACGAGTGTTGACCGGAGCCAGCCATCATGCGAATCGAAGACGAGCGCGAGAGCGATAATGTAGAGGACATGCGCGGCGCGAGCGGCGGTGGATTCCCCATCGGCGGGCGTGGACTCGGCATCGGCGGGGTGCTGATCGCGCTCGCCGCGTCGTTCTTTTTTGGTATCGATCCGAGTTTCGTCTTGAACCTGCTTCAAGGCGTCCCGACGTCGCAGGCGCCGGTGAGCTCCGCTCCGGCCCCCCGCCCGCCGGAGAACGATCCCAGAGCCATTTTCGTGTCACGCGTGCTCGCCTCGACGGAAGACACGTGGAGCGCGATATTCAGTGAAGCGGGGCGGCGCTACGTGCCACCCAAGCTCGTGCTCTTTACCGGTTCGTTCCCAACCGCGTGCGGCGTGGGCCGGGCGGCCGCAGGGCCGTTTTACTGCCCTGCAGACGCGAAGGTTTATATCGATCTGCATTTCTACGACCTGCTTCGTCAGCGTTTCCATGCGACGGGCGACTTCGCCGAAGCCTATGTGATTGCGCACGAGGTGGGTCACCACGTACAGAACCTGCTGGGTGTGCATCAGAAGATGGAAGCGCAGCGCGGGCGCGTGTCCGAAAAGGCGTACAACGCCCTGTCGGTTCGCCTCGAGCTGCAGGCGGACTGCTATGCCGGTGTGTGGGCGAACCGCACCGACCGCACGAAACACTTCCTCGAGCCCGGCGACGTGGAGGAAGCGATCAATGCCGCTACCGTGATCGGCGACGATGCGTTGCAAAAACAGGCGCAGGGTTACGTCGTGCCGGACTCATTCACACATGGCACTTCGGCGCAGCGCGTGCGCTGGCTGCGTCAGGGGCTGACGAGCGGAGATGCCGGCGCGTGCGATACGTTCAAAGCGCGCGACCTGTAGCGTTCGCCCTCACATGACGGCCGTATTGCGCTAGGCGGGCGGCGGATCGCCGACGCTTTTGTCCTGCGCGAGCACGATCAGCGCGCCCTCGGGCGCAACGAACTCGTGCCGCGCACCGGGCGGTATGTGCACGATACAGTACGCGCGGGCCGCCAGCCGTTCGTCGTTCAGCTCGACGTGCAGCTCACCCTCGATCACGAACGCGAACTGTTCATTGTCGCGTCTGTAGTTCGTGAGCGTCGCACCCCTCGCGAACCGCAATACTGCGACGTGCAGGCGCTCCCCGGTCAGCAATTTCCCCGTGATTCCTGGCGGCAGCCTGAGCTGCGCATCAGGTGTGACTTCAGCACTCGCCGGGCCTGCGTTCGAATCGATCTCCCGGTTCATGTCATAGACGTAACGCTTGCCGGGACCGGGCGGCAGGCGTGTCGATTCCTCGATGATGGCGGCAGTGGTAACGCGTGGCTCATGCGAGCGGTTGCCGAAGCCCGGAAAGCAGTTGGGGCCGTCGTGTTTGCCGTCGACGGGTGGGCCGATGATGCCGGAGCGCCTGTCTTTGATCGCCAGAAAAACGAGATCTCGATCAGGGCATGCAAGTCCCGTATGAACTACGCTGCCGGGCGTATGGAGGATCATGCCTTTCGAGGCGAATACACGATCGCCTTCGATATCGCTCATCATCGTGCCCTGCAGGATGTAGTTGAACTGCTCGTTCGGATGCGAGTGCGCTTTCGCTCCGGTGCCCGCGGTCTGGGTGCCCAGTGTGCAGATGATGCGCTCGCCGGTGAGCACCGCCCCCACCGTTGAGGATTTTGCGGACTGCAGGGTGGGTCCAGAGAGGAGCTTGCGGCCGGTGACCTCGAGGCTCGTGGAACCCTCAGGCGCGCGTTCAAGCGTGGCGAAGTCGTAGATGTGCTGCACGGATTCCCGGCGCTCGTGTTCGGCCATGATGTTGGTGATGAAGTGGGTAGGTGATTAAGTGACTAAGGTGATGGTGACGCAGTGATGAAGTTACAACAAAGCGATGCGAGGAGGATACGTCATTCTGGCGCACATCACACGCCGTCACTGCGTCACCTCGTCACATCACCGTCAATCGAGCGTGACGCCGAGTCGCCGGCCAATGTCGCCCCATTTGGCAGCTTCGCCCCTGATCACAGTGGCAAAATCTTCCGGCGTATTCGCCACGACCTCGTTGCCCTGCGATACGAACAACTGGCGCGCGTCCGGCGTGTGCGCAATCGCCACGATCTCGCGGTGAAGCTTCAGCACGATCGGCCGCGGTGTTTTCGCCGGCACCATGAATCCATACCAGATGGTGGCTTCGTAGCCGGGCACGCCTGATTCCGAGATCGTCGGGAGCTCTGGCATTGCATCCATGCGTTTCGCGCCGCTGTGCGCGATCAATCTCAGGCGTCCATTTTTCCAGAGACTCGCGGTCGAAAACAGGTTCGTCAGCCCGACTTGGATCTCGTTACCGAGTTGCGCAGCGGTATAAGCCGCGACACCTTTGTAAGGAATGTGCGTCATGCTGATGCCCGCCATCGAGTCGAGCAATGCGGTCGACAGGTGCGCGATGCTGCCAGGCCCTGATGAGCCGTAGTTGAGCTTGCCGGGATTTGCTTTGGCGTGAGCTATCAACTCGCTGACTGTCTTCGCGGGAACCGAAGGGTGCACTAACAGGCCGAGCGGCGCCGAGATCAGCAGTGTGACCGGCGCGAAGTCTTTCACACCGTCATATGGCAAGCCTTTTTGCAGCGCGGCGCTGATCACGAAGGTGACGGACACGACCAGAACGGTATGCCCGTCGGGCGTGGCTTTCGCAACCAGCTCGGCACCCACTACGCCCGATGCGGCAGGGCGGTTATCGACCACCACCGGCTGGCCGAGCTTTTCGGACAGGCGCGTGCCCATATAGCGCGCGGTGACGTCCGTCCCGCCGCCCGGTGCAAACGGGACGATCAACCGTATCGGCTTAGTCGGGAATGCTTGAGCGAACAGCGTTGCCGCGCTGAGCAGAGTAGACGCGACGACCATGCGCGCAATCACTCGTAGAACACGGCGCCATAATCCGGGCGGCCTTGCCCCGTCTCCGCCCCAACTGAAACCCCCTCGCCGTGAGCCGGGGCACCGCCCTCGTGCAAACGGGACGATCAACCGTATCGGCTTAGTCGGATAAGTCTGAGCGAACGCCGTTCCTATGCTAACCAAAGCGAATGCGATCATGCTTGTTGCTACCGCGCGTACCGGACGTTTCACCGTTTCCTCCTCGAAGCTCATTGTCCCACGTCAGAGACGTACGACTTCGTCTCGAAGCAAGACACTCGAGGCATTGAATCGCTTTGAGCGTAGCGGGCAGCCAGAACTACTTTCACGCGGCATGAGCACGCAGGATCGTGGCGGAAGAACCAGGTTAGAAGGAATCGAGATGGCGAGCGCAAGCTGCAAAAAGAATTTCGGGGTGCTGATATCCACCGGCCATCTCGGCACGGCGCCAACGCCATGAAGTTTACGATTCGGCGCGAGCGGCCGAGCGGCAGCGCAGGTGAAACCGACCTCTTCGGATGCCAGCAGTACGCACCGCTCTTCGACGTCGAAATTCCGTGACTTACTTTTTCTTCTGGTAGGTGCCGATCAGCTCTGCCTGACCGATGATGTGATTTTTCATCGCGGCTTCCACCTGGCCTTTCACCGGACGTTTCAAATCGGAAAGCGTGATGTCGAGCGCGTATAGCTTGTGAAAATAACGATGCCGCCCGATCGGCGGGCACGGACCGCCATAGCCGAGGTCACCGCTGTCGTTGAGGCCCGCTCGCGCACCGCGCGGCAGCGCTTTGGAAGCTTCCTTGATTCCGTTGGAGTCAGGCGGGATGTCATAAACGACCCAGTGAACCCACGTGCGGTTGGGCGCCGCGGGATCTGGCGCATCGGGATCGTCGACGATAAGGACCAGGCTTTTCGTATTCGGCGGCACGCCAGACCACGCGAGCGGCGGTGAAACGTTGCGGCCCTCGCACGTGTAGAGCGTCGGGATGGCATCGTTGTTGCGGAACGCCGGTGAGGTGATCTCCATCGCCGGCGCCTTTTGATTGCCGCTCTGGGCCGCGAAGGCCCCGCAGCTCGCCATGGCAAAGGCGCACAGCGCCAATGCCGACGAAACAGTATTTCGCATACAGCTCCCTCTCAAAACGCGCGGCAGCATATCACGCGCGAATCGCTTCGATGACGCTCACCTGGGTAGCCGTTGGAATGATGCGCGTGAGGTGCAAACCCGCGTTTGAAAGCAGCTCGCGATACTGCTCATCGGAGCGCTCCATGCCCCCGGGGACGGTGAGCATCATGAGATCGAGGATCTTGCCGAGATGGGGCGCGTTACCGGAAGGCAGCACGTACTCGACGATGAGCAGCCGCGACGTATCGCGCATCGCGGCTCTGCAGTTGCGAAGGATCGTAAGACATTTCTCTTCGTCCCAGTCGTGAATGACGTGAGACAGCAGATACGCGTCTGCGCCCGCCGGTACCGACTCGAAAAAGCTGCCGGGTTCCGCGCTCGCCCGATCTGCGATGCCCCACGCCCTGAAGTTCTTGAGCGCTTCAGGCACCACGTGCGCAAGGTCGTACACGATGCCTTTGATGCGCTCGTTGCGCCGCAGTATCGTGCCGAGCAGATTACCCGTACCGCCGCCGATGTCGACGAGCGTCGAGACATCGGAGAAGTCGTAGGCATCGGCTACCGCAGGCGGCTCCGATCCGTGGAAGCCGATCATCGCTTCGCCGAAGAGCTTTGCTTCCGCAGGATGTTGCGCCAGGTAACCGAACAAAGATACGCCGAAGACTTTGTCGAACGCCGTCTCGCCCGTCTTCACCGTGTACAGAAATTCCTCCCACGCTTTCCAGATCCACTGCCCGGATAGCGCGAGCACGCTCGATCGTGCTGCACCGGGCGCATCGGTCCTGAGTGCAGCGCCAAGCTCGTCAAGCGTGAAGCGGTGATCTGCACTTTCCTTGAAGTAGCCTACGCTCGCAAGCGTGCGCATGAGGCGGTATAGGGAAGGGGCATGCGTCTCAGTGCTCTGCGCGAGCTCGTCGGCCGTTTTGGCGCCGTCCGCGAGAAGGTCGGCAATGCCGAGTCGAGCCGCAACGTAAATTGCTCGCGAAAGCAGGTATCCGGTTGCCATCTGCATAACCTGAACGTGCGCCGGCGGCGGTAGTGCGGGCTCCATCGGTTTCTCCTTGTGGTTAGCCATAGCTGGGGACAGAATAAGCGCCTCATGCAGATTTCGCCAGAGTGAGAACTTGCGGAGTCGTGTCAGTTCGGACCGGCTCCGCGTCGTTTACGGCTGACGGCTGACCGATTTTTCGGAGGAACGACGCATGAAACTCATGCCGGAACAAATCCAGCAGTTCGAGCGCGAGGGGTATCTCTTCTTCCCGAGTTTGTTCTCGCGCGAGGAGATCGCGGTGTTGAATGCCGAGGTGCCGCGGCTATACGCGCAGCAGCGTCCCGAGAACGTGCGTGAGAAAGGCAGCGACGCGGTGCGAACCAATTTCGCCGCGCATATGTACAGCTATCCTTTTGCGAAGCTCGCGCGTCACCCGCGCATGGTGCGGCCTGTCATGCAGATCTACGGCGATGAGCTGTACATGCACCAGTTCAAGATCAACGGGAAAATGGCGTTCGACGGCGACGTCTGGCAATGGCACCAGGATTACGGCACGTGGAAGAATGACGACCTGATGCCTGAACCGCGAGCGATGAACGTCGCGATCTTTCTCAACGATGTGAACGAGTTCAACGGGCCGCTCATGTTCATCCCGGGCAGCCATCAGCTCGGCGTGATCGATGCGCAGCACGACACGTCTACGACAAGCTACCCGCTGTGGACGATCAACCATGACACCATCCGCAAACTGGTCGAGCGGGGAGGGATGGTAGCGCCGAAAGGCCCCGCAGGCTCCATGATTCTGTTTCATTCCTGTCTCGTGCACGCCTCGACGTCCAATCTCTCGCCGTGGAATCGCGTCGCAGTTTATCTGAGCCTGTGTGCCGTTTCGAATCATATCCGGCGCTTCAAACGGCCGGAATACATCGCGCATCGCGACTTCGCGCCGCTTCGTTGCCTGCCTGATGATTGTCTGCTGAAGAATTATGAAGTTCCGCTGCCGTGGAAAGACGGAACACCCGCAGACGCGCTCGAAGGGGTCGTCGCGGCATAACGACTGTTTTGTCACCCCGTCACTTCATCACCTCATCGCCATCACGGCTTCGTCCGGATCGCCTCCCAGATCCTCGCCGAGGAGAGCGGCATGTCGAGGTGATCTATTCCGAGCGGGCGCAGCGCGTCGACGGTCGCATTGACGAGCGCAGGTAACGATCCGCTGCAACCCGCTTCGCCAACGCCTTTTGCACCGAGCGCATTCGTTGGCGTGGGCACCGGGTGTTCATGCACGTCCATGTGTTCGAACATACCCGCACGCGGCATGAAGTAATCTGCGAAGCTCGCAGTCAGCAGCTGGCCCGTGTCACGATCGTACACAGCATGCTCGCCGAAAACCTGCCCCGCGCCCTGCGTCACGCCGCCGTGCACCTGTCCTTCGACAAGCGTGGAATTGATAACGTGGCCGAGGTCGTCGACCACGGTGTAGCGCGCTATCGATGGCGTGCCAGTCTGAGGATCGATTTCAACTTCCGCGATGTGGCAGCCGTTCGGGTATGTGGTGCCATACGTCCCTTCAGCGACCATGTTCAGCGGATGAGGGCGGGTGGCGCTCAGCTCGCGGGCGAGGTCGATGAAACCGATCGAGCGATCGCCGGCGTGAAACGAGCCTTCGCTGTAG
>JAQGNH010000151.1 GCA_028291945.1 Betaproteobacteria bacterium
TGGAAGCAGGACGTCAGGAATTTCGAATCCGTTCGCAAGGCGCTCGGGGATGACGTGATGATCGGCGTCGACCCCAACACCGGTTGGACGCTGTCTGATGCGCTCTCCGCCGTGAGAGAGCTGAAAAAACTGGGACTGGGCTACATCGAGCAGCCGGTGGCGCGCCGCGATCTGAAGGGCATGGCGGAGGTTCGCCGCGCTGCAGACGGCGTTCCTGTCATGGCAGATGAAGCTCTGTTTACGCTGCAGGACGCCTACGCGCTCGCCGAAGCCCGTGCAGTCGATGCGTTCTGCATCAAGCTCTACAAGCTTGGAGGAATCACGGCGGCCAAGAAAATCGCTGCTATCGCGGAGGCGGCGAACATCCAGTTGAACATCGGAGGTCTCGCGGTCCAGTCGCAACTCGAAGCAGCGGCGGGAGCGCATTTCTACGCGAGCACGCCGGCTTCGCGCATGATGGGCGCGGCGGAGTTTGTATTCGGCCTGAACGCCACTGCCAAAGACCCCATTTGCCCCGAAAGCGACTTCGTCGTGCGTGAAGGGCATGTGAACGTGCCGCGCGGCCCGGGGCTCGGAATCACGGTCGACGAAGCGGCGCTCAAGAAGAATACGCTGCTCTACGAGCGCGTTGGTAAGGCCGCATCATGATGATTCAGACAGGGACTAGGAAGGATTGAAGAAGGTTCAGCAACTCGAGGAAAGATCATGGTACAGATGACAAGTGGGGCATCGAAGGACGCAGTCAGAGTCGGATTCATCGGCATCGGCAACATGGGCAATCCGATGGCCGGCCATCTGGTGAAGGCGGGCTGGAAAGTGACGGTTTACGATACCGATTCCGAGAAGGTGCGAAGCTTCACCTCAGCCAAGGGCGGCAGCGCGGCTTCGTCCCTCGCTGAGCTTGCAAAAGACGCGAACGTCATCATTACGATGCTTCCGGACGGTCACATCGTTCGTCGCGTGGCGCTCGGAAAAAATTCAGGCGACGATTCCCTGGTAAAAGGTTTGCCCAAAGGCGCAGTGATCATCGACATGAGCTCCTCCGCCCCCGTTGGCACGCGTGAGCTCGGCAAGGACTTGAGCGAGCGTGGCGTGTCGCTCATCGATGCGCCGGTTTCGGGCGGAGTCAAAGGCGCGGTCGCCGCGACCCTCGCGATCATGGTCGGCGGCGACAAGGCGCTCGCCGAGCGGCACGACAGTCTGCTCGCTGCGATGGGGCGCCGCTTCTATGTCGGCGCCCTCGGTTCCGGTCATGCGGCGAAAGTGCTGAACAACTACGTATCGGCGGCAGGGCTTGCCGCTGCTGCCGAAGCTGTCCTCGTCGCCGAGCGCTTCGGGATCGATCCGCAGACGCTCATCAACGTGATCAACGCCTCTACCGGCCGCAACAACAGCACCGAAAACAAATTCGCGCAGTTCATTCTCAACGGCAAATTCAACTCCGGTTTTGCGCTCGGGCTGATGGCGAAGGATCTGACGCTCGCAATGGAAGTCGCCGACGCGTGCGACGTGCCAGCCGAGCTGGGACGCGCGACGCTGGAGCTCTGGAAAAAAGCCGAGCAGGCAGTGGGCGGTGCGGCGGATCACACGGAGATCGCCCGGTTTGTGAATGAGCAGAAAATATAAACGAGGAGGAGGGACATGCTGGTGAACGGGCGTACAGCTGCGCTGGCGTTAGCTGCAGGTCTGCTGGTCACGGTGCCTTCCTGGGCTCAGAAGGTCTCCTATCCAACGAAGCCGGTTCGCATCGTGTCGCCTTTTGCGCCGGGGGGCGGCAGTGATCTGATGGCGCGGACACTCGCGCTCGAGTTCACGAAGGATCTGAAGGAAACTTTTATCGTCGACAACCGCACGGGCGGCAACGGCAACATCGGGACCGACATTGTGGCACGCGCAGCGCCGGACGGTTACACGTTGCTGCTGACTACGAATGCCACGATCGTGATCAACCCTCAGCTTTTCACGAAAGTGGTGACGTACGATCCGGTGAAAGATTTCTCGCCGATCAGCCTGGTCGCATCGCAGCCCTTCGTGCTCGTCGTTCATCCTTCCGTAACGGCGAAAAGCGTTCCGGAGCTGATCGCGCTTGCCCGAGCGAAACCGGGCACGTTGAACTACGCGTCGTCCGGAGCAGGCGGCGGCGCCCATCTGGCCGGTGAGATGCTGAAGACGTTCGGCGGCGTCGAAATCACCCACGTCCCGTACAAGGGCAGCAATCCCGGATTGACGGCGCTCGTCGGGGGTCAGGTGCAGTTCATGTTCGTCGCCGTGCTCGCCGTAATGCCTCTGATCGAGCAGAACAAGGTGCGCGCACTTGCCGTTACGACGGTTAAGCGCAATCCGGCGTTGCCGAATCTGCCTGCAGTAAACGAATTTCCAGGCCTCGAGCAGTTCGAGTCGGATCTCTGGTATGGGCTGCTCGCGCCGGGAAAGACCGATGCAGCCGTGATCGATAAACTTTACAACCAGACGAAGGTCATCCTGTCGCGTTCAGACGTGAAGAGCCGCTTTGAGCCGAGCGGCACCGTGCTCGTAGGAAGCTCGCCGAAAGAGTTTGCGGGCACGATCAGGAAAGACATCGCAAAATGGGGTAACGTCATCAAGGTCGCGAAAGTGACGGCGGAGTACTGATCGAGTTATGAGTATCGGCTCGAGCGAAGCGCCCAGTTTCATTAATCGTTCATCGTTCATCGTTCCCAATTCATACCCTGCTGACCCTGACCACTGACCGCTGACGGAACTAACATGGACACTGCCGCAACACCCCTCACGAAATACAAGATGTTCATCGGAGGCGAATGGGTCGATGCGGCTTCCGGCGCGACCTTCGAGAGCGTCAATCCGTACACCGGAAAAGCGTGGGCGCTCGTTCCACGCGCGGGCCCTGCGGACGTCGATCGCGCTGCGCGTGCCGCGCACAAGGCTTTCACCGAGGGCGAGTGGCCTAAGCTGACCGCCACACAGCGAGGCGCGCTGCTGCGCAAGCTCGGTGACCTGATCGCGCCGAAAGCGAAACTGCTCGCCGAAATCGAAGTGCGCGACAACGGCAAGCTTATTTCAGAGATGAGCGCCCAGACTGCCTACATGGCGCAGTGGTATTACTACTTCGGTGGTCTCGCAGATAAAGTTGAAGGCGCCGTGCTGCCGAGCGACAAGGCCGACATCTTCAACTACACGCGTCATGAGCCGCTCGGTGTGGTCGCCGCACTGGTGCCGTGGAATTCACCGCTGCTCCTGACGGCGTGGAAGCTTGCGCCGGCGCTTGCTGCAGGCAACACCGTAGTGCTGAAGCCGTCGGAATTCACTTCGGCTTCGCTGCTCGAGTTCATGAAGCTCGTACAGGAAGCGGGGTTCCCGCCGGGAGTTGTGAACGTCGTAACCGGTTTTGGTCCCGAAACCGGCGCGCCGCTCGTCGAGCATCCGCTCGTCGCGAAAATCACCTTCACCGGTTCGGACGCGACCGGTCAGAAGATCTATGAATCGGCTGCACGCGGTCTCAAGCGCGTGAGTCTGGAGCTCGGCGGCAAGTCGCCGAACATCGTGTTCGACGACGCGGATCTCGACAACGCGGTAAAAGGCGCCATCTCCGGCATCTTCGCTGCAACAGGACAGACATGCATCGCCGGATCGCGCCTGCTCGTGCAGCGTTCGATACACGACGCGTTCGTCGAGAAGCTCGTGGCCTTCGCGAAGACCGCGAAGATGGGCGACCCGATGAGCACCGATACGCAGGTCGGTCCCATTACGACGCCGCCGCAATACAAGAAAGTTCTCGACTATATCGATATCGCGCGTGGCGAAGGTGCGACGGCTGCGCTCGGCGGTGCCAAATCGGCGGACTTCGGTGAGGGCTATTTCGTCCAGCCGACGATATTCACCGGCGTCAAAAACACGATGCGCATCGCGCAGGAAGAAGTCTTTGGTCCAGTGCTCTCGGTAATTCCGTTCGAAAACGATGAAGAGGCAATCGCGATCGGCAACGGCGTCGTCTACGGGCTTGCTGCGGGCGTCTGGACACAGAACATCAAGCGCGCGCTGACCATGGCGAATCGCCTGCAGGCGGGTACTGTGTGGGTGAACACGTATCGCGCGGTCAGCTTCATGTCGCCGTTCGGCGGCTACAAGCGCAGCGGCATTGGGCGCGAAAGCGGTCAGGACATGATCAAGGAGTATCTGCAGACGAAAAGCGTCTGGATTTCGACGGCGACCGAAGTGCCGAATCCGTTCGTGATGCGATAAGAGCCGTAAGCGGTCCCATGACAGTCGTCTGATATGAGACACGCGTGCGTTGCCATGTTGTTCGCGACGGCATGCGGCTACGTCAGCGCGCAGACCTATCCCATCAAACCCGTGCGGATGGTCAATCCGTTCAG
>JAQGNH010000168.1 GCA_028291945.1 Betaproteobacteria bacterium
ACGATGCCCGTGATGCCGGGGGCCATGAAGATCGGGACCGCGCGCGCGATGCTGTTGCGCAGGAAAAGACGCGCGACCGATTCGGCGATGATCGCGACGATGCCCACTTCGCGCAGCACGAGACCGGGACGGCTCGATCCGCAGCCGAAGTTGCGGCCGGCGACGAGGATGTCTCCGGCCTTCACTTCCTTCGGAAACTCCGGACGGTAGGCTTCCATGGTGTGCTGCTTCAGCTCTTCCATCGTCGGGTACCGGTAGTAGGGATTGATCGCGTCGGTCTCGATCGAGTCGCCGAACTTCCAGACGCGGCCGCGCAAGGGTTGATTGAGATCAATGGGCATCGAAGACCTCGTTCGGATTGATGATCTTGCCGGCGAGCGCGGCCGCCGCGACGGTCAGCGGGCCCGCGAGGTAGATGTCGGCTTTCATGCTGCCTTTGCGGCCTTTGAAATTTCGCGTCGTGGCGGTGATGCAGACTTCGCCGTCGGACAGGAACCCTACTTTCGGCTGGCACACACCGCACCCCGGCGTGACGATCTGCGCGCCGGCTTCCAGCAGCGTCTCGATGAGCCCCGCCTTCACGCATTGCAGGTACACCTGCTGTGATGCGGGCGAGATGAGGAAGCGCACGCCCTTGGCGACTTTGCGGCCCTTCAGCACGCGCGCCGCGATCTCGACGTCCTCGAAGCGGCCGTTCGCGCAGGAACCGATGATCGCCTGCTGGATCGGCTGGCCGGCGACTTCGTCCACCGGCCCCACGTTCCCGAACTGGTGCGGCTTCGCGACGACGAAAGGCATCGTGTCGACGTCCAGCACGATCTCCTTGTCGTAATGCGCGTCCGCATCGGCGGCGACGGGCTCGTACGGCGTGTCGGTGCGGCCTTTCAAAAATTCGCGCGTCGTCTCGTCGAACGGAAACATCGCGAGCTTCGCGCCGACTTCCACGCCGTGCGCGGAAAGGCACATCCGGCTGTCGATCGAGAGCTCCGGCACGAGCGAGCCCGCGTACTCGAGAGACATGTTGCCGGCGAAATCGTCGCCGTACTTCCCTGCGAGGTAGAGGATGATGTCCTTCGCCATCGGGAAATTGCGCTGGCGCCCGTTGAGGACGACTTTGACCGTCTGCGGCACCTGGAACCAGAGCTCGCCGAAGAGCAGCACGTACAGCATGTCGGCGCGAGTGATGCCGGTGCCGCCCGCATTGAGCGCGCCGTAGCTGATCGTGTGCGAATCGTTGCCGACGACGAGCTCTCCCGGGCGCATGAGGCCGTAGTCGGCCATCATCTGGTGCGCGATGCCGGGCTCGGAATCGTGAAAGCACTGGATGCCGAGCCGATCGACTTCCTTGCGGATGAGCGCGTTCTCGTCGGCCTGCTTTTGCGAAAGCGTCGGTTGATGGTGGTCGAGCAGCACGAAAACGCGGTCGCGGTCCCACACGCGCGGCAGGCCGTTCTTGAAGCCCGCCTGCACCGCGAGATCGTGCATCGGCTCGTTGGCGTGGTAGTGAACCATCGCCCCGTCGATGCGCGCTTCGAGGATGTCGCCGCTGTGCACCGCGCGGCCCGAAAGGTTGTGCTTCGAGAAAAGCTTTTCAGCGATGGTGGGCATGACGATCCTTAGACCTTCAGCGAGAGCGCATGCGACGCCGCTTCGCGTCCGGCGATGCGTCCGAAGACGGAGCCTGCCATGAGGCCGGAGCTGCCGGGGTAATTGAAGTAGAAGAGACCACCGACGAGCTCGCCCGCGGCATAGAGACCTGGCAGCGCCGCATCGGCGATGTCGAGCACGTGTGTCGTCGTGTCGATCTTGAGACCGCCGAAGGTAAACGTGATCCCGCAGGTGACGGCGTAGGCCGCGAAAGGCGGCTTCTCGATCGCATTCGCCCAGTTCGACTTGTCTATCGCGAGGCCCTGCGTGCAGCGCCCGTCCTTCACGTTGGGATTGAACGGCACATCGCGCGTGATCGCGGCATTGTATTCGCGGACCGTCTCGAGGAAGCGGCCGGGATGTACGTCCTCCATTTTCGCGACCAGCTCCTCGAGCGTATTCGCCTGGACCTTGGTCGTCCCCTTGGAGCGGTACTCCTCATGGAGAAGATGCTCGACCTGGGAATCGAAAACGTGCCACGCGAAGCTGCCCGGCTGCTCGAGGACGACGCGGCCGTACTTGGCATAGGTGTAGTTGCGGAAGTCCGCGCCTTCGTCGACGAAGCGCCTGCCTTCCGCGTTCACCATAATGCTGAAAGGATAGCCGTTGCGGCTCGCAGTGATCGGCCTGTCGAGCTCGCCGAAGTCGGGCGCATAGCGCTCCCACGATACCGAATGGCAGCCGGACCACTGGCCATAGGCCTGCGCGCCGATGTCGAGCGCCATGCGAATGCCATCGCCCGTGTTGTAGCGCGTGCCGCGCACTTTGGCCATGTCCCAGCCTGGCCCGAGATAGCGCGCGCGCCATTCGCGGTTCGCTTCGAAACCGCCGGAAGCGAGCACCACGGCCTTGGCACGGATCTCTTCCTCGACGCCGTCCGCAACGACGCGCACGCCCTGGACGCCGCCGCGCCCGCGAAGCAGCGCGACCGCCTGCGCGTTGTAGCGAATCTGCACGCCGCGTTTTTCGGCCGCGGTGTATTCGGCCTGTACGAGGCCGCGCCCGCCGCCCGCGGCTTCGACCACGGTGCCGCCGAAGAACTTGAATTTACCCTCGTGCTTGAACGCATAACGTCCGAAGCGGGGTACGAAACGAACGCCTTTGCCGTGCAGCCACTGGACGGTTTCGGTGCTGCCGCGCACGACGGCTTCGGCCAGGTCGGGGTCGCAATACCACTGCGTGACGCGGCCGAGGTCGTCGAGATACTGCTCTGCCGTGTATTCGCCGAAATCGGTGTTCGCGATCTCGCCTTCGGACAGGTCGGGCACGACGGTTTTCACGGTGGCAACGCCGTCGTGCACCATGCGGAAGCCGCCGCCGGTGTAAGCGCTGTTGCCGCCGCGCTGCGCCTTGGGCGCGCGCTCGAGCACGAGCACCTTCACGCCCTGCTCGTGCGCCGACAGCGCGGCGCAGAAAGCAGCATTGCCGCCGCCGACGACGATGACGTCGAACGTCTGATCGCTCATGAGATTCCGCCTTTGCCGCCGCACCTGCAGGGAGCGACGGGGGATGCGCGTGTATACATGGGAATACGGTATAGTAGCGTACATGAAACTCAACCGCCTGCAGTCGAACGGCAGGAAATCGCGCAGCAACGGTGAGAAGCCCGGGGGCCGCGGCTCCCGCGGCGGGCACGCCTATCAGAAGCTCCGCGACGCGCTGAAGAGCGGCGCGCTCAAGCCCGGCGATCGCATCATGGAGGTGCCAATAGCGGAGCAGCTCAACGTGAGCCGCACGCCCGTGAGGGACGCGATCCGCCGTCTCGAATCCGAAGGCCTGCTCGAGCACGCGCCGCGCGCGGGCCTCGTGGTCGCCACGCTCGACCGCCGGGCGGTCGCCGAACTCTACGAGATGCGCGAAGTGCTCGAAGGGACCTCGGCGCGCCTCTTCACGCGCCACTCGTCCGACATGGAAGTCGAACATCTGATCGAGCTCGTCAGGGAAGAGCAGCGATTGCAGGGCAATCCGGAAGAGCTCGCGAAGCACAATCACCGCTTCCACATGCAGATCCACCTCGGGGCGCACAACCGATACCTGGAAAAAGCGCTGGAAGCTGTCAATTCGTCGCTGTGGCTGCTCGGGAAATCGCAAATGCTCCTGCCCCACCGGGCCAAGGGCGCCCTCGCCGAGCATATGGAGCTCGCGAAAGCGATCCAGAAACGCGATGCGGACCTGGCCGAGTCGCTCGCGCGCAAACACGTGCGCTCCGCGCAAGCCGAGCGCATGAGGACGCTGTTTCCGCATTCGGACTGAAGAAGGATTCAAGACGGGGCGCCTCGATGCGCTCCGCGTGCGCTGAGTCTGCAGGAGGTCGCTCGCCCGTGATGTGTCTGCATCG
>JAQGNH010000569.1 GCA_028291945.1 Betaproteobacteria bacterium
TCTCCCGGCGTGGATATGATCTTCTCGCGGCTCAGGAAAAACGAGGTATCCATCATATCGAAGTCGAGGCTGCGGTTCGCACAGAGTTTGAGTGCCTCGGGAATATCAGTGCGCTCCATGAAACCGAAACCCAGCGCGAGCCGCCAGCAGCCGTCGCCCAGCGGTTCAAGAGCAATGCGCTGCTCGGCAGCTATGTAGGGTATCTCTTCTGCAAGAACGGTGAGGAACACGACGCGCTGATGCATCACTTTGTTATGCGAGAGGTTGTGCATAAACGAGCGGGGCACGACGTCGCTGTTTGCCACGAGGAAAATGGCCGTCCCGGGCGGCCGGTACGGCGGAGCAGCAAGAAGGGACCTGAGAAAGGATTTCAGCTCGATCGCTGTCGCTTTCATCTTCTCGAACATGAGTTGACGACCGCGCCGCCACGTGCACATCACCAGCAGCATCACGCTGCCGAGCGACAGCGGAAACCAGCCGCCTTCGTGGATCTTCAGCAGGCTCGAAGAAAAGAAAGCGGCATCGACGGCGACGAAGAAAACGGTCGCAAACACCGAAAGCACGAGGTTGTAATGCCAGCGGTAACGGATTACGAAAAAGGTGAGGATCGTCGTAATCAGCATCGTGCCGGTCACTGCGACGCCGTACGCCGATGCGAGGTTCGTCGAGGATCCGAAGCCCACGACGGCGCCGAGCACGGCGGCGAGCAGGATCCAGTTCACCGCCGGCAGATAGATCTGCCCCATCGCATGTTCGGACGTGTGCACTATGTTCATGCGCGGCAGGTAGCCGAGCTGTATCGCTTGCTTGGTCAGCGAGAACGCGCCCGAGATCGTGGCTTGTGAAGCGATGATCGTCGCTGCGGTTGCGAGCGTGACCATCGGCAGCAGTGCCCACCCCGGAACGAGCAGATAGAAAGGGTTTTCGACGGTTTTGGGATCCGCGATGATCAACGCGCCTTGACCCAGATAGTTGAGCGTAAGCGCCGGAAACACGAGTCCGAACCATGCGATGCGTATGGGTTGCTTGCCGAAATGGCCCATGTCGGCGTAAAGCGCTTCGGCACCCGTGAACGCGAGGAGTATCGCGCCGAGCACGGCGAACGAGCTGAAACCGTGTTGCGTAACGAACTTAAGCGCATGGACTGGATTCAGCGCCTGCAATATTTCCGGCGCCTGGCTGATGCCGTAAAGCCCGAGTGCTGCGAGGGCGATGAACCACACCACGACGATGGGTCCGAAAAGTTTTCCGACCGCCGCGCTGCCATGTTTCTGAAAAACGAAGAGGGCGATCAGCACGCCGATCGATATCGGCAGGATGTAAGGTTTGAAAGCCGCGGTTTCTATCTCCAGGCCCTCAACCGCGGACAGCACCGAGATCGCAGGCGTCAGTACCGCGTCGCCATAGAAGAGTGCCACGCCGATCAATCCAAGCAGGGCGATACGCCCGCTCCAGGTCGCGTGCTCGCGCACTGAAGACGTGGCAAGCGCGAGCAGCGCCATCACGCCGCCTTCGCCCCTGTTGTCCGCGCGCATGATGAGCACGACGTACTTGAGCGAGACCACGATCATCAGTGCCCAGAAAATTCCGGAAATGCCTCCAATGACATTCGCCGTGTTCAGTGGAATGCCGTGCTTGAGGTTGAACGTCTCTTTGACCGCGTAAAGAGGGCTCGTTCCGATATCGCCGTAGACGATCCCCAGTGCAGCGACTGTGAGCGCTGCTATTCCAGCGTTGTATCCGTTTTTCTTCATCTGAAGCTCCCTGAATCTTCACAGCATTGTTGCACCGGCTGCCCCAATCAGCGAGCACACACCGTACCGAATGCGGGGCATCATCTAGCGTCAAATGATTCGTGTGAGCATCGAAGTGAGTCTCGCAGGTATTGAACGCAATGACTCAGGAAGACGAAAATCAGACCGGCACACTGCAGTACGCGACGCTTTTTACGAAATCTTTACGCCGGTGCGGCCTGTTTTTACGCCGACTTGACGTCCGTTTTCTTATATTCCGGCTACTCGTCCGTCATGGAGATTAGACATGGACTGGCTGTATGTCGTACTCACCCTCGCGTTCTTCGCCGTAAGCGTCGTTCTCGTTCAAGCCTGCGAAAAGTTGAGGGGGCCGCAATGAGCTGGATTTATGCGCTGAGCGGTTTGCTCGCCGCCCTGATCTTCATCTATCTCCTGGTCGCGCTGTTCTTTCCGGAGAAATTCTGATGAGCGCCAACGGCTATCTGCAGCTCGGATTCTATATGGTCGTCCTCATTGCGCTGGCGAAGCCGCTAGGCGCGTACATGGCACGCATCTACCAGGGCGAGCCTGCGGTGCTGAACACCATGGGCGCGTCGTTCGAGCGGGTGATTTACCGTGTCTGTGGAGTCGATCCTGCCGAAGAGATGCGCTGGACGCGGTATGCACTCGCCGTCCTCTGGTTGAGTCTCCTCAGCACACTTGTGGTGTATGCGCTACAGCGCCTGCAGGCTTATCTGCCGCTCAACCCGCAGAACTTCGGGGCGGTTTCGCCCGATTCCTCGTTCAACACGGCGACGAGCTTTGCCACGAATACCAACTGGCAGGGGTACGGCGGTGAGTCGACCATGAGCTATCTCACGCAGATGCTCGCGCTCACGGTTCAGAACTTCGTTTCCGCTGCGGCGGGCATGGCGGTGCTCGTTGCGCTGATACGTGGCTTCGCCCGCCAGAATGTGCAGACGGTCGGGAATTTCTGGGTCGACCTTACGCGCACCACGCTTTACATCCTCCTGCCATTGTCTTTCGTGTTCGCGCTCGTACTGGTGAGCCAGGGCGTGGTTCAGACGTTTTCCGCCTATCACACGGTGCCACTCGTCGAATCGATCGAATACGACAATCCGAAGCTCGATGCGGCGGGCCAGGCGCTCAAGGACGAAAAAGGTGCACCGATTACTGAAAAGGCGACGCAGAAGGAGCAGGTCATCGCAGTGGGACCGGCCGCATCGCAAATTGCAATCAAGCAGCTCGGCACGAATGGAGGCGGTTTCTTCAACGTGAATTCGGCGCATCCGCTCGAGAATCCGACGCCGCTTTCGAACTTCCTCGAGATGCTTGCGATCCTGCTCATTCCGGCAGCGCTTTGCTACACGTTCGGGCACATGGTGGGAGACACGCGTCAGGGCTGGGCGATCCTCGCGGCCATGACGATCGTGTTTGTCGCGCTGCTGGCGGTCAGCGTGGGTTCCGAGCAGTCCGGTAACCCCGTGCTTGCCAAGCTCGGGGTCGACCAGACGGTGTCCGACACGCAGTCGGGCGGCAATATGGAGGGCAAGGAAACGCGCTTCGGCATCGCGAATTCCACGCTCTGGGCGACTGCGACCACGGCCGCGTCGAATGGCTCGGTCAACGCCATGCACGACTCCTTCACGCCGCTCGGCG
>JAQGNH010000185.1 GCA_028291945.1 Betaproteobacteria bacterium
TGGTCGACAAGCGGTGCGCGATCACGATGGTCGTGCGATCGACCATCAAGGCATTCAGCGCGGTTCGAACGTGGCTCTCGCTGAGCGTGTCGAGATGCGACGTCGCTTCATCGAGGATCAGGATCGGTGAATCTTTGAGGAATGCGCGCGCGATCGCGATGCGCTGGCGCTGGCCGCCGGAGAGCTGGACACCGCGCTCTCCGACTCGAGTTTGCAGTCCCTCTGGCAGACTTGACACGAATTCCGACAACGCCGCCTGCTCTAACGCCCGGTCGATGGCCGAGGGGGATGCATCAGGGCGCGCGAGCCGGACATTCGCCTCCAGCGTATCGTTGAACAAGTACGTATCCTGCGCGACCAGGGCAATGCGCCGGCGAAGCCCGTCGAGGGTGAGCTTGCGAAGATCGACGCCGGCAAGCCGGACCGAGCCTTCGTCGGGATCCCAGAAACGCAGCAGCAGGTTCGCGATCGTGGTCTTGCCGGCTCCCGAGCGGCCCACCAATGCGACGGTCGATCCCGCAGCCACGCCGAAGGACACATCCGACAGCGCGGGCTTGCTTCGCCTTGGGTAAGTGAATCGCACATTATCAAACTCGAGCGAAGAACCGCCAGTGCGTGCGGGTAGCTCGAGCGGCCCGTCGAGAATTCGCACCGGTTCCGAATGCACGACGTGCAGCCGCCGTGTCGAAGCGATCGTGTCGGCGAGCTGCCGTCCCACCTGTGCAATTTCCGATACGGGCAAAAACGCTGCGACCGAAACGAGGATCAGCAACGGCAGCACGGTCGGTGCAATCCAGCCGCTCGCGACGAGGTATGCGCCAACGCCCGCAATGGCCAGGCCACCGAGGCCTGTTGCAAGCTCGAGCTTTTCGTTCTGCCGCGAAAGGTCATCGAGCAGCGCAAGCCGCGTGTGCTGGTAACGCCGCACAAGCGCCATGAACTGCGCGCGGCGCGGGGCCGTTGCCTGGAAAGCGATGAGATCGGACAGGCCCTGTATCGTCTCCGTGACATGCGCGCCGAGCTGCCCGAGCGCGGCTCGCGCTTCGGAACCCATGCGATCGATACGTCGTCGACCGATCCACGGCGAGAGACCCGCGTAGGCAAGGAACGGCAGCAGCGCGATCGCGAGCGGCCACGCGGTCACGCCCAACATCGCGAGCACCGCGCCGGGCACTAGTACGGCCACAAACGCGGGGGCGACGGTGTGAGCGAAAAAGTACTCGACCGTTTCCACGTCCTGCGTCGAAAGCGCCAGCAGATCTCCCGATCGCCGCTCGAGTAAATAGGCCGGTGCGAGCGCCTCGAGCTTGACGAACAGATCGATGCGCATCTCGGCAAGTAGCCGATACGCCATGTCGTGCGAAAGCCATGACTCGAGCCAATGCAGCAATCCCGCGAGCGGCGCGACGACGAGCAGAGCAACGATGAGTGACTGCGGCCACGAACCGTCTTTCACCGCCGCAATGACGAGCGCGCCCAGGATGCCCACGCCGATGAACGCAGCGACTCGGCCGACACCCAATGCGACGGTGACCGTAAGCTGCCGCCACCACGGAAGGATGAAACGCACGAGCGTGGAAACCGTATCGCGCCAGCCCACCGCTGCTGCGTCGGTGTCGATATCTCGGACTTCGATCCGCGTTTCATTGTGACGTCCGGAGTCGTCTGTCGGCGCGGGAGTGCGATCTTCGATCGTATCGAGCGCATCATCGACGTCCGCATTACCGCTCCCGCTCTCACCAACCGCCTGCGAACCCATGAGACGGCGATACGCTCCGTCATGGCGCATGAGCTCGTCATGGCGGCCGCTTTCGACTACGCGTCCGCGTTCGAGCACGAGAATTCGGTCTGCTGCAATCACGCTCGACAGGCGATGGGCGAGTATCAGGGTTGTTCTGTCTCGCATCAGCCGGTCGAGCGCATCCTGGATCAACGCCTCGTTCTCCGCGTCGACCGAGGACAGCGCCTCATCGAGAATGAGGATCGGCGCATCGCGGAGGACCGCACGTGCGATAGCAAGGCGCTGACGTTGTCCGCCGGACAAGCGAGTACCACGCTCGCCTATTACGGTATGGTATCCGTCGGGCAGCGCCTGAATGAAGTCGTGAGCATTTGCAGTGCGCGCGGCCGCTTCGACTTCCTGCACGCTTGCATCGGGCCGCCCCAGCCGCAGGTTGTCCTCGATCGTTCCATAGAAAAGATACGTGTCCTGCGCGACGACGGCGATCTGCTGTCGAACCTGCTCGGGATCGAGCTCACGCAGATCGTGATCGCCGATGCGCACCGTGCCGCGCTGTGGGTCGTACGAGCGCAGAAGCAGGCGCACGATCGACGACTTGCCCGCGCCGCTCGGACCCACGACACCGACGCGTTCGCCCGGCGCCAATGAAAAACTCAAGGCCTCGAGAGCAGCACCGCGCCCCCCCGGGTAAGCAAAATGTACGTGGTCGAACGAGATGGCCGGTCGTCGACTGGGGTGAGCGATCGTTGTAGATCCGCCCGATGGAGCCGATCCTTCTTGGTTGAGCAGCGCACGAATGCCTTCAGCCGCCGACTGCCCTGTCATCCCCTGGTGGAGCACGGTGCGAAGATCGCGCAGCGGCCGGAAAATCTCGGTGCCGGCCATCAGCACGACCAGCAGTGCTTCCATGCCCATCAATCCATGCGTGACTCGATAGGCGCCTAAGGCCAATGCAAGTGCCGCACCCACCGCCATGCCCAGGTCAGTGACGCCGCGCGTGAGGATGCTGACCGCGAGCACCCAAAGCGTATTGTCGGAAAGCGCCCTCGCCTTCTGTGCGAGCATCCGGCCGTACGCTTTTCCCTGACCGAACGCCTTCAGCGTCGGCAAGCCCTGCATCGCGTCCAGAAACTCTTCGCCATAGGCCTTGAACGCTCTTTGCCGCGCAATCGCCGCGCGCCGATTCTGCCGATGCACGAGACTCGGAAGAATCAGCGTGAAAATCGCAGCACCCAGCATGACGCTCGCAACAGGCACATCCCACCACATGATGAAAGCGAAGATCGCGAACGGCGCGCACGCGGAGATGAAGAGTTGCGGCAGGTACTGACCGAAGAAAGTCTGCAATTGCTCGACGCCATCGACCATGGAAAGCATGACGCCGCCGGTGCGTTCGCCCGCGAACCAGCCCGGTCCGAGCGCAACGATTTTGTCGAAGAGTCGTCCGCGCAAGGTTTCCTGAACCCGCGCGGCCGTGCGGTGGGCAACGATGGTCCGCAGATGCTCGAGCAGCGCGCGCAGTACGATGGCGAGCGCCACACCCGCCAGCGGCCACACCAGATTTCGGGAGGGCGCCCCCTGGAAAATCAACGCGAGGAACCATCCCAGGAAGGCGAATCGTCCAATTCCGGCGGCGAGCGCGAACAGTCCCAGCACGACCGCGAGAGCGATGCGGCCGCGCAGGCCGACGGTCATTTGCCAGAGCTGTAAATCAAAATACATCAGTGGCCCACCATGCTACGGCTGAGGCAGACTCGCTTGGCCGCCAGCTCCCGCTCGTTCTATATCATGAATACCGGCGGGGCTCGTGTGGTGTCCCACAAATACGATGCACAATGCGGATCGTCACTCTGGACAAGCCGGCAAGGGCGCGATCGAGCTATTGTTCAACGTCAACATGGATCCCTGGATGACGTTAGTAATGGAATCAATGGGACACCATAGGAGTACCACAAAACGGTTTACAAAATTGCCTTGACGCGAGAAGGCTCCTCCAACAAGCGCAATGCGATGCCACAGTGTTTCACAGCGGCTTTATCGCGACCTTGCGGAACTTGATAGCGCCGCCGGGCATGCCACCATACTGAAGCGCGATGGGGCCGCTCGCGAACTTGCTGTCCTGAAGCTCCACGGTCTTCACGCCGTTCAGCTCAACCGTGATCGTCGAACCCCGCGCAGTGATCACGTAAGTGTTCCATTTGCCACCGACTTTGGGCGCAGACGAAATCTTGGCGAAGTTCGTGATCGCGCCTGTCCCGAAGCTGGGATCGGGGCGCTGGTCGTAAATATTCGCCTCGTACGAGTTCGTGTCCCGGATATCCTTGGGATCGGACGCACGGAAGTGCACGCCGCTGTTCGTGTTGTGGTCCGGCCAGAACTCGACCCTCAACTGAAAGTCCTTGTACGACGTAT
>JAQGNH010000188.1 GCA_028291945.1 Betaproteobacteria bacterium
TCTAAAGCGCTGCTAAGCAGTTTTCGGCAGCTTCCCCCAAATTCAATTCCCCGATAGCTCAGTTGGTAGAGCGACGGACTGTTAATCCGCAGGTCCCAGGTTCGAGCCCTGGTCGGGGAGCCAATTCTCTAGCGTTCGCGGGGTGCGAACACGTGATTGCCACCGGCGTCGCAACGTACCCACTTGTTCGACAATCGAGCCAAAGCGGAACGCGGGTCGACGCGCGGCAGCAGAGACCAGACCGCAGCCGCTTTCTGTCGGCGTGCACCGATAGGAACTCGGTTTTAACGTCCACTCACACATTGCTCGACGTCCTCGAGACCCGGTGGCTGTGTTGATGCTCGCGTTCAGCACGCGTAAACCCGTAGAGCGTCGGCTGCATACTTCGATTTCCAGAGGTCTAGATTTGACGCTGTCCAGATCCAGAGTGGACGAAATGCCCGTCCGGCCAAGCCGCGCGAAGACATTCAGCCGTTGAATTCCGCGAATACTCGACCCCACCTTCGTTCGAGCCACGCCCTGAGAGCGACCTTGCAGCAGGTACAACAAAGCACGCCCCGCAGCGCGAAAACGTGCCCCATTAGGCACCTCGGTAAACCGCGGCCGAACCGCAGGCATTAACCTTTCTTTACTTGACTGCGTCCTTGGTGTTTTTTGTTTTTTCAGGAATTCGGTATAGTCGGCATACGAGCGCTGGTGCGACCTTCTCCAGCAAAGCGAGACAGCGAGAGCATGTATACGATCCGTCGAGCAGGCATTTTTTTCATGGCTATGGTGCTGGCCATCGCAGCCGCGGGTATTGCGGGAGCCAGGGCTGAGACCGCCGCGTACCCGGCCGAAAAGCGTGCGGACATCCGAGGCGAAAGCTTGTCCGCCGACGTGCAACACATCGCCGATTGGGCAGTGCATTCCGGCGACCATAACGGCATGCCGTTTATCATCATCGACAAGGTCAACGCGCGGGCGGTGGCTTTCGACCGCACAGGTAAGTTGCTGCGTTCCACACCGGTCCTCGTTGGGATGGGTGTTGGCGACATTTTCGAGCCGGGCGTGCTGCAAATGGACATGCATCAGACGAAGCCCTCGCAGCGCATTACGCCCGCGGGCCGCTACATTGCCGAAGAGGACGTGAACCTCGCAGGAGAACGCGTTTTATGGGTCGACTACGACGCCGGCATTGCGCTACACAAACTGTCGGCCAAGAAGACCAAACAGCGGCGACACGAGCGCATCCGTTCAGCCAGCCCTGCCGATCACCGAATCACCTATGGCTGCATCAACGTGCCGCCCGCTTTCTATGATCAGGTCGTGCGCCCGCACTTCAGAGCCAAAGGCGGGCTCGTGTATGTTTTGCCCGATTCAATGCCCCTGAAAACGGTATTCAAGTCGTACGATGTGGTTGATGGGCGTGTGTCTAGCGCCGAACAGGCGGGCCCCGCCGAAGTACCGTCCCCAACGCAACGGTTCTAAGAACAAGGCACATTCATGACAGACGGCGCCGGGATATCCAGCCCCCTTAAATTCTGCTATCACGGGCAGCACTACAGGCCTCGCGACCAGTTCAAGCCTTTGCCTGGCACCACCCACAGGCGCGAAGTCTGCGCGGATTGTTTCGCGAAAATCATGGCAGACCGCAAACTCAAGCGCAGGAAGACCGGCGCGTCCCGTTAGTCGCTATTCAAATGTGCGCGCGCACCCAACGGGTTAGGGTGCCCTGATCCATCGCCCCGGATTGTCGCGCGATTTCCTGCCCCTTCTTGAATATCGCGAGCGTCGGAATTCCCCGGATCGCGTAGCGCGCCGCAATCGCCGGCGAGTCCTCGGTGTTCAGCTTTGCGAGCCGCGCCGCCGGTTCGAGTTCCGGGGCGGCGCGCTCGAAATGCGGCGCCATCATTTTGCACGGACCACACCACGGCGCCCAGAAGTCGACGACCACGGGGACGTCACTTTTTCCGATGTGTTTGTCGAAGTCGACATCACGCAATTCGATCGGCTTGCCCGTGAACAGGGCTTGTTTGCACCGGCCGCATTTGGCGCCTGCACCGAGCCGCTCAGGCAGCACCCGGTTCACACTGGAACAGTGGGGACAAACGACGTGGACAGGCTCAGTCATATGGACCTCGACAGTGCGGCTGGGTTGCCCAACCGCTCGGGGCTTCCGAATACCTAGTACGTTATATGCCGTCGCCGCAGTGGTAGTTCAATAACCCCCGTCGGGTCCAGGCTTTAGGCAGCGGCCACCAGGTCCAGCGTCGTTCCCGCTTCCTGCGAGACCTGCTCCATCGTGCACTGCTGGGGGGACTTTTCAGGCCGCCAGCGCAGAAATTTGGTTCCATGGCGAAACCGCCCGCCGCTGAAATGGTCGTATTGCACCTCTGCAACCAGCTTGGGCGAAAGCGGCTGCCACTCGCCGCTGCGTTCCGTGCTCCACCGGCTCGGACCACCGGGGCGATTGCCAGTAAAGCCAGGCGCCTCGACCAGCCGCTCCAGTTTTTTCGTAAGCGCAGGTTTATCGTCGCCTTTGATGTTCGATGTGAACCCCACGTGGTGCAGCAAGCCTTCGCCGTCGAACAGGCCCAGCAGGAGCGACCCCACGAGCGGCTCTTTCGCGCCGTAGCGGAAGCCGCCTACGACGCAGTCTGCAGTGCGCA
The DNA here is from genome assembly GCA_028291945.1 of Betaproteobacteria bacterium. Classification (GTDB taxonomy): domain Bacteria; phylum Pseudomonadota; class Gammaproteobacteria; order Burkholderiales; family SG8-41; genus JAQGMV01. The sequence goes on from JAQGNH010000188.1 coordinate 2,652, forward strand.
TGCGCTTGAACTTCTGCATGCCGGTGCGCTCTCCCGACCGATACGCGAGGTCGCGGCGCTTGGCCATGATGCCATCGAGGCCCGTTCCGAGTGAGCGGAGCCATTCGTCCGCATCGCGCCGCTGCGTAGCCACTGGGGCGAGGCGAAGCAGCGAATCTGCCGGTACGTAGCGCGCGAAAAACGTTTCGAGCGCTTCACGGCGATCGCTGAGAGGACACGTCACCAGCGACTCGCCTTTGTCGTCGACGAGCAGGTCAAATACGATGAAGAGCGCAGGATGTTCACGCGAAAGCTTCTCGACTCGGCTTTTGGCGGGGTGAATACGCATGAGCAGCTGATCGAACGAGAGTCCGCCTTCTTCAGGAATCACGAGCTCGCCATCGAGCACGAAGCGCGGCGCTGAAAGTTTTTCAAGCTCAACGACGACTTCCGGGAAATAACGGTTGAATGGTTGACCCGATTTGGAACGGAGATCCACTTCAGCTCCACTCCTGAACGCAAGGCAGCGAAACCCGTCGAACTTAGGCTCGTACTGCCATTCGGGTCCGTCCGGGAGTGTACTTACCAGCTTTGCCTCCATGGGCGGATAGGTGATTGGGATGGGTAGGTTCACCGGTGGCCTTGCAGAAGAGGCTCGAGATCGAATCGACCGCGCTTGGCAAGCAGCGGTGCCCACAAGTCACCCATTTTGGCGATACGTGACGGCATATTGGCGATGCGGAAGTCTTCTATGTGGGCGCCCTGCTCTAGTTCTTCCCACGTCACTGGCGCAGAAACGCTCGCGATGGGCTGCGGCCGTGGCGAATACGCTGAGGCCAAAGTGCGCCCCCAGGCATTCTGGTTATAGTCGACGAGGACACGACCGGCGGGCCGCTTTGCGATGCGATATTCCGCAGTGATGAGGGTGGGTCGCAGGCGCGCCAGTTCCTGCGCGAGCTGTTTTGCAAACGCCCACACCCTTTTCTGGGTTGGGCCGCGAACGATCGGCACGTACACGTGTATACCGCGCGAGCCCGTCGTCTTGGCAACCGGTGTCATGCCGAGGCCCTGGAGCGCATCGCGAACGAGGAGCGCCGTTTCTCGAACCCCTTCGAAAGTCGCCTCGGGCACGGGATCGAGGTCGAAATGCAGATAATCCGGGCGGTCTACATCGTCGCAGCGCGCGTACCACGGATTCAGATCGATGCAGCCCAGATTCACGATCCACAGCAGCGAAGCCAAGTCCTGAACCATCGGGAAGTCGATGACATTGCCGGATGCATGCTCTATGGAGCACGTTTCGATCCAGTCCGGTCGCGGTGACGGCACACGCTTCATGAAGAAAAAATCACCGGCCGCGCCGTTTGGGTATCGTTTCATCACCATCGCGCGAGCGGCGAGGTGAGGCAGTAGCACGGTGGACACGTCGGCGTAGTATTGCAGCAGATCACGCTTGGTGATGCCGGCTTCGGGCCAGAAGGCCTTATGCAGGTTGGTCAGGCGCACGCTGCGCCCGCCGACGTCGAGTTCGGCGTCGGTCACACCCTGCGGAATCGTGACGCGCTGGCGGATTATTTTTGCAGGACCCGCGGCTCGCAGGGACGGCGTAGCAGGATGGTGAAGGCGGGTCGCGCGGGCAGCTGGACGTGCTTCCATGCCGAGCTGGTAGCAAAGCCCGCACCCGCGGCCGACCCCGAGCGCTAATTTGCCGTCGCTCCGGAGATTTTCACCGCCTTGCGCCAGCGCTCGGCGTCCGCAAGCAGGAATGCACTGAATTGCTCCAGCATCAACAAGGAGGGCTCAGCGCCTTGCTTGCGAATGTCGGCCGCCAGGTCCGGTGTGCGGAGCGCCGCAGCGAGGTGCTTGCCGAGCAGCGCGATCGTGAGTGCAGCAGCCTCACGCGGCGCAAACAAGCCATACCAGTATTCGACTTCGTAACCGCCGATGCCCGATTCGATCATCGTCGGCACGCCTTCCAGCGTGCTGACACGTTTGCTCGACGTGACTGCGAGGGGCCGCAATCGCATTGCGTGAACGAGCGGCAGCGTCGCAGGCAGCGTTGAGAACATCATCTGCACATGGCCGCCTGCGAGGTCCGTGAGTGCCGGTGGCGCGCCCTTGTAGGGAACGTGCACGATATCGATACCTGCCGCCGATTTGAAAAGCTCCGCGGCAAGATGCGTGGTCGATCCCGCGCCGGCCGAACCGTAATGAATCTCGCCCGGCTTCGCCTTCGCAATTGCAACGAGCTGCTTCACGTCTTTTGCGGGCATGGATGGATGCACGATGAGTACCATCGGCGTGGTCGCGACAATGCCGATCGGCGCCAAATCTTTTAATGGGTCATAGGAGAGCTTGGTATAGAGGCTGCGGTTGATCGAAACTTCGGAAGTCGATGCGAGCTGCAGCGTATAGCCGTCCGGCGGCGCTTTGACGGCAGCTTCCGTGCCGATCGAGCCGCCGCGCCCGGACGGTTATCGACGATGAAAGGCTGACCCATGCGCTCGGAAAGCCTCGGCGTAAGGATACGCGCCATGACGTCGGACCCGCCGCCCGCAGGAAAGGCGACGATCAGGCGGATGGCTTTGCTCGGATACGTCTGAGCGTCCGCTGGGTACGCAGTGAACAGCGTAAACGCGATCGATCCCGCCAGCAGTCGTTTCTTCAGGGCCCCTTGGTATCCGCGAGCCTTTGCAGTGTAGTGGCATCGCGACTGCGCAGA
>JAQGNH010000262.1 GCA_028291945.1 Betaproteobacteria bacterium
TGCGGTGATGAAATCCCTGCCGCCGGCCTGCACGTGCTCGGCCACGCCCAGGACGGGCATCAGCACGTCGCTCGGATGCCCGCCGCTGCTACCGGGCCAGTGGTAGACGTCGTTCATCTCGACATAGCGCGCGGTGGTGCCGTTCACGAAAGCGGCGACATCGGGCGAAGTCTTGAGCCGCGTTCCGATCACGGTTGCGCCACCCGGTTGCGGCATGCGCGCGGCGACATCGCGCGCGCTTTTCGACGCCTCGCCGAAAAAACCGCCGATCAGCGCGCCGAGCGTATCGATCGCGCGTACTTTCGCGGCGTGTATCGTGTCCGCATCGAGATCTTCGTATCTCAGCTGCGCAGCGTAGCCGCTCAGTCGCGACTGGATTGCATCGCCTCGCTTGACGCCAACATCGATGGCTTTGTTCATGTGATGATCACCTCGTCGCCGTGCCGCGTGAATGTGTGGTCGAAGCCTTCGGATGCCCAGTCCATGTAGGAGACCATGTCGTCGAAACGCTCGTCGCCCGTGCGCAGCACTTCCGGGCGGTACTGTTTGTCGATCATCATCGGGAGGAACGACACGCTTTTCACGCCGTCTTTTGCAAAGACCGCTTTCGCGAGCAGCGTCCGCTTCGCATCGTGGCCGTACGGCAGCAGCGGATACTCGGGGTTCTGGTCGGCGTAGTTGCGCAGCGCCCCGTGCAGCCACGGCGTCTCGCTCCACTTGGGCGATGGAAACGGCTTGGTCATGCAGAAATTGCTGAGGCTGTAGAAGATCGCCTTGCCCTTGTACATCTCGATCGCTTTCGGCACGTGCGCGTGATGGCCGAGGATCAGGTCGGCGCCGGCGTCGATGCACGCGTGCGCCGCGATCACCTGGTAGTCCGCGATCACGCGCGGTATCCAGATGACGCCCCAGTGAAAGGCGACGACGACGATATCGGCCTGGCGGCGTAGCGCCGCCACGTCGTCGAGAATCATCTTCATGTCGGCCTCGTCGGGGCGCGTGACGACGCGCGGCGAATCGTGAGGGCCGCGGCCTTCGTACGTGGTCGAGACGCGCAACGGCGCAATGCCGACTTTTCCCGGTGCGGCTTCCCCGCCTTTGGGAATCACCGAGCAATAGCCCAGGAAACCCACCTTGATGCCGTTGCGCTCGACGATCGCGGGCTCGCGCGCTTCGTCGAGATCGCGGCCGGCGCCGGTCACGGCGATGCCTTTTTCGAGCAGCAGCTTGCGCGTGTCGAGCAGCGCCTCCGGGCCGAAGTCGTACATGTGATTGTTCGCGATCGTCACCGCGTCGAAACCGCAATCGGTGAAGATCTTCGCCATCTCCGGCGGCTGGCGGCCATGCGGTTGACCGTCGCCCTCACCACGGGCGTTGGCACCGCGGTCCGAATATTGGCGCTCGCAGTTTGCGAACCTCAGGTCGACGCTCTTCAGCGTCGGCCGCACGAGCTCGCTGTAGCGCTCGATTGGAAACCCGTCCTTGGGCCCATGAACCGGGCCGCAGTCGCCGGTGCCGAGAAAAGAGATTTGGTTTTTCATGATTCGACAGGAGTGAGGAGCTGCATGATTTCGGTCACGTCGGGAACGTTCTCGAGGTCGCGGATGAGCGCGATCGCGCGGTCGACGTCGGCTTCCGCAAGCGCTGCGCGGCAAGCGCGCGGGTGACGCCCCGACGCCGCTGCCGTACCATCGTCGCTCATAGCTTCACTTTCATGGTGCGGGTAAATTTCTCCCACTTCGAGACTTCCCCGTTGTATTCGCTCCTGAAGCGCTCGACGCTCACGGCGGGGGCGGGATCGGCGCCGTCCGCCGCGAATTTCTCCTTCACGTCGCCCGAGTTGACGATCCGCGCGATCTCGCCGTTCAAGAGCGCCAACACCGGCTTCGGCGTGCCGGCCGGCGCCAGGATGCTGTACTTGTTCCCCAGCTCGTACCCAGGTGCCACCGTTTCGGCCAGCGTCGGCAGCTCGGGGTAGACGGGCACGCGCTCGCGGCTCGTGACCGCGATTGCCTTCAGCCTGCCGTTCTTCACGAGTGCCGCGCCGGAGGTCGTGCTCGTGAACATCAGGTTGATCTGGCCAGCGACGAGATCGACGAGCGCGGGACCGCTGCCTTTGTACGGCACGTGTATGAGCTTCGTTCCCGTGATCGACTGGAAAAGCTCCATGCCGAGGTTGTGCAGGCTGCCCGGTCCCGATGTGCCGTAAGTGAGAATGCCAGGCTTCGTCTTAGCGTAGGCGACGAAGTCCTTCGGCGTGCTGACCGGAACCGCAGGATGGAGCACGACGAGATAGGGTTGCGATGTCATCTGCACGACGGGATCGAACGCCGCACGAATGTCGTAAGGCACTTTGTTCGTGACGCCCATGAGGATCATCGAGGTGGCGCCGACGAGCAACGTGTAGCCGTCGGGGGCGGCCTGGCGCGTGACGTCCATCGCGAGAATGCCCGAAGCGCCGCCACGATTGTCGACCACGACCGGCACGCCGAGGCTTTCGGCGAGCTTCTGAGCAACCGGCCGCGTGGTCACGTCCTGGCCGCCGCCGGGCGCGGAGCTCACGATGATGCGCACGGGCTTTTGCGGATACCCGCCCGGGAGACGCGGCGGGTCCTGGGCGTGCGCAACCGCGGCGCCGAAGACGAACAGGACAGGAACGATGCGATGCAGACACATCACGGGCGAGCGACCTCCTGCAGACTCAGCGCACGCGGAGCGCATCGAGGCGCCCCGTCTTGAATCCTTCTTCAGTCCGAATGCGGAAACAGCGTCCTCATGCGCTCGGCTTG
>JAQGNH010000280.1 GCA_028291945.1 Betaproteobacteria bacterium
GCACCTTTCGTTTCAAGTGATGAACGCAGAGTCTCTATGGCCTGCGCCTCTCCAAACCCGTTGATCACCACGTTGCAGCCCTCGTTCGCGAACGCGCGAGCAAATGCTTCGCCGATGCCTCCGGTCGACCCTGTAACCAGCGCCGTCTTGCCTTTCAGACTCATCACTCCATCACTCCATCACCTCGTCACCTTTTCACCACGTCACTTCGTCACTTCGTCACTTCTCCGCTGACCTGATGATCCGCCATGATTTCCAGCGCCCGCACGAGTGCCGAATGGTCCCATTTGGCGCCGCCGTGCGCTACGCAAGCATTGAAGAGCTCCTGTGCGGTGGCGGTGTTGGGCAAGGACATGCCCATCGCGCGCGCACCCGCAAGAGCCAGTGACAGGTCCTTCTGATGCAGCTCTATGCGGAAGCCGGGATCGAATGTTCGCTTGATCATGCGCTCACCGTGCACTTCGAGAATGCGCGATGCCGCGAATCCGCCCATTAGGGCCTGACGTACTTTGGCGGGATCTGCCCCTGCTTTCGCTGCGAATAGCAGCGCTTCGCCGACGGCTTCGATGTTCAGCGCGACGATGATCTGATTGGCCACTTTCGTCGTCTGCCCGTCACCATTGCCGCCAACGAGCGTGATGTTCTTGCCCATGAGCTCGAAGATGGGTTTCACCTTCTCGAAAGCAGACTCGGAGGCGCCAACCATGATGGTCAGCGCGGCATTTTTCGCACCGACTTCTCCGCCGGACACCGGTGCATCCACGTACTCGCAGCCGAGCTCGTTGATGCGCTTCGCGAACTTCTTCGTCTCGATCGGCGAGATCGAGCTCATATCGACCACGATCTTGCCGCGGGTGAGCCCTTCCGCAACGCCGTTTGGACCAAACAGCACTTTCTCGACATCCGGCGTATCCGGCACCATGGTGATGATGATGTCCGCCTGCTGCGCGACTTCGCGCGGGCTCGCGCACGATTTGCCGCCGACCGCCGTCAGCTCCTGCGCAACGCCGCTTCGGCTGTGGAGAAAAAGTGTGTGGCCGCCTTTGAGGAGGTTCAGCGCCATGGGTTTGCCCATGATGCCGAGACCGACGAATCCGATATTACTCATTGCATTTCTCCTGCTTGACGAATGGCCGATTCTGCCACGGCCTGGCACGTTGCGTCGTGTCGCGCGTTTCGGACGACGACCCTCTCGAAAGTCAACGCACCGGGTGGACGGCCGTGCTGCTTACAACATGTCGAGGGAGCCTGAGCTCGCGGGAGCGAGGTAGGGTTGTATCCAGCTCAGTCCTTCTTCGGTCCTCTTTTTCGGCTTGTATTCGCAGCCGATCCAGCCTGTGTAACCGATCCGGTGGATATGCTCGAAGAGAAATGCGTAGTTGATCTCACCGGTGCCGGGCTCGTTGCGTCCCGGATTATCGGCAAGCTGCATGTGAGGTATCAGCGCAAGATTCGATTCGATCGTGCGCGCGAGATCGCCTTCCATGATTTGCATGTGATAGATGTCGTATTGAAGAAAGAGGTTGTCGGAACCGACTTCCTTGATGATTTCCAGTGCCTGGCGCGAGCCCGTCAGGTAAAAGCCTGGGATGTCACGCGTATTGATGGGCTCGATGAGCAGCTTGATTCCGGCTTCCTTGAGCTTCATCGCGGCAAACTTAAGGTTGCTGACGAATGCAGCGCGCTGCCGATCAGCGGCGCTTGGCGGGCAGATTCCGGCGAGGCAGTTCAGCTGTTTGCAGTTGAGCGCACTGGCGTATTCGATTGCCTGGCCCACGCCGTCCTGAAACTCTCCAACGCGATCCGGGTGGCACGCAATTCCGCGCTCGCCTTTGGCCCAGTCGCCTGCGGGCAGATTATGAAGGACCTGGGTGAGGTGATGCTTCTTCAGTTCCTCGGCGAGCTTGTTCTTATCGTGCTCGTAGGGAAACAGATACTCGACGCCTTTGAATCCGGCTTTTGCAGCTGCGGCGAAGCGCTCGATGAAAGCATATTCGTTGAAGAGCAACGTGAGATTGGCACAGAATTTGGGCATGGGTTTCAGAAGACGTGAGCGGTCAGCCGTAATCGTAAGCGGTATTGGATCAGCGTGTCGCGTCAAGCGCGCGAACGTACGCGCGGATGCGCCTCGCGTTCGTTCCGAGGTCACTGTGTCCCAATCGCGATTTCGATCGCACGTCGATCCGACTGCCGGAAGGTTGAGGCATGACGCGAATAACGATATCGTCTTTGAAGCGAAACCAGCGCGTAGTCGCCGTAGCTTCGATACGTCCGTCGCCGGCCACGGCCGCCACGATCTCCCATCCCATGCTGCGTGCTGCCGCGAGCGCCCGCTCGAATGCGACCGTAGGTGGCTCTGCAAGCATGACGGGTTGTATATCGGGATACGCGGCTTTCTGCTGGCGCGCAATCTTGTCGCCGTCGTATTCGGGACCGTTCGGCGTCTTTTGTCGCACGGGAAGCAGCGCCACGAAGCTCGGCGGATTGTCGGTATCGGTAGTGATGTCGTGTATTCGAGGCACCTGGCTTGCTGTCCTTTGCAATTGCCACGCAGGCACAATTACGGCCAGTGCGATCACCGTGGTTACGATACCCACGAGCGCAGTACGATATTGTCGGCTTGCGGCAGCGACACCGCCAGCAATCAGCGCGATGGCGCCTGCGCCCGCAGCAACGTAAACCGACCAGCGCACTATTACGAAACCCGTGCGATAGGTCCACAGCCCCGCATCCGACGCCGGACCGGCCGACATCGCTGTCAGCGCGGAAAGCACTGTGATGATCGTTCCCACTTTCACCAGCACTGATGCGATTCGGACCGCGCGCGCTTGCATGACTTTCGCTGTTGTTGTGAGTCAGCCGTCAGCCGCCGACCGCTATAATGCAGCGTCACATGGCCGCTTCGCAACCCATCATAGCTATATTGCTTGCTGCAGGCTCGGGCACCCGCTTCGGTGGGGGAAAGCTGCTTCATCCACTCGATGACGGTGTAGCGATCGCTGCGCACGCCGCTCGCAACCTGCTCGCTGCGAATCTGAGCGTAATCGCGGTGGTGAGGACCGGAGATTTCCCGCTCTCCGACATTCTGGAACAAGAAGGCTGTGAGGTCACACAGTCCAGGGACTCGGTGCGAGGCATGGGCCATACGCTAGCGCATGGTGTCGCAGCGAGCCGCGAAGCAGCGGGCTGGGTGGTGGCGTTAGCAGACATGCCACGGATAGGCGCGGAGACGATCAAAAAAATCGCCGGTGCACTCGCGGAAGGCGCAACCATCGCTGCTCCGATGTACCGTGGTGAGCGCGGCCATCCGGTCGGTTTTTCCTCTGCCTTGCGTGAGGAGTTGCTGGAGTTATCCGGTGACAGTGGCGCCCGGGCGGTGGTGCAGCGGCATCGCGACGGGATAGTTCTGATCGAGTGCGACGATCCCGGCGTCCTGCTCGATATCGACGAGAGGACCGATCTCGGTCGGATCTTCTGAGGTGAACATTTCGGGCGGGTGGCTACACACCCTTGGGCGTGCCCTTGTCGGCGGCTCGAAGCTGATCACGCTGCGCCGGGCAGCGACATCGGATTTCGCGCGTTCGCCTGAGATGTTTGCGTCTCTCATCATTCTCGATTTGCTGCTGACCTTCGTCTTCTCGGTGATCGCGTTCGGCGTGCGCGGTCAGCTGAACCCGTACGAGCTTCCACGCGCCCTGATGTATGTACCGCTGGTGCTCACCGTGGGAGTGCTTGCGCAGCGCATCGATCGTGGATCGGATCTGCTACTCCTGCCGGTCGCGTTTGCCGCGGCGAGCGTGCTGATGACGATCATCACATCGGTGCTCTACGTCCTCGCCCAATATCAACTGATTCCGTTCGCCGAGACGTATTGGTACGTCTTCGATTACGTGGTGCTGGCGTGGTCGGCCGCAATCATCTTCGTCGCTGTAGCGCGCCTTGTCCGCGGGACAGCGGCGGCGCGTCTATGGCTGGGGCTCACGGCGATCGCCGTCATCATTCTGCCGACGTTCTGGCTGCCGCAGGGCATGCTGTGGATGCCCAAGAGCGACGACAACGCCGCATACGCGACGAGCAGCTTCCTTACACTGGCCTCTGAGAAAGCGTTCTACGCGCAGCAGGGGGCGCTCGATCGCGAGCTCAATGCTCTGCAGGCGGAAAGACCAGGCGTTCCCGACATCTATCTCGTCGCTGCCGGGCTCTATGCGGGCGAAGATGTGTTCATGAAAGACGTGCAAATGGTGAGTGGACTTTTTCGCGAGCGATTCGACGCGGGGGGCCGCACGGTCATGCTGATCAACAATGCCAAAACCATCGAAGAACATCCGATCGCGAGCCTGACGAGCATCAGGCAATCGCTGCGGCACGTTGGGGAGCTCATCAATCGTGACGAAGACGTGCTGGTGCTGTACGTGACCTCCCATGGCTCGGACAAACACGAGCTCGTCGTCGATTTCAGGCCCATGCGCTTCGCGGGCGTAGATCCTGAACATCTCAAAGCCGCGCTCGACGATTCCGGCATACGCTGGAAAGTGCTCGTGATATCGGCCTGCTACTCGGGCGGGTTCATAGACGCGCTGAAGGACGAGCGAACGCTGATCATCACTGCAGCGAGCGCAGACCGCACCTCGTTCGGTTGTGGGAACGAATCCGATGCCACGTATCTTGCGCAGGCGCTCTTCGGTGATGCACTCCGAAAGACGTACTCGTTCGAGGCTGGTTTCGGTCAGGCGCGAAAGACGATCGAGCAGTGGGAGCGCGAGAAAGGGTATACGGCGTCGGAGCCGCAGATTTATGTCGGCTCGGAGATCAGGGGCAAGCTCGCGCAAATCGAACAGCGCCTGAGCTCACTGACTTCGCACAAACGGTAGCCGCCGCGGCGTCGGCCGCTATAATCGCCGTTTTCTGCCGTTTCCCAGGATCGACCATGCGTTTCGAAGGCACGGACTCGTACATTGCCACTCAGGATCTGATGATGGCCGTGAATGCGGCCATTACGCTCGAACGGCCGCTGCTCATCAAGGGCGAGCCGGGCACCGGCAAGACCCTGCTCGCGATCGAAGTGGCGAGGGCGCTGGGGCGGCCACTGTTCGAGTGGCACATCAAATCCACGATCAAGGCCCAGCACGGCCTGTACGAATATGACGCGGTCTCGCGGCTGCGCGACTCGCAGCTCGGCGATGGCAAAGTGCACGACATTCGTAATTACATTGTGCGCGGCATGCTGTGGCAGGCTTTTACCTCCGAGACGCCGGCTGTGTTGCTGATCGATGAGATCGACAAGGCCGACATCGAATTTCCGAACGATCTTCTGCGCGAGCTGGATCGCATGGAATTCTATGTTTACGAAACGCAGGAGCTCATAAAGGCCCGGCACCGGCCGCTGGTAGTGATTACGAGCAACAATGAAAAAGAACTGCCTGATGCGTTTTTGCGGCGCTGCTTCTTCCACTACATCCGCTTTCCGGACCACGAGACGATGGAGAGAATCGTCCACGTCCATTTCCCCGACATCAAGAAGCGGCTATTGAAGGAAGCGCTGGAGCGCTTCTTCGAGCTGCGCGAAGTACCCGGCCTGAAGAAGAAGCCATCGACTTCGGAGCTGCTCGACTGGCTCAAGCTGCTCGTTGCGGAGGACATCTCACCGGAAGCGCTTCACAGCCAGGACACGCATAAGATCGTGCCGCCGCTGCACGGCGCGCTGATCAAGAACGAGCAGGATGTGCACCTCTTCGAGCGGCTGGTTTTTATGTCGCGAAGGAAGTCGTGAGTGTTCAAAGTTATCCGTGAACCGTGAACCGTGAACGGTGAGCTGGTTACTGCCGTCGACATGCGCGGCTGCCACTTCGATCGGCCAACAACATCATCTGCATCGTTATGCGCGGTTTTTGCCTTGGCGGCTCACGGCTTACGCGCACGCAAAAAAAGCGCCCCGAAGGGCGCTTGTTTCTGGCCGCGCGGCGTCGCTTACCGGCGGTAACCGTGCCGTCCGTGATCGCCCTGCCATCCATAATTGCGGTAGTACCCGCGATCACGGTATACGACCCGTGGGCCGTAGTAGGCCGGCGGAGGCCCGTAATACACCGGAGCGGGCGCAAAGTAAACCGGCGGCGCGGCTGCGTAGGCGGGCGCCGGATAGTATACGGCCGGTGGACGCGGTGCGTAGTAGACCGGCGCCGGAACTCCAAAGGAGATCCCGACGTCGACGTTTGTGCGAGCCGCTGCAGTTCCGCTGAGGACTACGAGGCCCGCACCAATCAGCAGGGAAGCTATACCTTTGCGCATGTCTGTCTCCTTCACTTTTTCAGGACGCCTCACCGGCGCCTCCTGTCTTCACCACATGCGTATGATGGGCCTGTAGCCCGCAAAAATCTGTTTTAAAGTGTAACGAATCGTTACAGCCGGCAGAGGTATACCAGCGTGTTGATTGAGTTTTTTCTGAAATTGAAAGAAGGGGGCGTGCCGGCTTCGATCCGGGAATTCCTCACGCTCATCGAAGCGCTGCAGAAACAGGTGGCATTCGGCGACGTGGAGGACTTTTACTACCTCGCACGGACCTGCCTCGTAAAAGACGAGAAGTACTTCGACCGCTTCGATCGTGTTTTCGCGGCCTATTTCAAAGGGATTGTCGAAGTCGACGCGGTTGCTGTCACGATTCCCGAAGAGTGGCTGAAAAAGCTCGTCGAGAAAAACCTGAGCGACGAGGACAAGAAGCTGATCGAATCTCTCGGCGGCTGGGAAAAGCTTATGGAAACGCTGAAGAAGCGCCTCGAAGAGCAGAAAGGCCGCCACCAGGGTGGCAGCAAGTGGATCGGGACCGGCGGCACCAGTCCTTTCGGTGCGTACGGTTACAACCCGGAAGGCATCCGGATTGGCCAGAACGAATCACGCCAACGCCGCGCGGTGAAAGTTTGGGACAAGCGTGAGTTCAAGAACCTGGACGACACGGTGGAGATCGGTACGCGCAACATCAAGGTGGCGTTGCGGCGGCTGCGCAAGTTCGCGCGCGTCGGCGCTCCGGAAGAGCTCGATCTCGACGATACCATCCGGTCCACCGCGAAGAATGCGGGCTGGCTCGATCTGAAGATGGTCCCCGAGCGCCACAATGCAGTGAAGGTCCTGCTGTTCCTCGACGTCGGCGGTTCGATGGATGATCACATTCGTGTGTGCGAGCAGCTGTTCTCCGCTGCGCGCCTCGAGTTCAAGCATCTGGAGTATTTCTATTTCCACAACTTCCTCTACGAGCGCGTGTGGAAAGACAATCGGCGGCGCTCGGCCGAACGCATGTTGACGTGGGACGTGCTGCATACCTATCCGCACGACTACAAGGTGATCGTCGTTGGAGACGCAACCATGAGCCCGTACGAGATTACGTATCCGGGTGGGAGCGTTGAGCACACCAACGAGGAGGCGGGGGCGGTGTGGTTACAGCGCATGCTCGCGGTTTATCACAACACGATCTGGCTCAATCCGCAGCCCGAGCCGGTGTGGGACTATCACGAATCCATACGCCTCACGCGGCAGCTCATGGGCGAGCGCATGTTTCCGCTTACGCTGGAAGGGCTGGACCGCGGCATGCGGTTGCTCAGTAAAGCGCACTAGGAAAAAATTCAAAAGCATTACGCCAAGGACGCCAAGGAAAAGCAAAGGACGCCAAGTAGAAACGAGGACTACAAGCGAGGGCACATGTTTTCCGGGGCGCCGTCTTTGGTGGCGCGCGGTTGACGTTCGTAACGGGATTCCTTCGAAGGCCAACCACGGCGTCGTGGGCGTGCACATCGTTGATCGCAGCGACGATTTGGCTGCTGGGCGGTTCGTGAGAGCTCTGTATGCGTGAGTTCTCGATGCGTAAATTCAGTATCCTTGGCGTCCTCGCCTTTTCCTTGGCGTCCCCTTATTCTGCTTTTAGCTTTTTCGCCTTAGCGCTGAGCTTGGCATTGAAGCGGTCGACGTCAATCACGTGACGTATGTGCGTGCCTTCGGAAATCTTGTCGACACCATCGTGCGCCGAGAGCGTGAACGTCAGCTTGCGGCCTTCCACTTTGTCGAGGCGTACGTTTACCGTAATCGTCATGCCCGGTGGTGTGGCTGCGATGTGAGAGAAGTTGACGTGCGTGCCGAGCGATTGCTCGCGCGGCCAGTCGAGATGCGGCTTGATCGCTTCGATGCAGGCCCATTCGAGAAGTCCGACCAGGTAGCCCGTAGCGAGTACCTCGGGCATCTGCCGGAACAGCGCAGATTCAGTGTAGAGGTGCGGAACGGTTTTGTTGACCGACACCGTGAACTTGAACTGATACGTGAGTCCGGCTTGTAAGGAGTCTTTCATAGTACCCGTAAGCGGTCAGCCGATCGACGCGAAGGCCGGTGTAGGGTGGACCTATTCGTGTAGTGCTGATGTTGCGGTTGACCGCTTTAGCGTCAGGGATTTCGATTTTAGCGGCTCACGGCTCACGGCTCACGGCTCACGGCTCACGGCTCACGGCTCACGGCTCACAGCCCACGGCTCACGGCTCACGAACTTACCGCTGCCTTCTGTCCCCACCCGGCGGCGGCGCCACTGTCATCACTTCGTCGATCGTCGTCTGTCCCGCTGCGATTTTCATCGCGCCGCTGATCCGCAGCGGTTTCATGCCTTCGCGAAACGCACGCTCGCGCAGGCCGTCAAGATCCGTTTCCGCTGAAATGGCCTTCCGTAAGTCCGGGGTCATCACCATCATCTCGTACACGCCCATTCGACCCATATAGCCTGTCATTCGACAGTCGAGGCACCCTTTATTGACGTATGTGGCGCCTTTCGGCGTCACCGCCTTCCAGGGTGCGACGAGCATTTCCCACGCGGACTCATCGATCTCCTGCTTCTCCTTGCAATGCGGACAGAGTGTCCGCACGAGCCGCTGCGCCATCACTCCGAGCATCGTCGACTGCAGCAGATACGGCGGTATCCCGAGGTCGAGCATTCGGGTAATCGCGGAAGGAGCGTCATTCGTGTGTAAAGTTGATAACACCAGATGCCCCGTAAGGGCCGCCTGGATAGCCATTTCCGCCGTTTCCAGATCACGTATCTCGCCCACCATGATGATGTCTGGATCCTGACGCATCAGTGTGCGTATGCCGCTTGCGAAATCTACGCCGATGCCGGGCTGTACCTGCATCTGGTTGAATGAAGGCTCGACCATTTCGATCGGGTCTTCGACGGAGCAGACGTTGACTTCCGGAGCCGCCAGCTGCTTCAACGTCGAGTAGAGCGTCGTCGTTTTACCCGATCCGGTCGGACCCGTGACGAGGATGATGCCGTGTGGATGCCCGACCATTTCGTTCCACCTGGTTTCATCTTCCTCCGTGAAGCCCAGCTCCCGATAATCCTTCACCAGATTCTCAGGATTGAAAATACGCATTACGAGCTTTTCGCCGAAGGCCGTTGGCATCGTGGATAACCTGAGCTCGACCTCCTCGCCGTCGGGCGTGACAGTCTTCAGCCGCCCATCCTGGGGCCGGCGCCGCTCCACGACGTCCATCCGGCCGAGAACCTTGATGCGGCTCGTCATCGCCGCCATCACCGGCGTCGGAATCTGATAGACGTTGTGCAGAACGCCGTCGATGCGGAAGCGTACGTTTCCGATTTCGCGGCGGGGCTCCATGTGAATGTCGCTCGCGCGCTGTTCGAAAGCGTAATTGAATAGCCAGTCGCAGATGTGAACGATGTGCTGGTCGTTCGCGTCGAGGCGGCCACTCTTGCCGAGCTGGACGAGCTGCTCGAAGTTCGCGATCGCGCTATAGGCGCCCCTGTCCTGTTCTGTCGCGCTTTTTACGGACCGGGCGAGGTTGTAGAACTCGACGAGGTAGCCCTGAATGTCCTGTGGGTTCGCGATGACGCGCTTGATGTCCAGGCGCAATACGTGTTTGAGCTGCTCCTCCCACTCGCGCACGTGAGGCTCACAGATCGCGATCGTCGCTTCCCGCGTGGATACCCCAATGGGCAGTATCTTGTAGCGGTCGGCGTACGCGTTCGACATCACTTTGGTTACCGCGGCGAAGTCGATTTTGAACGGATCGATATGCAAATACGGCAGGCCGACTTTCTCGGCGAGCCACTCGGTCAGTGATTCGAGGTGGAGGGTCTTTTTAGGATTGCGCGGGTCCTTCCACTTCTGCTCCGCAATCACGATCAACGGATGCACGTCGGCGCGCGCTTGCCGTCGATCCGAGGCGAGCTTGTCTGCAGCTTCTTTGGAGACAAGCTTCGCTGCAACCATGTCGTTCAGCACCTCCTGCAGCGTAAGTCGCCGGTCGGTGCGGGGGGCAAGGAGATTGGGATTCGATGGGGCGTTCATAAGGCGGCACTATAGCGGCAAGAACATTTGTGCTCAATGGCTTACGGCGACAAGTTAAGGCCATTTGTCAGTTGGGACAGCGAAGCACTGTTTCGGGGAGTGCGCGCCCGAAAGAGGTGCAATAGAGGCGCTGTTCGGCCTAAATTGGTGCATTATGCGCACCAAATAAATACCGGTTCCTTATAAATCAATGACATGCCTCGGGCCATCGGAGGAACACCTCTTGCTTCCAGGTGCGCCGAATTCACAAAAAGGGGGGAGGCCCAATGGAGACGCTCAAAACGGCCAGTGACACGCTTTTCATACTGCTCGGCGCCATCATGGTGCTCGCAATGCACGCAGGATTTGCATTCCTCGAACTCGGTACGGTCCGCAAGAAGAACCAGGTCAATGCGCTGGTAAAAATCCTCTGCGATTTTGCGATCTCGACCGTGGTGTATTTTTTCGTCGGCTATGGCGTCGCTTACGGCGTTGGGTTCCTGGTTGGCGCCGACAAGCTGGCGGACAAAAATGGCTACGATCTGGTCAAATTTTTCTTCCTGCTGACGTTCGCCGCAGCTGTGCCCGCGATCATCTCAGGGGGTATTGCAGAGCGCGCCCGCTTCACGCCGCAGCTTGCTGCCACGGTGCTTATCGTCGGTTTCGTCTATCCATTCTTCGAAAGCATCGCGTGGAACGACAGGTACGGGATACAGGCCTGGCTGGAAGCGTCGGCCGGCGCCAAGTTTCACGATTTCGCCGGATCCGTGGTCGTGCACGCGGTAGGCGGCTGGATTGCATTAATAGCCGTGATATTGCTTGGGCCGCGCATCGGGCGTTACACGAAGGATGGCAACGTGGCGGCGCATCCGCCTTCAAGCATCCCGTTTCTGGCGCTGGGCGCATGGATACTCACCGTCGGGTGGTTCGGTTTCAACGTGATGTCCGCGCAGACGATCGACAAGATCTCCGGCCTCGTCGCGCTGAACTCCCTTATGGCTATGGCAGGCGGAACACTTACCGGGCTGATTTTCGGCCGGAACGATCCGGGCTTCGTTCACAACGGTCCGCTCGCCGGTCTCGTCGCGATCTGCGCGGGCTCCGATGTCATGCATCCGATCGGTTCGCTCATAACGGGAGGCGTCGCAGGCGCGCTATTCGTTTACATGTTCACGCTCACGCAGAACCGCCTCAAGATCGATGACGTGCTGGGCGTCTGGCCATTGCACGGATTGTGCGGCGCATGGGGCGGTCTCGCTTGCGGAATATTCGGCGCGAAAGTGCTCGGTGGAATCGGTGGAGTCACTTTCATGTCGCAGCTCATCGGCACCGCGATCGGAATCGGCGTCGCGCTGATCGGTGGCGCAATTGTTTACGGCGTGCTCAGGGCGACCGTCGGCATCAGGCTCGATCCCGAACAGGAATTCAACGGGTCGGATTTGACCATCCACCGCATCACCGCTACGCCTGAGCGCGAATCCGGTTGGTGATCGATGATACGAAAGCTCAAATCGGGCGAGTACCGGCTGTATTCGCGCAAGAAGAACCCGAAAACGGGCAAGCGGCGCAACCTGGGCACGTTCAAGACACGGGAGCAGGCCGAGAAGCACGAGCGCGCAGTGCAGTTCTTCAAACGCAGGGGTTGACGGATTGTGCGCGCAATCCCGCACGGAGACGCAAGTTCGCCTGGGGTAAACTCGAACGCATGAAGCCGCTCCACCTGACGTTTATCGCCTGTGCATTCGCGTGTGTACCAGCGGGTGCGCCGGCGCAATCTGCCGAAAAAGATTCTGTGCGCGTCTATGACTCGACGCAGCTCGCGCTTGCTCACTACACGGTGCTCAAGCGCCTATGGGTCGAAGGCTGGAAGTCGGCTTTGTGGATCACCGGATATCGCGACGAGTCGAGCGCAAGACGCGCGTTACTGGATGAGGCGGCAAGGCTGGGAGCGGATGGCGTTATCAATCTGCATTGCCTCAGCCGCACGGACGCGATATTCAATCCTTCGGGCTATTACTGTTATGGCAATGCGATCAAGCTCAAGGCTGCGAGAGAAGCGATGAAGTGACGCAGTGACGTACAGCGTCTGATCACCTTGTCACCCCGTCACCTCGTCACCGTCACCCCAGCACGGCCGTTCCCACCATCGCATAACTCCCTGCGCCGTTCGCTGTCCACAAGTCGATCTTTGATCCATCTGTGGCCGGGTTGCCATTGATCGTCATAGGCTCGGTGTGGAAGACCGGATGTTGCGCGCGGTAGTCCAGCTTACGCACCGGCCGCTGCTCGTTTCTTCGGCACAAGTCGAGCATGAGCAGGGTCTGCATGGGACCGTGGACGATGAGCCCGGGATAATGTTCCTCGTCATGGACGTAATCGAGATCGTAGTGGATACGGTGCCCGTTGAACGTGAGTGCAGAAAACCGGAACAGCATGACGGGGCCCGGCGCGATTTCCCGGCGCCACTGCGCCGAAGACGGCGCGGCCTTCGCTTGCGGCGGCGGATCGGTCGCTTTCGCCGCGTCGCGATAAACGATATCGTGTTCCTCGACGACCGCAACTTCACCTGCAGTGTGTACCGTGTGACGCACCGTCACGAAAACCAGGTTGCCGCTCTTGCCTTGCTTCGGTTCCACCGCGAGAATTTCCGAATCGCGCCGCAAAGCATCGCCCACGCGTAACGGCCGTTTGAATTCGATGCGGCCGCCGGCCCACATGCGTCGCGGCAACGGCACCGGCGGCAGGAAGCCACCGCGTTTGGGATGTCCGTCAGCACCAAGCTCGGAAGCAGGTTTCGCTTCCAGAAAATAAAGCCAGTGCCAGCCTGGAGCGACAGCATCGCCCACCCGCGGCTCCGGATCGTCCCGGTCGAAGGTCGCCGCCATGGCCGCAACCGGCCACGCTGTTGCAACGTCGTGCTTGGTTTCGGTCTTGCCGATCCAGTCCTTCAGATGATCGAGATTTTCTGCCACACAAGTCTCCTTAGCTGCCGGGCAGGTTGTGTACTTCCGGAAAGAACAGGTCTTTCCACGAGCCTGCCTTCGGTTTGATCGTGCCGACCTTTTGCATGAATTCGGCGACTTTCAGCGTGTTCTCCGGCGTCATCGTGATCTTGATCTCCGGATCGTTCAACATCTTGAGGATGGCCTCCGCACCGCTCTTGTCATTCGATTCCTTGACGTAAACCTCCGCGGCCGTGCGCTTGTTTGCGTTGATCCAGTCGACCGATTCACGATAGGCACTGACGAACGCCTGGTAGGTCTTCGGGTTCTCATCGCGGAATTTGGTCATAGCCCAAGGCACGAGGAAAGTCGCCGGGCCCGTGATGTCGTATGAGTTCAGTATGCGCCGCACACCCGGCTTCTCGAGCGCCTGGTACTGGAACGGGGGCGATGAGAAGTACGCAGTGATTTCCTGGCCCGACAGGAACGCTGCGAGGCCGTCAGGATGCGACAGATTGCGATACAGCGTACTGAACTTGTTGTAGTTCGCATCTCCAAACTCTTTAGCGGCAGCCATCTGCAGGACGATCGTCTGTATCGATGTGCCTGCGCCGGCCATCGAAATGCGGTCTTTCTCCGTCAAGTCGCGGATGCTTTTGACGTTGGGATTGTTCGTGACGAGATACATCGGCATCGACGAGAGCGCGGCAACCGCTTTGACGTTGAGGTTGCCGTGCGTGCGCCCCCACAGGATCAGAAAAGGCGCGACGCCGCCGGATGCGATATGCAGGCTGCCGGATAGCAGCGCATCGTTCATGGGCTGTCCCGATCCGAGCTGCGACCAGATGACCTTGGTCTGGTTCATTCCTGCAGCCTTCAGATGCTTTTCGATCAACTGGTTCTGCTTCATGATCGCAAGCGGCAGATAGCCTATGCCGTATTGCAGCGCCACGCGAAACTCGGCGACCTCCGATTGAGCCGCACGCGCTGTCCCCGCGAGGCACAGCATGAGCGCGACGAGCACGCGTGCAACGAAAGTTCTCCTCTGCATTCTGCGATCCGCCTTTATGTCGTTATCGCTGCGAGCTAGGGAGAAGCGGCTACACAATCTGGCGTCCACGTTCCGCAACGTTCCTATCGTTCATCATTTGGCATTCCGCATCCATCATTCATCATTCATCATTGCACTACGGCCTGACGCCGCTCTTATACTTCGGCCCTAAAGATGTCGCAAGCTTGCCGCGCACCGCTTCCAGAAAGCGGCAGAGATAGCGACGCGTGTCGCGCGGATCGATCACGTCTTCAACAGCAAAGGCTTCCGCCGTGAGCACGGGGGAAGCGTAGCGTCGCAGCTCCTCCTCGATCTCGGTCTGTCGCTGCTTCGGATCGTCAGCGCCTTGGATCTCGCGGCGATACGCGGCTGCCACGCCGCCTTCGATCGGCAGCGATCCCCACTCAGCAGACGGCCACGCCAGTTTCAGATCGAGACCGTTCTTGTCCGTCGTGCCCATCCCGGCCATGCCATAGCACTTGCGGACGACGACGGTCAGCACGGGGACCGTGACCTGCAGTCCCGCATGCACCGTGCGCATGCCTTCGCGAAGCGTGGCGGCGGCTTCGGCAGCGCTGCCCACCATGAACCCTGGCACATCTACGAAGTAAATCAGCGGAACGTGAAACGTGTCGCAAAGATCGATGAAGTGCGTCTGCTTCTTCGCCGCTTTCACATCCATCGCGCCGCCGAGCACCATCGGATTGTTCGCGATAACCCCTACGACGTCGCCTCGCATGCGAGCAAGACATGTGATGACGGACTTGCCGTATGTGGGCTGTATCTCGAAGATGGAATCGCGATCGACTATGAGCGAGACGAGCTTGCGCATGTTGTAAGGCTGGCGGCGATCGCGCGGCACGATGCTCAGCAACGCCTCTTCGCGCCGGTCTGCCGCGTCGCTCGCAGCGGTGGACGGTGGCAGCTCCCAGACGTTCTGCGGCATATACGACAAAAAACGCCTGATCGCATCGAAACACGTCTTCTCGTCGGGCGCCGCGTTGTCGACCGTGCCTGCGACATCGACGGCGATGTGAGCACCGCCCAGCGCTTCCTTGTCGACTTTCTCGCCGAGCGATCGTTCGACCACCGGCGGCCCGGCCGCGAAAATCTGGCTCGTTCCTTTCACCATGATCGACCAGTGCGAAAGTATCGCGCGTCCCGCGGGCCCGCCGGCGGCCGTGCCCATGACGGCGCTGACGACCGGCACGATGCCGAGCAGTTCCACGGAGCGTTCGAAGCCGTGAATGCCGGGAAACACGGAATAGCCGCGCTTCTTCGCTGACGTCACGCTGCCGCCTGCACCGTCGATCAGATTGATGAGCGGAATTCGATAGTGAAACGCGAGGTCCTCGACGAATCCACCCTGGCCGCCTTTGCGGCGCTGGCTGCCCCAGCTCGTGCCGCCGCGTATCGTGAAGTCTTCGCCGCCGATCGCGACTGGCCGCCCGTCGAGTTTGCCGAGTCCCATGACGTACGGCGCCGGCGTGACATTCGTCAATTTCCCTTCAGCGTCGTAGCTCGCGCTGCCGGTGAGTTTCCCGACTTCCTGGAACGATCCGGCATCGATGAGCGCCGCGATGCGCTCGCGCACGGTCAGCCGTCCTTGCTGGTGATGGCGCTTGATCGACTCCTTACCGCCGAGCGCCTCGGCGTTTGCGTAACGCCGATCGATTTCGTCGGCCTCCGGCTTCCAGCTCAACCGCTACTCCCTGATCTTCGAGACAGTCATTCATGCGTCCTTCAGGTAGCGCTGCTCGATTTCCCGCCAGTGCGCTGTGTTCACCGCCTCTTCGCGATCGTTGAACGTCGCAAGCTCGTGCTCGATCGCTTCGGTATCGCCGTCGCGCTTCAATACGGCCAGCACCTTTTTCGCCGCCGCGATGGCGGCGCGGTGTGTCTGCGAAGGATAGATGCCGATCCGATAACCCATCTCGCGCAATTGCTTCGCAGGCAGTGGCGGCGTTTTGCCGCCTTCGAAGACGTTCGCCAGCGCAGGTTTACTGATCGCCTTCGGTATGGCGGCGAGCTCCTGAACGTTCTGCGGGGCTTCTACGAAACCGACGTCGGCGCCGGCTTCGAGGTACGCGTTCATACGGTCGATGGCAGAGTCGAGGCCTTCCACTGCGCGCGAGTCCGTGCGCGCGATGATGATCATATCGGGATCACGGCGCGTGTCGACTGCGGCTTTGATCTTGCCCACCATCTCGCCTTTGCTGACGAGCTGCTTGCCTTCGTAATGCCCGCACTTTTTCGGCGAGATCTGGTCTTCGAGGTGGAAAGCGGCAACGCCCGACTTTTCATATTCGCGGACGCTGCGCACCACATTGACGGCGTTGCCATAGCCGGTATCCATGTCTGCAATCACC
This sequence comes from Betaproteobacteria bacterium, assembly GCA_028291945.1. Classification (GTDB taxonomy): domain Bacteria; phylum Pseudomonadota; class Gammaproteobacteria; order Burkholderiales; family SG8-41; genus JAQGMV01. Next base: position 16,673 of record JAQGNH010000280.1, read on the forward strand.
GGAATGTCGACGGCTTCGACCGTGCGCGCGATCCACGGCAGGATCTCGCTCATCGTGAGCAGACCGATATCGGGATAACCATTCGCGCGTGAATAGCCGCCGCCGGTGAGGTAGACGGCTTCGAAGCCGGCGACCTGTACGAGGCGTGCCGTCAGCGTGTCGTGTGCGCCCGGTGCGATGACGTAGCCGGGACTGGATATGAGCTGCTTCAGTTTCTGACGCGCATTCATGTACGGGATTCCTGATTCAGGCGTTGACGGATGGCGTAATGAAGAAGGCCGCCGTGGCGGAAATATTCGACCTCCTGAGCGGTGTCCAGCCGCGACACGAGGTTGATGGATTCCTGATCGCCGCTCGCACGCGTGATCGTGCACTTGAGCGTCATGCGCGGCGTGAGCTCGCCTTCGAGACCGGCGATATCGAACAGCTCGCTGCCGTCGAGCGCAAGTGTCTTGCGGTTCACGCCACCGGCAAACTGCAGCGGCAGTACGCCCATACCGATGAGATTGGAGCGGTGGATGCGCTCGAACGACTCGGCGATGACCGCCTGCACGCCGAGGAGCCGCGTGCCTTTGGCAGCCCAGTCGCGAGACGACCCGGCGCCGTATTCGGACCCGCCTACGATAACCAGCGGAACGCCTTCGTGCCGGTAGCGTTCGGCCGCATCGAAGATCGTCATCTGCGATCCGCTCGGCATATGGCGTGTGTATCCGCCTTCCATGTTCGGCGTCATCTCGTTGCGAATGCGGATATTCGCGAATGTCCCGCGCGTCATGACGTCGTGGTTCAGTCGCCGTGACGCGTAGCTCACGAAATCGCGGCGTTCAATGCCGAGCGACTGAAGATAATCAGCTGCCGGCGTTCCCAGCGAGATCGCACCGATCGGCGAGATGTGATCGGTGGTCAGCATGTCGCCGAACTTTGCCAGTACGCGCGCGCGCCGAATGTCTTTGACGGGCTGCGGCTGCGTCTCCATCCCGTCGAAAAATGGCGGGCGGCGTATGAACGTGCTGAACTCTTGCCATCCGAAAGTAGTGCCTTGAACGGCGTGGATGGCCTGCCATTCGGCCGTCCCTTCCTCGGCGCTTGCATAACGCGCCTTGTAGAGCTCTGGCTTCAACGTGGCGCCGATCATCGCGCGCACCTCGTCGGTGTCCGGCCACAGGTCACGCAGGTAGACCGGGTTACCGCTCGTATCGTGTCCCAGCGGATCGCGCGTGAGGTCCGTGAGTATCGAGCCGGCGAGCGCATAAGCGACCACGAGCGGAGGCGAGGCGAGGAAGTTCGCTCTCGCGTTAGGATGAATGCGCCCTTCGAAATTGCGATTGCCTGACAGCACTGCAACCGCTGCGCAATCGTTCTCTTCAATCGCTGTGGCAATGGAATCCGCGACCGGGCCCGAGTTACCCATGCACGTCATGCAGCCGTAACCCGTGATGCTGAACCCGAGTGCGTCTAGGGGCTCGAGCAGGTTATTGCGCTCGAGGTAGTCGG
>JAQGNH010000285.1 GCA_028291945.1 Betaproteobacteria bacterium
GCGTTTTGTCTCAGACTGGCTCTCAAGCGCTTATTGACGATACCCAGCTCGATCATCTGGCACCGCGCTGCGCCCCCAGCTATGCACTCTCGAAGACCCTGGCTCACATCGTTCGCCGCGAGCACTAGCCTATTTCGGGACGGTGAAGCGCGTGCGTGCCGAGCCGTGCTGTCCTCTTGTCCGAAACGCCTCGCGTGCGGCCAGCATCGCCGGCCGGTTTTCCCGCGCCCATTCAGAGAGCGCTTTCAACGGCACGATCAACTTGCGCCCGAGCTCGGTCAACTCGTAGTCCACGCGGGGTGGAATCGTTGGATACATCGTGCGGGTGACCAACCCGTCCTGCTCCAGGCCTTTCAGGGTCAGCGTGAGCATGCGCTGAGAAATCCCTTCGACGCGACGACCGATCTCGTTGTAGCGGATCGGTCCTTTCGACAAGGCGGCCACCACCATCACGGTCCACTTGTCGCCGATACGGGCGAGCGTCTCGACCACCGCCTTGCAAGCCTCGTGGGGGTTGGACGCTTCCGGGGCGCGAACAGCAGTGTTCGTATCGACCATAAAAGTGCCTCCTTGTGAAATCGGCGACAGAGCCTACTATATCTCAACGAACAAATTGTTCGTATCGATCAATGCGAGAGCAATCCGCCTCCTTGACCCTTTCCTCCCCAGATTGCAGGAGTACCCCATGACCCAAGAGCAACAACCCCGCATCGGCATCGTGATCGGCTCAACCCGAGAAGGCCGCTTCGGCGAAAAGCCCGCGCACTGGATCTACGAGATCGCCAAGCAGCGCACCGACCTTGCCTTCGAGCTGATCGACCTGCGCGATCACCCGCTGCCGTTCTTCAACGAGCCGCGGTCGCCGGCCTATGGGCCGGTCAATAACGAGGCGGCACGGCTGTGGGCGGGCAAGCTCGCGACACTCGACGGCTTGATCATCGTGACGCCCGAGTACAACCACGGCCCGAGCGCGGTGTTGAAGAACGCGCTCGACTACGCCTACAAGGAATTCAACCGCAAGCCGATCGGCTTCGTGGGCTATGGCGGCGTGGGCGCGGCGCGTGCGGTCGAGCAGCTTCGGCTGGTGGCCATCGAGCTGCAGATGGCGCCGGTGAGCCATGCCGTTCACGTTGGCATGGTGGAATCCCTCGGCATCATGCAGCAGGGCAAGACCTTCGAAGACTTTCCGCACCTGGCGCAGGCGGCCAACAGGCTGCTCGACCACATGTCATGGTGGGCCAAGACGCTGAAGCCCGCACGCGAAGGTATGACGACCGGCGTCGCGCCGCGAGAGCAAATAGGGAAAGCCGTCACTGTCGCGGCGTAGACTAAACATCACGCGCCACTTCAAATCAGATGACGCCTGCCATTCGGTAGATTTGTGACGGCGAATGTCCCCTGCGGATCGGTTTCTGACAGTTCCGCTGGGTAAACAATGACGGCTCCTATTATTAAAGGAGCCTGTTATGGACGCAACACTCGAGCGCGCACGCCCTGGAACAAAGGCAAGCTGATCCGGCAGAAAAGCCCGCTCAAGCTGAAGGAGATCTGCGCGATTCGGATTCGTCTGCAGCTTTCCGATAAAGCGCGCGACCTCGCACTCCACAACCTGCGGTGCTGGGTCGCTTAGCGGCCAACAGCGGCCGTACCGCGACGTCGTGGACAGCGTCGTTCGATAGCGCTAGTGACCAGAAGCCGACATATGTCAGGCGTAACGCGGTTTTAGATTCCCGACATAAACCAGCTACGAGCGAGGCGCTTAGTTTGGCTGCGAGCAGCCTGCGGCGATCGCTCGCGAATTCCGTGGCTGCCAAGCCTACCGTCGCAATTTTCGGGTAAGGCGGCGCAGAACGGATAACGCGCCGACTGCTCGCGGGAATCATATCCGCGTCGCTCATTGTGAGCGCTTATTGGAGAAAGGAATCATCATGGCAGAAATCGCTACTACTGCGGCGTTACCGGCAGTCGTTCTCGTCCACGGCGGCTTCGTGGACGGCTCCGGCTGGGAAGACACCTACAAGATCCTGAAGAAAGACGGCTACAACGTAAGCATCGTTCAGAATCCAACGACATCGCTCGCCGACGACGTCGTGGCCACGAAGCGCGTCCTCGCGGCGCAGAACGGGCCCGTCGTCCTTGTTGGCCACTCGTATGGCGGGGTGGTGGTCACCGAGGCCGGCAACGATCCGAGCGTGGCGGCGCTTGTCTATGTCGCGGCTTTCGCTCCGGACAAAGGAGAGTCCGTGGCCGCGCTCATCAAAGATCCGCCGCCCGGCGCACCCGTCCCGCCGATATTGCCGCCGCAGGACGGCTTTCTGTTCCTCGACAGGACGAAGTTCGCCGCCGCCTTCGCGGCGGATGTGGAGAAAGAAAAGGCCGAGTTCATGGCCAACTCCCAGGTTCCCTGGGGCGTGGAGGCGCTCACGGGCACCATCAGCCAACCCGCTTGGAAGACCAAGCCGAGCTGGTATCTGATCGCGACCGAAGACAAGATGATTCCTCCCCCAGCCCAGCATTTCATGTCCAAGCGTGCTGGCTCGACGGTGGTCGAGGTCAAGGGCAGCCACGCGGTGTACGTTTCGAAGCCGGAAGCGGTGGCCGCGCTGATCGAAAAGGCCGCCAAAGGTGTAAGAGACCTGGTGGCGAGTTAAGCCTCTCGAAAAGTCGCCGCCGGTAACGTCGTGTGAGAGCATGCCGGCGGCGTCAGAAGCTCATTTCGATCGGATTCTAAGTGGCCGCCTTTGGCCTTTCAGCGAAGTCCGCCAAGGTCCGCGTCCCACGCACACGACAGGCAGCAACGGGTCCAGAAGCGGAACTTCCTGCCGGACGGCCCTCGCCGCAAGCGCGGTGGCATCATCAACCATCTTCGCGGCCCGATGCTTAACACCAGGTCAGGTGTCGCTCTCTAAGCCCCAGATTCTGCGGAGCAGGCTAGGTCGTTGCTGCCACGTGCGATCGCGCGGGCGCAACATCAGCGAATGGACTGGCGCCCAACCAACTCCCGACACTGCGAATCAGCCGGGCCGGACCGGAAACGCTCAGCAGCCCTTTTCCGCGGGCCTGCGCGAGCGATATATCTCCCATCCAAACCTGCGTCATGGTTCGTAGTCCGGTGCTCACGGAGACATCGACCTCATGACCGGGATCTTCTAGACACAAGTCCACCTGCCCCTCATCGACAATGAGCCACCACTGCCTCATTCCCTTTTTTGCGTCGGAAAACTCGAAATGGATGATTACCCGCTCTCGAGGCAGTTTGTCGACCTGCAGGTTGCGCCGAACGTCCCACATTAAAAAACTGGCATCGAGATCGTCCGTGTTCATTTTGCTTCGCGACCAGCGCTGCCCCCACGTACCGAGTTGCATCAGCAGGGGCCTCAATTCCTCACCGGCGTCAGTCAGGCGGTATTCGTAGCAATGTCTGGTGGGATCATGCTCGCGCACGATAATGCCGCCGTCTGCCAGCGCTTTCAGGCGCTGCGACATTATCGACGGGCCCATAAGAGGAACGCCACGGCGCAAGTCATTGAAACGCCGACTGCCCATGAGCAACTCGCGAACGAGAAGAAGCGTCCAGCGTTCGGCGAGCAATTCGAGCGCCTTTGCGATCGGGCAATACTGGCCGTATCGAATCATAGATTCCCCCCTTGGCTTACTCGCGCAACAGTCTAGGCATGCTGACACGGGACGATCAACTACAGATTTGATACTTGAACGGGCTTTCCCCGCGCCTAGACTGGGCTCGCATTTTCGTCGTTTCTTGTTCACCTGAGCACGGAAGGAGAAGCCATGGCTACCGGATTTCGCATTGCTGCGACGTTGTTCTGCTTCACAAGTCTTATGGACTTCGCAACTGGGGCTGAGCAGTTGAAGGTCGATACTAAGGGGGTGACCGCCCGGATCGTCTATGAGGCACCGATCGACGGGGGACATCTCGCCGAGCTGAAAGGCAAGTACAAGATGCGTATCACGGAGATTTCTATCGCGGCGGGAGGACACGTGGGTGACCATAACCACGTCGGGCCGGGCATCCGCCAGATGACCGTTGGTGAGATGGAATACATCATGCCCCAGATGACCCATACCTACCGGGCCGGCGATTACTTCTTCGAAACGGGCGACATCAGCCACCGCGTCATCAACAAATCCGGTGCGGTCAACACCCACTTGTTGTTCGAAATTCTTCCGGTCGAATTGGCCGGAGCTTCGCTTATTCTGCCGAGGGACAAGCCAGCTCCCTGACTTGCTCCTGTCCAGCAAAGTCATGCTCCCAGACATTGAGGCAGACCACGGTGAGCCGGGCTTGGCTTCCTCGGTAACTGCGCGGTCGTCGAAGCAGCATAGCTCTTCGTCGACCGGACTCATCGGCTGTGCGCATTCGGCAATAACCGCGTTAGCGCGCAGCACGCGCAGTAGATGCTTCAGTGCGGCGTGCAGGTCGTTGCGCGAACGCGGTACAGGTTTGGGGCAGTTACAGCGCAGTAGATGACTATCA
>JAQGNH010000574.1 GCA_028291945.1 Betaproteobacteria bacterium
AGTCGTCAGCGGTCAGACGTCAGCCGTGGACGGCGAATGGAGGCGTAGCAATTGTGAATAACGCTGGAGTCAAAAGTTGAATCGATATGCACGCTTATTTTCGTTCTTCGACCGCTGACCGCTGACGACGGCGAGGGTTCCCGACGATGAAGCTCCGCTTCTACCAGGTGCTACTGCTCGTCGCAGTGTTCCTTGTCTGGCACGTGCTTACCACCACCGAAATTCTTCCGCCATTTTTCTTCGGCCGGCCGATCGCCGTCCTCGAGAAGACATGGGACTGGTTTGCGTCTGGAAAAATCTACGCGCACCTGGGCATTACACTGATCGAGACCTTGCTCGCCTTTATCGTGGGGACGGTGCTCGGGCTGGGGATTGGACTGTGGCTTGCCCTATCACCTACGGCTTCGGCGCTGCTCGACCCCTACATCAAAGCGGCGAACTCCATGCCACGCGTCATACTCGCGCCGATTTTTGCAGTCTGGTTCGGCCTCGGCATCTGGTCCAAGGTTGCGCTCGGTGTCACGCTCGTGTTTTTCATCGTTTTCTTCAACGTTTACCAGGGCGTTAAAGAAGTGAGCCCGGTCGTGCTCGCGAATGCGCGCATGCTCGGAGCGAATTCGCGAGATCTACTGCGAACGGTGTACCTGCCCTCAGCGACGAGTTGGGTATTTTCCAGCCTTCATACGGCGATCGGGATGGCCTTCGTAGGCGCGGTCGTAGGCGAGTACCTGGGCTCCGCAGCCGGGGTGGGTTACCTCATACTTCAGGCCGAAGCTGTGTTCGACATCAACACCGTTTTCGCCGGCATTCTCGTTCTAACCGCTTTTGCGCTCGCCCTCGACGGATTCGTCTCGGTCGCGGAAAAGCGGTTACTGGTGTGGCGCCCTACTCAAGGCGAAACCGAGCCTCTCTAGGCGCAGTGCGCCCACTCAAATCCCGATCGTGCGACCGACCTGTTCGGGCACGATGTCGTGCACGGCGGCAGGGGGAAAATCGGTCGCGTCCGCGCGCGCACTCGGTCCAGTCCCCATCAGCCCGAGGATGCCGATGATGATCAGGTACAGCGCGATAATGTAATTCAGCAGCCGCGGTATCACGAGGATCAGAATTCCGGCGATCAACGAGACCACTGGTCCTATGCTCAAGCTCAAGCTCATTGCGTGCCTCCAAGCGCATCGCGCGGCAAAGACGCCGCACGGTCGGTGATCCAAGAGCATTCGGCGTGCCCGGGGCGACAGTTGCGCATCTGTGCTTTTCCAAGGCGTGGACGAGGCGTACTATTGTGGCGTGCCGATTCAGGCCGGAGGTAACCATGTTGATCCGCGACATCCTCAACCTCAAAGGCGGGACGATCTACAGTGTCGAAAGCGCAGCCGCCTTGACCGCGGCCGTCGCACTCATGGTCGAACATGACATCGGTTCACTCGTCGTGATCGATAGGGGACGGATGTCCGGCATGCTCACGTTTCGCGAGGTGCTCCAGGCGCTCGACGGTACTGGTGGCAGCCTCGTTGAGATGACAGCGCAGGATGTGATGGTGCGCGACCCGATCTGCGGCAGACCGGCCGATACAATAGACGAGCTGCGCGAAGTCATGACCGAACACCACGTTCGCTACCTGCCGGTCAAGGACGCGGACAAGCTGATCGGCATCATTTCATTTCATGACGTCGCCAAGGCGCTCATCAAGGAAACCCGCATGGAGAATCGGCTGCTCAGGCGCTACATCGAAAGCGAACCTGCAGAGCGAGGGTAAAGACCGCAGTCGTCAATGCGCGTGCAAGACCGTTGCAGATCGGCTAGCCATCCTGAAAGACGTGCGATGCACAGCAAGGAGGTCCGCCATGCCTACTTTTCGGGACTCCATCGTTCCGCTTCTCGTGTTGACGATCGTCATCGCTGGATGCTCTTCACCCGGCGGCAGTCAGGTCCCCGGTGCCATCGCGCAGGCAGAGTCATTCAATTTCAGATACGTGAAGCTCCGCAAGGCGGCGGACGGCACTTATCCGGTGATGATCCAGTTCAATAACCGCTGCGAACAATCGAGCTTCGACGAAGCCCAGCTATTAGATGTGTTCAGGACAGGTCTGTACCCACGTACGATCGGCGGCGGCCCGGTAAACGTCGGTTTCACTTTCGATTTGTTCGCGGCGTGCAACACGGTGCCTGAAGTGCGGTACGAGACGCGGGACCTGGTCGAGGCTGTGGCTGATGCAAACGGCAATGTGACGTACCACCACCCGCATTCGGTGGACGCAGGTTTGTCCGCCGCGGGTGCACTCAATATCGCCGTGTACAATCTGTTAATGTTTGTCTTCAACGCATCGCAGGTGCAAGCGACCGGTCCCATGGCGCTCGACAGAATCGACGTGCCGGGCGATCGCGTCGGCGGAGCGCAGGGTGATACCTACTCCACAAACAACGTGACCTCACCATTCTTCATTTTCAATCTGAGTGGCATATACGCCAGTCCTGGACGCCTCGCAGGTGACTTCGCATTTACTGCGAAGAAGACGTCCAACGATGATGAGCTGCTCGTTGTGTGGGATGGTGACTTCGTTCTGCGCAATGACATCTGAAATGTCTCGTGGAGTCTGAGCGGGGCGCGAGCCTAGCCGAAGGCGTCCACCCGCTCGAAGTCTGGTCGTGGGCGATGTACGACTTCGCCAATTCAGGCTACACGACCGTCGTCATAACAGCGGTGTTCAATGCTTACTTCGTTGCGGAAGTCGCGCGCAACGCGCCATGGGCGACGTTTGCCTGGACCTGCGCGCTCGCCGTTTCGTATGCGCTGATCATTGTGACTGCGCCGGTAATAGGCGCCTACGCGGATGCCCGAGCTGCGAAGAAAAAGCTGCTGGTCGTGACGACCGTGGGCTGTATCGCGTTCACTGCGGCTCTCGCGCTTGTCCGGCCGGGCGATCTCTGGCTTGCCGTTTTGCTCATCATCCTGTCGAATTTCTTCTTCGGGACCGGCGAGAATCTGATCGCCGCGTTTTTGCCCGAAATCGCCCGTGGCGAAGGCATGGGTCGTGTATCGGGTTGGGGGTGGAGCCTGGGTTATCTTGGCGGACTGGTGAGTCTCGGCTGTTGCCTCGCTTACGTGAGCTGGGCTCAGGCCCGCGGCCTGAGCGCTGCCGACTTCGTGCCGATCACCATGGCCATTACTGCCGCGTTGTTCGCGGCGGCGAGTCTGCCAACGTTCCTCTTCCTGCGTGAACGCTCTCCCGCCGCAGGTCAGTCGGGCAATTACCTGAAACAGTCGGTCGCGCGACTGCGAGAGACATTGCGTGACGCATCTCGTTATAGGGACCTGCGGCGTTTCCTGATTTGTATCGTTTTCTATCAGGCCGGCATTCAGGCGGTGGTCGCGCTCGCCGCGATTTACGCGCAGCAGGCGATGGGCTTTACGACCAAGGAGACACTCGCGTTGATCCTCGTCGTCAACATAACCGCAGCACTAGGCGCATTTCTATTCGGTCACGTGCAGGATCGCCTCGGGCATGTCCGCACGATCGCGGTGACGCTGTTGGGCTGGATTGCGGCCGTGTTGCTCGCGTGGCTTGCGCACGGCCCCCTCCTTTTTTGGGTAGCTGCGAATCTGGTTGGACTTTGCCTGGGCGCGAGTCAGTCGGCGGGGCGCGCTTTGGTGGGTTATCTCAGCCCCCTATCACGCAGCGCCGAGTTTTTTGGTCTTTGGGGCCTTTCCGTTAAATTTTCCGCGATTCTGGGACCAGTCACGTATGGCCTGGTGACCTGGCTTTCGGGCGGCGATCATCGCCTCGCGATCCTGCTGACCGGAGCCTATTTCATAGCGGGCATCGGCATCCTCATGCGCATCGACGTAAGTCGCGGACGGGCAGTGGCGCTGAAAGTTAAAGAAACACCTGCGGCCTGAAGACAAAACCATTGATAACAAGGCTCTTTGACACTACCGCGCCCCAGGGTGGCATCTTAGAATTCGCAGCCAGAATCAAAAGCGTCGCAACGCGAGGGGGACACGTGCTGAATTGGATAACCGGAAGCAAGGTGGATCACCCGTTTGCGGATATCAAGGAAGTACAAGCGGTGATCGCCGACCTGCCGACGTCCGACAGCGTCAAGGCGCTCGAAGAGATTACCCACTGGCTCGAATCGCTGAGCGGTGTGGAAGCCTTCAAGCTGGACCGCCTGTTCGAAGTCGTCGACCTGCTCGACGTCGCCGCAAAGAATCCTCACCGGAAGATCGTACAGGATTACCTGGCGATGCAACGGCAACAGAAGCTTCAGGAAAACCGGTTGTGGAGCTGCGGATTCAAGTTCTCCAAAGCACTCGGCGAGATCTATCTCTTCTGCGTACGGCAGCAGGAGACTTCACCCATTACGACGGCGGGCATGAAAAAGCACATGCCGGTCATTGTCGCCCGCGCAATTCGCGCGCTGGCGTTGCAGGTCAAGTGGACGATGCTGCGCTATGCGCCTATCGAACCCCGCCTGTGGGCCTCGATCGGTGAGCTGTACCGGTATGCGGAAGCGGGAGGTTTCATCAGTGCACCTCTCACTATCTATCCTGGTGTGCAGGGCTCCGGCACGGTTCAGCAGGAATATCTGAAGATGATGATGCTGTGGGCGTCGAGCGCCGATGTCCTCTCGCCGGTCAAGCAGGATATCGCGGAGCGGACAGTCGCTTTCGTCGCAAACTCATTTCAGGTCCAGAAGGAACCCTTTGCCGGCGCGATTTATTGTTTCGACCCGTCGCGGGATAAACGCCCGGTACGCATGTTCGCCGCGCAGGCAGTGGCCGACAACCTGTATTACTTCAGCCCCGGCGATGCGGCCGCAAAGCTCTCGCGCATCATTCCCGTGCTGGAAAAAACCGGAACGCTTCCGTCGGATGTGAACCTCGGTGCAACTTATCTCGGAGAAATGGTGCTGAGCGTGTTCAGGCATCTGTGTCTGTACTGGTCCGAGGAGCCGCCCGCACGAGTTTCGGAGCGGCGGCCGACCACCGGTCGCATCACAGTGGTCCCCGGTTACTTTCAGCTTCTCGACGAGCTCGAGCGCGACGACAGCGACGCGCTAAACTTCAGCGCGACCAGCGCCGAGAGCTGGGTCGTGGAAAATGTCAGCGATAATGGTTATGGCGCACTCGTCCCCGCAGCGACGACCGATTGGGTGCGGGTAGGCGAGCTGATAGGCGTGCAAGTCGAGGGGACTCAGCTTTGGGGCGTCGCACTGGTGCGCCGGGTCATGCGCGATGAGCAACGGCAGTACCACGTCGGCATCGAAGTGATTTCCCGCGCGGTGCATGTCGTTCGAATCGCGCACGGCGTAGGCCGCGACCCCGAGCTTGCCGTGCTCCTTTCCAATTCACCTGACAGCGACGGCGAAGTGGGAATGCTCATGCGTGCAGGGCGCTTCAACCCCGGCACGAACGCTGAGATGACTATCAAGGGTGCCAAGTACACGATGTCACCGACCCGCATGGTGGATGCAGGCGACGATTTCGACTGGGCAATGTATACAGTCACCCGTCCCGCGTAAGCAGCAACCGCAAGTCTCGTACCTCACCGCTCGAGCCACCTTCGGGTGCATTCCAATATGCATCCGATCGGTTATGATGTCGCGTTTTCAGCTCGTGCCATCTCTCTGAGGGTCCAATATGCAAGCATCGCTTCTGCTCCGACGTGTCGTATTGATTTCATTTCTTTCCTTTTTCGCGGGGGCCGGGTATGCGCAGGCCCAGACTGCCAAGAAGGATGCAGAGTTTCAGCCCAGCGTAGGGCAGGAGGGCAAGGACGTCGTATGGGTTCCAACGTCGCAGGCGCTGGTCAACAGAATGCTCGACATGGCAAAAGTGACGGCGAACGATGTCCTGTACGATCTAGGCTCGGGCGATGGGCGCACCGTAATCACTGCGGCGAGGCGCGGCGCGAAAGCGACTGGCGTCGAGTACAACCCGAACATGGTTGCGCTCTCGAAGCGCAACGCTCAGAAGGATGGCATCGGCGATAAAGCACAATTCGTCCAGGGAGATATTTTCGAAACCGACTTCTCGAAGGCCACGGTCATCACGTTATTTCTGCTGCCCGAGCTGAACGTGAAGCTTCGCCCGAAGATCCTCGACATGAAACCGGGTACGCGCGTTGTCTCCAATTCGTTCACGATGGGTGACTGGCAGGCTGACCAGACGCAGAACGTGAGTGAAAAAGAAGGCTGCACCGCCTATTGCACCGCTTACCTTTGGATCGTGCCCGCCAAAGTCGAAGGCAAGTGGAAGCTCCCCGACGGTGAGCTCACGGTCAAACAGACATTTCAGAACTTCTCCGGGTCGCTGGGCGCGAACGAGATCAGCAAGGGCAGACTCCATGGCGATCAGGTCACCTTCACAGCCGGCAATTCGCAATATGCTGGAAAGGTCAGCGGGGACACATTCAGCGGAACGGTGAAGAACGGCAGCAACAGCAGGGACTTCACGGCGAC
>JAQGNH010000351.1 GCA_028291945.1 Betaproteobacteria bacterium
TCGTTCAGCCGGCCGGCAAGGAGGTTGCGTTGGGTAGCAGCGTCACACCCGCCAACTTGCACGCCAGGATGGCTTGCCGAACGACCTCGATCGCACGGGGACGCGGGAAGCTTCGGCGCCAAGCGAGCGCTACGCGCCTGCTCGGAACAGGCGATGCAAACGGGCGCACGGCGGTCAGGCGGGTATCGATCGTGCGGCCTTCCGCTGCAGCCGAAGGCAGCACGGTAATTCCCACTCCCGATGCGACCATTTGCCGTATCGTTTCGAGAGAGCTCCCTTCGAGGCTCTGCTGCATGCTGTCGTTCGTGGCGCGCTCAACCCCTGCACACGTTTGCAAGACCTGTTCTCGAAAGCAGTTTCCCGTCGAGAGCAGAAGCAGGTTTTCGCGGCATAAATCGGTAGCGGGTATGCGGCTTTTGCGAGCCCAGGGGTGGTCAGCAGGCATGAGCACACGAAAAGGTTCGTCGTAAACCGCCTGCGTCACGATGCCGGGCTCGGCGAAGGGCAGCGAAAGTGCGACCACATCGAGCTCGCCCGTTTTGAGCAGCTCAGCGAGACGGACCGTGTAGTTCTCCTGAATGAGGAGCGGCATGCGGGGCGAACGCTTGTGCAACAAAGGAATGAGCTGCGGCATCAGGTACGGCCCTATCGTGTAGATCGCACCAAAGCGCAACGGTCCCGCAAGCTCGTCCTTGCCTTGCTCGGCCATGTGCTTGATCGTTGTGGCTTCTTCCAATACCCGTTGCGCCTGCTCCACGATCCGCCTGCCGACCGGTGTCACGCTGACTTCGCTGCCGCCGCGCTCGAACAGCGCGACGCCCAGCTCGTCTTCGAGTTTCTTCACGGCCACGGACAGGGTTGGCTGACTTACGAAGCACTTTTCCGCGGCGCGCCCGAAGTGGCGTTCGCGTGCAAGGGCAACAATGTAGCGGAGCTCGGTGAGGGTCATATTCAGATCTCATAGACCGCTTGAACCGGCCAGTGATCTGAAGGTGCCGAGTCGTCGAGATAGAACTGAGGCACTGAAGCGCAAACGGCACGTGCTTCGCGGCTGGCGACCAGCCAGTCGATACATTGATTCATCACGGGTCTTCTGGGCTGCACGTTCGCTGTCGGGTAAGCCTTGAAGGTGGTCGGAGGCTGCAGTCCCAGCGCTGCGAAGCAGCTGGGGTAACCGGCCTGATGCAAAATCGACGGCGGGTGCACCGGATCGTTCATGTCTCCCATGAAAAAAAGGGGTTCGCGTTTGCGGTTGAGACGCTTGAGCTCCTGCACGATACGTCGTGCCTCGGCAACGCGGGGAGACACGCCGGTTGCGCTTTCCGCTGGATGCCGCTGGTGCGTGAGGTGAGCAGTCCCGACCAGGATCGAGCTGTCGAGCTCTTTCACATTCAGACGTACCCAGAACAGGCGACGATGACCCGCTTCCTTGATGCCGACGTCTTCGGCCCCATGCTCGACTTCGGCAAACATCGCTTCTCGCCAATAGATGTTGCTCTCGCTCGTCCATCCGACGAACCGGTCTCTGACGCGTTCATGATTGGGCAGCGCCTCGTCGATCAGTTGTTGCGATTGGCGCCGCAGCTCCTGGAGACACAACACGTCCGGGTTGAATACCTCGAGGAACTTGCGAAGCGCAGGCTCGCGAAACGCCCACCGCTCGGTGTTCCAGATGTTGTACGTGATGAAGTGGATGCGGGTGGGGAGCATTCTTTAGCGTCAGCGGGTAAGACAAAAGCCTCAACGCCAGGGACGCCAAGGAAGAAGCAAGGACGCAAAGTAACGAACAATTTTGCCCTGCCAACAGCACAGATCACGCAGAGCGTATCTAGAGTCATTCTGGCGCAAAGGAATCCGAATACTCAGTGCTCCTTGGCGTCCTTGCTTCTTCCTTAGCGTCCCTTTGTTTACTGCTTTTGAATCATCTCTTCGAGCGGATCACGCTGGTCGGCATTTAATAGTATGCCGCCTTGGTGCCCGGCGGCGGCGAGTAGCGGAACGTGCCGCGCTTGAGTATCGCCTCCCTGCCGCCATATTTTTCTATATATTGTCGCTGGTCCGAACGCGCCTGCTTGTTGGCCGCTTCAGGGTCGACGATGCTGCGAAGGCGCGCTTCGCATTCGGTTCTTACGCTCGCAAATGCCGGGTTGCGTCCCAGATCGTCGCGCTCCTTAGGATCGGATTCGAGATCGAAGAGCATCGGCGGCAGGCCGACATAGTAGATGTATTTGTACTTCCCGTGACGAATCATGTACGAGCCGGTGAGTGCGCCCGTCGCGTGATACTCCGACAGTATCGTTCGTTTCGGCACGAAACCTTGGGCGATGTCGAGGAGCGAGTGGCCGGGCAGGTGCGCGTCGCGCGCGTCGGTCGTTGCACCAAGCGCGTGTATGAACGTCGGAAAACCATCGACCAGCGAGACGGGCGTGGCGCAGACGTTCAGTACCGGCACGTCTGGCCCTGCCATGAGGAGCGGGATTCCGGCGGATTCCTCGTACAGGGTCGATTTGCCCCATAGCCCTCGTGTACCAAGGTTGTCTCCATGGTCGGTCGCGTACACGACTCGCGTGCTTTCAGCGAGCCCGTTTCTCTCGAGCGCGCGCAGGATCTTCCCGACGTTATCGTCGAGGAATGACACAAGCCCCATGTAAGCGGCGATTGCTCGGCGCACCATCGCTTCGTCGAATGGCTCATCGAAGCACAAACACTTTCGCATTGCATCTATGAAAGGATGCTGGGGCCTTTCGCCAGCGTTGTACATCCCGGGCCACGGCACCTGATTTTCCGGATACATCGCGTAGAACTCGGGCGGCGCAATCAACGGAAAATGAGGCGACACGAACCCGACGTACAGCGCCCACGGCTTGTCGCGATATTGGGATGCGTTACTCAGCCATTTCACGGCTTCGTCAGCGATCGCCCGATCGTAGTGCGTATATTCCGATTCGCCCGGGCCCGCTTCAGGTCCCAACTTAGTCGAGCCCTGCCGGCGCGGAAGCTCGTCTCGAATCAAGCCGAGCAGGTCGCCGACGCCGTTGACGATATGCAGCGGTAGCACCTCTTCATCGAAGCCATTGCGCTTCGGATCCGAGTCGACATAGTGCAGTTTGCCGATCGATGTGACGTGATGGCCCTGCGCCATCAGCCTGTGGCCCCACGTCGGAATCCGGCCGTCGTAAGCGATTGCGTTGTCCCAGTACCGGGTCTGGTTGACGTACTGGCCGGTTGCGAAACTCGCACGCGCGGGCACGCAGATCGGGGAATTCGTATAGGCGTCGGTGAAACGGGTGCCGCGCGCCGCAAGCGTATCGAAATTCGGGGTGCGGATCGTCGGATGTCCATAGCATCCGAGCACGTGCTTGTTGTGCTCGTCGGACATTATGAAAAGTAGATTGGTCGGCTGCATAAAGTTCCACTCCGCTCCTTCGCTTACGCTACGGGCGCAACGGCGCGCTTAAGCGGCTTTGGCTGCTGGATACAATTTCCACTCCGCTCCTTCGCGCAGTTTATCCTGAGCAAGACGTTTCCTGAGCAGGCGCTCGGCGCCGATGTCGAAGGGCGTTTCATCCTTCGACCGTGCGCAGCGCGCGCTCAGGACGAACGTATGAACGGCGCAGTCGAAGCCTGCCCTGAGCTCTGTCGAATGGAGCGCCGCGCGCAAGGCGCCCTTATGCGGCTATCGCCGCTAAGTTAAAGCGGCCTACCACTCTGACTTGGATCGGTTTCGCGAACTACGTTTTGTACTTCCGCGTCATGAGATCCGCGACGGACGTGCCTGCGTCGATATCCTTTTTGCGCTTGGTATCACCCGCGTCGATTTTGCGCGCCGCTTCGAGTACCGCGGCCGCGTGTTCCCGAGGCACGAAACAAACTCCGGCTTCGTCGGCGCACACGAGATCGCCCGGGCTCACCTGTACACCACACATCTGCACTTTCCCGTTAACTTCGACGGTCTGCATACGATACTTGCCGGTGATCGGCGTGAAGCCGCGGCACCACACGGGCCAACCCATGCCGCGATATTGTTCCGGATCGCGCACTGTCCCATCGACGATCGCGCCGACGAAACCCTGGCGCATTGCGACCGTTGCGGATTGCCCCCCCATGTTCGAGCAGCCCATGACGCCTTCGATGACCAGAACGTCGCCTGCTTCGGCGAGATTGTGCGCCTCGCTTTCGCCCTGCGTGTTGCTTTTGTCGAGCGCGGCCCTGTGGATCTGAGCCGTGCGTTGAATGTTGCGCACAGTCAGTGCTGCGCCGACGATACGCGTGCCTGTATTGACCGGGGGGAGCAGATATGCCGGAACAACGCCGACGATGCCGAGCTCGTCCATTGCATCGGACAGAGTCCCGGTCAGATCGACGAGCGCCTTGAAGCTTTCGATCATGTCTTTCGGCAGACGCGGAATGTCGAGCATGCGGATTGCTTCTCGAGGCAGTCTGCCGAGCGTCGTTTTCTGAGCCATGAATAGATCCTGAAACGGAAGGGTTTATCGTAATTGCGAGCCGATTCTAGGAGCGCCGCTCGCGCGCCGTCAACGCCGGCTGCGGCAAGGCGCGAACGATCAGGTTTATCGGCAAGTGAATGAGCATCGCGTGTGCTTGCGCAGTGCTAACGCGTGCGCTATCGTCCGGAGCCTCCCATCGTGACCCCCGAAGGCAAACTTTCGTGAGCACTCCAAAGCGCGGCATGCGCCGCAACCTCACCGCGTATGGTGACGAAGAGTTTTCGCTGTTCCTCAGGCGCGCGTTCATCAAGGCGATGGGTTATACGGATGACGCGCTCGAGCGTCCGATCATCGGCATTACGAACACGTATAGCGGCTTCAATGCATGTCACCGCACCGTGCCCGAGCTCATCGAAGCCGTGAAGCGCGGCGTGATGCTCGCCGGCGGGCTGCCGGTCGAGTTCCCCACGATCACGCTTCACGAGTCATTTGCGTATCCGACCAGCATGTACTTGCGCAACCTCATGGCCATCGATGCGGAGGAAATGATACGCGCGCAGCCGATCGATTCCGTCGTGCTGATCGGGGGCTGCGACAAGACGGTCCCAGCGTTACTCATGGGTGCCGCCAGTGCGAATGTGCCAGCGATACTGATGGTGACCGGCCCGATGCTGACGGGCAACCACAAAGGTGAGCGCCTCGGCGCCTGCACGGATTGCCGCCGGTTCTGGGCCCGCTACCGTGCCAGCGAAATCGACGACCATGAGATCAACGAGGTGAACTCGAAGCTGTGTCCCACCGCAGGAACATGCATGGTGATGGGCACCGCCAGCACTATGGCTCTGTGTGCGGAGGCTATGGGTATGATGCTGCCCGGTGGCGCCGCCATACCGGCAGTGTTCGCCGAACGTATGCGCAATGCCGAAGCGACGGGTGCACGTGCGGTGGCGCTGGCGAAGGAGCGTCTCACGCCCGATCGCATCATGACGCCCGAAGCGATCGAGAACGCGTTGCGGGTGTTGCTTGCTGTCGGGGGCTCCACCAATGCGATAGTGCATCTAACGGCGATAGCGGGGCGGCTCGGCCTTGCCGTCGATCTCGATTCTTTCGACCGGATGGGCCGTGAGACGCCGGTCCTTGTCGACTTGAAGCCGACCGGCCAGCATTACATGGAAGACCTGTACAACGCCGGCGGTCTCGCGACCATACTGCGCGAGCTCAAGCCTTTGCTGCACGGCAAGGCGCTGACTGTCACGGGCAAAACACTCGAGCAAAACCTTGCCGAGGTGAGGGCCCCCGAGAAGCAGGAAGTCGTGAAGCCTTTGCGCGATCCTGTGTTCAAGGAAGGCGGAATCGCGGTGCTGCGAGGCAATCTGGCGCCGGACGGTGCCATCATCAAGCAATCCGCAGCGAGCGAAAAGCTGATGAGTCATACGGGTCGCGCGGTCGTATTCGAGTCGCTCGATGACCTTGCGGACCGCATCGACGACCCTCAACTCGATGTAAACGCCGACGACGTGCTCGTTTTGAAGAACGCCGGTCCCAAGGGCGCGCCTGGCATGCCCGAAGCAGGCTACATACCGATTCCGCGCAAGCTCGCCCAGCAGGGCGTGAAGGATATGGTGCGCATTTCCGATGCACGCATGAGCGGCACTGCTTTCGGCTCGATTGTCCTTCACGTTGCGCCCGAGTCCGCGATCGGGGGGCCGCTCGCGCTCGTCAGGAATGGCGATCGCATACGTCTCGATGTGCCGCATCGACGCCTGGAGCTTCTGGTCGATGAAGCGGAGCTGACTTTACGGCGCAAGCAATGGAGAGCACCTGCGGCAGGTGCTGAAGACAATCGCGGGTACCGCAAGCTTTTCTTCGACACCGTGCAGCAAGCTGATCGCGGTTGCGACTTCGATTTTCTCGCAGCGAAGGTTACAATGCGCATTCCGAGGATGCCGTGATTGATATGCAGTTCCGATGTGTGCAGCGGCGCCTCTTTCTGTTTCGTAATTCTAAAGACCCATGTTTTCTTCCATTGAAACATCCGGACGACGTTATATCGTTCGTCGATCGGGCATCCATGGCCGTGGTGTGTTCGCCCTGGTCAACATACCCAAAGGCACGAGGCTGATGGAGTACATCGGCGAGCGCATCACGCATCGAGAAGCGGACCGGCGCTATGCCGCAGAGCACGAGCACTCGCCGCATACGATGTTGTTTTCCGTGGATGACAAAACGGTGATCGACGCGACGCGCTGGGGAAACTCGGCGCGCTTCATCAATCACTCGTGTTCGCCGAACTGCGAAGCGATCGAGGAAGACGGCCGTATTTTCATCGAGACCACGAAAAAGGTCCCGGCCGGCGGCGAGCTCACGTACGACTACAACCTCGTGCTCGAGGAGCGGCACACGCCGGCGGTCAAGAAAGCCCATGCTTGCTTCTGTGGCACCCGCCGGTGCCGCGGGACAATGCTGGGAAGCAAGCGGTAGGGCGGCGCACGCTACGAATACAGAGCGAGCGGCATGCTCGCGTACTGCTGCGGCTGGGCACTAGGTTTGCAGCATAAGAGACCCGCAGTTGTGGCGGCGTGCGGCTGATTTCGTGCCGGGAACCGTTTCTGCTACCTTAGAGCCCCCAAGAAAGATACCGGAACCGGACCTGATGCCGATCGATCCCGAACAAATAGAACGCGTCTATTCGAATTACGCGGTAGTTTACGATCGCGTATTCGGCCGGGTCTTCCAGGCTTCTCGCGAGGCCGTCGTCCGTAACCTGAAAATAGATCCGGGTGAACGCGTGCTCGAGGTGGGCGTCGGTACGGGGCTTTGCCTCCCCATGTACCCTGCCCATTGCGACGTGACCGCGATCGACTTATCGCAGCCGATGCTGGAGAAGGCAGCTGCGCGGGTGAAAGAACACCAGCTTACCAATGTGAAGCTGCAGAGAATGGATGCCGGCAACATGACGTTCGCCGAAAATTCATTCGACCTCGTCATAGCGGCTTATGTTGTGACCGCAGTTCCCGATTACCGCAAGCTCATGAGCGAGATGGTGCGGGTTTCACGGCCGGGGGGTCGACTCGTGCTGCTCAACCACTTCACGCAGGATTCACCCATCATCGCCGCGGTGGAAAAGGCGATCTCGCCGATCTGCATCAAGATGGGTTTCCGCACCGACCTCTCAGTAGACGAAGTGATCGACGGGTGGCCGCTCATCAAGGAGCGCGACGAGCGCGTGAAGCCTCTAGGCATGTGGCACGTGGTGGAATGCCTCAACAATAAAGGCTTGAACCACGGAGGACACAAAGGACACGAAGGAAAGCAAGAGAGATAAGAACGGCGGATCGATCGCAACACCAAAAACCCAGACATCCGTCGCGTACGCGTAAGCCTGACTGTCAGAACGGTCTCGCTCTTGTATTCCTTTGTGTCCTTCGTGTCCTTTGTGGTGAATGCTTCTAAGCTGGTTACGCAGCCGCGCGTGAAGCACGCTTGCGCTCGTGCTCCTGCAGGAAGCGCTTCCGGATGCGGATCGACTTGGGCGTGATTTCGACCAGCTCGTCGTCGGCAATGAACTCGATCGCTGATTCGAGCGTCACCTGGATCGGCGGCACGAGTCGCACCGCCTCGTCCGTTCCCGAGGCCCGCACGTTCGTCAGCTGCTTGCCTTTGATCGGATTCACGACGAGGTCATTGTCCCGGCTGTGAATGCCGATGATGATCCCCTCATACAGCGCATCGCCCGGGCTGACGAACATTCGGCCGCGCTCCTGCAATTTCCACAACGCGTAGGCGACTGCTGCGCCGGCCTCGCCCGAGATGAGCACGCCGTTACGCCGCTCGGCCATGTCGGGTTTGATCGGGCCGTAATCGTCGAACACGTGGCTCATCAGGCCCGTGCCGCGCGTCATCGTCAGGAAATCAGATTGAAAGCCGATCAAGCCGCGCGCCGGTATGCGGTAATCGAGGCGGACACGGCCTTTGCTGTCGGATTGCATGTCCTGCAAATCGCCGCGGCGTGCACCGAGCGCTTCCATCACTGCGCCCTGGTGCGCTTCCTCCACATCGACGGTCAGCATCTCATACGGCTCCTGCTTCTCGCCGTTGACTTCCCGGATCACGACGCGCGGTTTCGACACTGCAAGCTCGTAACCTTCGCGGCGCATGTTTTCAAGGAGGATCGTCAGGTGAAGCTCGCCGCGACCGGACACTTCGAAGATGTCCGCGTCGGCCGTATCCGATACCTTCAGTGCGACGTTGCTCATGACTTCCCGCTGTAGGCGCTCGCGCAATTGACGGCTGGTCACGTACTTGCCCTCACGCCCTGCAAGCGGTGAGGTGTTGACCTGGAAGTTCATGGTCAGCGTAGGCTCATCGACTTTGAGCAGAGGCAGTGCTTCAGGATGCTCGGGATCGGTGATGGTGACGCCAACGCCAACTTCGTCGATGCCGTTGATCAGCACGATGTCGCCGGCCTGAGCTTCGTCCGTGACAACGCGCGCGAGCCCTTCGAACGTCAGCACCTGATTGACCTTCGCGTTAACCGGCGCTTTGTCTCCGTTCAATACGGTGACGAGCTGCCCGGTACGAATCCGGCCGCGGTTCACACGGCCGATGCCGATGCGCCCGACATAGCTCGAATAATCGAGCGAGCAGATCTGCAGTTGCAATGGACCGTCCGGATCGTCTTCGCGAACCGGAACGTTATTCAAGATCGCATCGAACAGCGGCTTGAGGTTCTCGCTTTTTTTACTGAGATCGTCCGTCGCCCAGCCTTCCAGCGCGGAGGCGTAAATCACGGGAAAATCGAGCTGCGCTTCGGTAGCGCCAAGCTTGTCGAACAGATCGAACGTGTGATTCACCACCCAGTCAGGACGTGCGCCGGGTCTATCGACTTTGTTGACGACAACGATGGGTTTGAGCCCGAGCGCGAGCGCCTTGCGTGTGACGAACCGCGTCTGCGGCATCGGACCCTCGACCGCATCGACCAGCAGCAGCACGCTGTCCACCATCGACAGCACGCGCTCGACCTCACCGCCGAAATCGGCGTGGCCGGGAGTGTCGACGATATTGATGTGCGTACCTTCGTACGTGACCGCGCAGTTCTTGGCCAGTATCGTGATTCCGCGCTCGCGTTCGAGGTCGTTCGAGTCCATTACGCGCTCGACCATGTGCTCGTGCGCGGCAAACGTGCCGGACTGGCGCAGGAGCTTATCGACCAGCGTGGTTTTGCCGTGGTCGACGTGGGCGATAATGGCGATGTTGCGTAAGGCGCGGGTCATAAATGTCCTGGCAGAGCAAAGCCGGCCATTTTAGCACAAGTGACGCGCTACTGGCTTGTTTTGATAGAATCTTTGCCCCGCGTTCGCCAACGCCGGCGACGCGCAATCTCTTGGAGGAGATTTCAATGCACAAACGCATAGTAGGGGTCTTTTCGGCCCTTGTTTTAGCGCTCTCCGCCGGCGCCGCAGCTCAGGACTACCCGTCTAAACCCATCGTTATGGTCGTGCCTTTTGCTGCGGGCGGACCGACCGACACACTGGGGCGCAACCTTGCGGAGGGCATGAGCAAGGCGCTCAAACGCCAGGTCATCATCGACAACACGGTCGGGGCAGGCGGGACAATCGGTGCCAACAAGGTCGCCAAGGCCAAACCCGACGGTTACATGGTCCTGCTCCACCATATTGGCATGGCGACGTCGCCCGGGCTCTACCGCAATCTGTCGTTCAATCCGCTCAACGATTTCGAGTACGTCGGTCAGGTCGCCGATGTCCCGATGACGCTTCTCGCGAAAAAGACGCTACCCCCGAATAACTTCCAGGAGTTCGTCGCGTATCTGAAGCAGAACAAGTCGAAGATGACGTACGGCAACGCAGGCATCGGCGCCGCGTCGCACTTGTGCGGCCTACTGCTGCTGAGTGCTCTCGAAACGGACGTTCAGACGGTCGCCTATAAAGGCACGGGACCGGCGATGACAGATCTGCTCGGCGGCCAGATCGATTTCATGTGCGATCAGACGACGAACACCACGGGACACATCCAGGCGAAATCGGTGAAGGTCTACGGTGTGACCTCGGCCAAGCGCGTGCCGTCCCTGGCCGACATTCCGACCCTGCAGGAACAAGGGCTGAAGAACTTCGAAGTGGTTG
Source organism: Betaproteobacteria bacterium (assembly GCA_028291945.1). Lineage (GTDB taxonomy): Bacteria > Pseudomonadota > Gammaproteobacteria > Burkholderiales > SG8-41 > JAQGMV01. Next base: position 10,589 of record JAQGNH010000351.1, read on the forward strand.
TGTGGCACGGAATCTATGCGCCGAAAGGGACGCCGAAACCCGTGCTCGATCGCCTGAATGGTGCCCTTAAATCGGCAATTCAGGAGGCCAGTTTCAAGGACTCGATGGCCAAACTGGGTGCAACACCAGTGCCGCTCGATAAAGCGACTCCGGATGCTTTGCGCGCGCATCTGAAAGCGGAAATCGACCGCTGGACGCCGATTATCAAGAAGGCGGGAGTCTACGCCGACTAGCGTCGGCGCCGACTCCCGTCGCGGGCGTTGAACGAACAGGGAGAACCAAAGTTTCTCCCCGTTACCTCTTTCCTTCGGCTGCGCCCGCCCTTGGGACTCGATGTAATGGAGCGATCGATGGATCGCCTAAGGAAGGGGAGGTTACGGAGGGAAACCTTGGTTTCCCTCTGTTCGTACGCCGGCCCGCCTCGCGGTGCGAGGGAAACCTTGGTTTCCCTCTGTTTGTTCACCGGCGCCCGAGCGCAGCGAGGTTACAGGCGGGGGTTCAGCACGTCCCTCAAGTGGTCGCCGACGAGGTTGATCGCGACGATGGTGACAAGCAGCGCCACCCCGGGGAAGAAGCTCATCCAGTAGCGGCCGGAAAGCAGGTGCGCGTAGCCGTTCGCGATGAGCAGTCCGAGCGAAGGCGAGGTGATCGGCATGCCGAGGCCGAGGAAAGAGAGTGTGGCTTCGAGCGCGATCGCGTGCGCGACCTGAACCGTTGCAACGACAATCAGCGGCGGCAGGCAGTTCGGGAGAATGTGGCGGTAGACGATCCGCCATTTGCTGTAGGCAAGGCACATGGCCGCGTCGACATATTCCTTGCGCTTCTCGACCATGGCCGTGCTGCGCACCGTGCGTGCATAGTAGGCCCACTGCACCGTCACAAGGGCGATCACGATCTTGTCCACTCCCTGTCCGAGCACCGCGAGGAGCACGAGCGCGATGAGGATCGATGGGAATGAGAGCTGCAGGTCCACGATCCGCATGATCACGGCGTCGACCCAGCCTCCCGCGTAGCCCGCGGCAAGACCAATCGCCATGCCGAGCGTCAGCGCGATGAGCGTGGAAATGACTCCGACGCCGAGGCTGATGCGCAGGCCGTAAAGTATTGCTGACAGCATATCGCGGCCCTGCTCGTCGCTGCCAAGAAGGAAAGTCTTCCCGTCGACACTTGTCGCGCCCGGCGGCAGCTTCGCATCGAGTATGTCCAACTCAGCGAGGTTGTAGGGGTTCTGCGGTGATATGACCGGCGCGAGGACCGCTGCGAGGACGATCGCTGCAAGCAGGACGAGCGCAAAAAGCGCCATTCGATTGCGAACGAAGCTCGGAATCAGTTCGCGAGCGGGAGCCGCAACGGTTGAGGGATTCACGCGCGCGCGCCGCCGAGCCGGACGCGCGGATCAAGCGCCGTGTACAGCAGGTCTACGATGAGATTGATGAAAATGAAAACGAACACGATGATCATCAGATAGGCGACGATCACCGGCCGGTCGAGTACGTTGATCGAATCGATCAGAAGTTTGCCCATGCCCGGCCAGGCGAAGATCGTCTCGGTCACGATCGCAAACGCAAGTACCGAGCCGAATTCCAGCCCGATGACTGTAACGATCGGGATCATGATGTTCTTGAGCACGTGAACGCGAACGATGCGCCGCTCCGACACGCCTTTGGCGCGCGCGAAGCGCACGTAGTCCTGCACCATCGCTTCGCGCGTACCCGCCCGTGTGAGCCGTATGAGGAGCGCCAGCTTGAACAGTGCGAGGTTGAGCGCCGGCATGAACAGATGCCGCAGGCCGTCCCAGGTGAAGAGGCTGAGATCGATCCCCAGCACGTTGACGGTTTGCCCGCGCCCGGTCGGCGGCAGCCATCCGAGCCAGACCGAAAAAACCATGATGAGCATGAGGCCGACCCAGAACGTCGGAAGACTGAAGCCGAGAATCGAGCCGGCCATGATCGCCTTTGCCGAAGCGCTGTCAGGCCACAGACCCGCCCACAGACCAAGCGGCAGACCGAGCACGATCGCGATAATCATGGCCGTGAACGCGAGCTCGATGGTTGCGGGCATGCGCTGCAGGATCAGATCAACTGCCGGCACGTTGGATGCGAACGAGCGGCCAAGCTCGCCACCGAAGGCGCTGACGAGAAAGTTCCGGTACTGAACGACCAGCGGCTGATCGAGACCAAGCGCCGCGGTGGCACGCGCAATCTCAGCCTGATCGGCTTGGGGGTTGATGAGTATGTCGACCGGATTGCCGATCGCGTAAACGCCGAGGAAGACGAGCGCCGACATCACGAACAACACGAGCGCGCTCTGGGCAAGCCGGCGGATGAGGTAGATCAGCATTTTCGTAAGAGGTCAGCGGTCAGGCGCTTACTTCGCGACGGACCTGAACTGATGCGCGAAGGTAAACTCATCCGTTCGCGCAGCATAGTCGAGTGTGCGCTTCATTGCCCAGCTGACGATCTGATAGTGCAGTGGAATGAACACGACTTCCCGTGCAGCAAATGCACTTGCCGCGCGCGCTGCCGTCTCTCGACGCGCCGGATCGACCGTCGCCAGCGACTGCTCGATCAACTTGTCGAGCGTCGGGTTGGAATAGTGTGCCCAGTTCCACGTGCCGTACCCTTTTTCCGGATTCGGCGTTGCTGCAAGCGAGCGCAGCGCGAGATCGGAAGCGAGAGAACCCCAGCCGAGCAGGGCCACGCCGAATTCCTGATTGCGGGCCTTACCGAGATACACACTGAGCGGGATCGCCTCGACGCGCGTGGTGACGCCGATGCGCGAGAACATTTGTGCTGCCGCCTGCGCGACCTGCTCGTCATTGATATAGCGGTTGTTCGGCGCCGAGAGCGTGATCGTGAACCCAGCCGGGTAGCCGGCGTCGGCGAGTAGTTTCTTTGCACCTTCCGGATCATAGCCCTCGGGTTTTACGTTCGGGTCGTGCCCGATAACGCTGGGTGAAACGACGTTGCCCGCAGCCACAGCGAGACCTTCCATGATGTGCTCGACGATCGCCTGGCGGTTGATCGCTTTCGATAGCGCCTGACGAACGCGAACATCCTTGAAGGGATTCGTGGCGAGCGGCTTGCCCGCTTTGTCGGTCACACCCGGCGGCGGCACTCGATACTGATCCATGTGCAGCAATATCGTACGCCACGATACTGTCTGTGCGAGACGATGCGCCGGGCTTTTGCGGAGCCGAGGCAGGTCAGCCGTAGGAACGTTCTCGATTGCGTCGAGATCGCCGGACAGCAGCGCGGCCGTGCGCACAGGATCGCTGGGCAGTATGCGCAAAGTGACCGCGTCCCACTCCGGGCGTTCGCCCCAGTAGGCGTCGTGCCGGGCGAGCTGTACGCGATCTCCCCGCGCAAACTTGACCAGCTTGTAGGGTCCCGTTCCGATCGCGGCTTTACCGCTGTCGAAGTCCTCGCTGCTCGCCTGAGCGGCCACGCGTTTCGACACGATCAGGACGTGGGCAAGATCCTGCATCAGCGGCCCGTAAGGCGTTGCGGTCTTGAGGCGTATCGTATGGCGGTCGACGATCTGCTTCCCGGTGATCGGCTTGATGTAAGTCGCGAATCCGCCTGGGCTGCCTTTGATTGCGAGCGGCCGTTCGAGTGAGTACGCCACATCCTCAGCGGTGAGCTCTGCGCCGTCGTGAAAGCGGACGCCTGGACGCAGCTTCACTTCCCATGTCAGCGGATCGGGCGTCGACCACGAGGCGGCAATGCCTGGAATGACGCGGCCCCGTTCATCGATCCGCACCAGGCCGTCGAAAACATGCATCTGCACCGTGAGATTCGGCTGGGCTGCAACAAAATGAGGATCCATGGTGGTGACATCGGCGGAGAGGCCGATCCGCAGCTCTGCAGCACCTGCAAGCAGTGTGCAAAGCGAGCCTGCGCAATAAAGCATCAAAGCGAAAGCCGAGCGTAGACTGCGCCGGAGACGGCTATGGAATCGATTCATGTAGTGACGCTGTTACAGGGAGTGACTTTATTGCGGCCGAAATTCGTGCGCAAACGTGCGCTCGTCGGCCCGCGGCGTGTAGACGATGCCTTTGCGAGTGGCCCACACGTTTTCCTGGTGATAGAGGGGAATGATTCCGAGATCCGACATTGCGACTGCGGTCGCCTGTTGCAGAAGCTGCTCTCTGCGCGCGTCGTCAACGGTTGCGAGCGCTTGTTGGAGCAGCCCATCCATTTTCGCGCTCGAATAGCGGCCGCGATTCGCCTGCCCCATGCCTTTGTCGTTGTTGTAGGTTGCAAGCAAGGCCTTCAACGGCGACGATGCTTCCGACGTATCGGAGCCCCAGCCGACGAGCATCACGCTGAACTCGAGCTTGTTTGCCCGCGTGAAATAGACCGCAGAAGGCATCGTCTCCACCTTGGTCGGCACACCGATGCGGCTGAACATCTGCGCAAGGGTCTGAGTCACCTGGTCGTCGTTGACGTAGCGATCGTTGGGTCCATGTATCGTCATGGCAAATCCATCGGGGTAGCCGGCTTCGGCAAGCAGTTTGCGTGCCCCATCAGGATCATAGGGTTCCGCCTTCAGTGTGGGTGTATAGCCGAACATGCCCTCTGGCATGAGCTGCCCCGTTGCGCGCGCGGCGCCCTCCATCACGCGATCGACGAGCGCCTGTCGATTGATCGCTTTCGAGAGGGCATGGCGCACCCGCACATCTTTGAGCGGATTGCGGTTGAGTGGGCGTCCTGCTTTGTCCGTAACGAAAGGCGTAGTCTCGCGGTTGCTGTCGACGTGCAGATACATGATCCGGTGCGACACGATGCGATAAACGGAGAGGTCTGCCTGTTTCGTAACTCGCGAGAGGTCGGCCGTGGGGACGTTTTCGATCGCGCGAACTTCTCCCGCAAGCAGCGATGCTACGCGCGTGGGGTCGGACGCGATGATACGCAGCACGGCTTTATCCCACGGTGATTTGGCGCCCCAGTAACCCTCGTATCGCGCAAGCTCGATGCGGTCGCCTTTCTGCCAGCGTACGAATTTGAATGGTCCGGTTCCGATGGCGGCCTTGCCCGAGTTGAAGTCTTCCGTACCCGCGCCTTTTGCCGCACGGCTCGAAACGATCATGATCGTGCTCATGTCGTTTGCCATGAGCGGGTAGGGCGCAGCCGTCTTGAAGCGGATGGTGTAAGGATCCACTACGATCTTCTCGACGATCTGTTTGCTGTACGTCGTGAACGGAGAGGGGCTGTTCGGCACGGTTGGAACGCGATCAAGAGAAAACGCGACATCGGCGGCTGTGAAGTCCGAGCCGTCGTGGAACTTGACGCCTTTTCGAAGTCGGAACTCCCACGTCAGGTCGTCGATGGTGCGCCAGGACTCCGCGAGCCCGGGCCTCAACTGCCCGCGAGCGTCCTTTGCGACCAGCGCCTCGAAGATGTGATTGGAAACGTTATTGTTCGGCGTGAGATTGTGGAAATGAGGATCGATCGATGTCACATCCGCGCTGAGTGCGATACTGATGTCCGCGGCGCGCACCGGCAGAGTGGCACACGCAAAGAGAACGACGAGTGTGGCGGAGAATCTCAGCATGACTACCTCCTTGGACCGGAAAGCATACCGCACAAATCGTAGGCGTCGCTCTTCGCGCGTGCAGCGCAGCCGACGTTGACATACGCGTGAGCGCACGCCTATGCTCGAATCCTGTGCGCGATTCAAGGCGCGCGCTATCTAATGGTGCAGAATAGTCCGTGCAAGCCGATCCGCACTCCCTAAGCGTAGAGATGATCGGAAAGCTCGTTGCTTTTCCGACCGTCAGCCGCGACTCGAATCTCGCGCTCATCGATTTTGTGCGCGAGCTCCTGCGCGATCTCGATGCCGATGTAAGGCTTACGTTTGATGACGGTCGGCGCAAAGCCAATCTCTTCGCCACGCTCGGCCCGCGTTGCGATGGCGGGCTCGTACTGTCGGGCCACACCGACGTTGTTCCCGTCGAAGGACAGGCATGGGACGCAGACCCATTCTCGCTGCAGCAGCAGCAAGGCCGTCTGTACGGCCGCGGCACGTCCGACATGAAGAGCTTCGTCGCGATCGCGCTGGCGATGCTGCCTGCCTACGTGCCGCGTCTCACGAAGCCCCTGCATCTTGCGCTCTCGTATGACGAGGAAGTCGGCTGCATCGGAGTCGGTCGCCTCATCGAAGACCTCGCGCGCGCACGTGTGCGGCCAGCGGGCTGTGTCGTAGGAGAGCCGACGCTCATGGCGCCGGTGATCGCACATAAAGGCAAGAAGAGCTTTCGCTGTGTCGTGCGCGGCTACGCAGCGCATTCGGCGTATGCGCCGTCGGCCGTGAATGCGGTGGAAGCAGCAGCGGAAGCGATCGCGTATCTCAAAAGGATGGCGCGCCGTCGCCATGATGCCGGGCCCTACGATAAAGGATTCGACGTTTCGCACACCACGCTGCACACAGGCGTGGTACACGGGGGCACCGCGCTCAACATCGTCCCGCACGAATGCACCTTCGATTTCGAGGTGAGGCATCTGCCGCGCGATGACCCCGATGCACTGCTCGATGAGCTGAAGGCTTATCTGGCTCGTGAGCTGGAGCCCGAAATGCACCGGATCGATCCGCGCACCGGCTTCGAAATCACCCAGCTCTCAGAGATTCCGGCGCTCGATACGAGCGGCGAAACGCACATCGTCGGGCTCGTGCAGGAGCTCACGGGCAACACCGAAATCGGCAAAGTGTCCTATGGCACCGAGGCCTCGCAGTTTCAGCGCGCAGGCATTCCAACCGTGGTGTGCGGCCCCGGCTCGATCGAGCAAGCGCACAAACCGAACGAGTTCATCACGCTCGAGCAGGTTCAGGCTTGCGAGAGCTTTTTAGGGAAGCTGATGGAGCGGATGACTGTACAGACCTAACCGGTAAGCCCTAACGCGCGTCAGAGAGTCAAAAGCAGGAGAAAGGGACGCCAAGGAAGAAGCGAGGACGCAAAGTAAACCGAAACAATTTCTCCGTGGACCAAGTGGACCACCCGGAACAGACGAGGAGTTCCACGTTAAGGCGCTCGGGCTGCCGCAGGGAACATTGAATCCCCTTTGTGATCCTTGGCGTCCTTCGTTTTTCCTTTGCGTCCTTGGCGTTGCGGGTTTTTTTGCGGCTTGCGATTGTCAGTGATGCAATATCTTGCTCAAGAAAACCTGTGCCCGCTCCGAGCGGGGGCTGCCGAAGAACTCATCCTTGGATGCGTCTTCGACGATTTCACCCTGGTCCATGAAAATGACGCGATGGGCGACCTTGCGCGCGAAGCCCATTTCGTGGCTGACGACCATCATCGTCATGCCTTCGTGCGCGAGCTCGACCATCACGTCGAGCACTTCGTTGATCATCTCGGGGTCTAGCGCAGAAGTGGGCTCGTCGAAGAGCATCGCGATCGGGTCCATGGCGAGACCGCGCGCGATGGCGACGCGCTGCTGCTGTCCGCCTGAAAGCTGACCCGGAAATTTCTGTGCGTGCGCCTGGAGCCCGACACGTTTGAGCAGCGCAGTCGACTTCTCGGTGGCTTCTTCGCGGCTGCGTCCGAGGACTTTGGTTTGAGCGAGATTCAGGTTCTGGATCACACTCATGTGCGGAAAAAGCTCGAAGTGCTGGAACACCATTCCAATTTTCGCGCGCAGCCGATTGAGATTGGCACCGGCGCGGCCGACCGACTCACTATTGACGATGACATCGCCTTCCTGGAAAGGCTCGAGACCGTTCACGCATTTGATGAGCGTCGACTTTCCGGAGCCGGATGGCCCGCAGACCACGACAACCTGGCCCTTGTCCACGTAAGTGGAGCAGTCCTTCAGCACCTGGAAACTGCCGTACCATTTGCTGACTTTTTTGAATTCGATCATGGGCTATCCCTCGGCTTCAGCGAACGATCGCGATGCGTCGCTGCAGGATCTTCACGAGATACGAGAGCGAAAAGCAAATAATGAAGTAGACGACGGCGACGAACGTGTACATCTCGACCAGCCGGTAGTCGCGATTGGCGATCTTTGCTGCTGCGCCAAGGAAGTCAGTAACTGATATGACGTAGACGAGCGAGGTGTCCTGGAAGAGGATGATCGTCTGCGTGAGGAGCACGGGAAGCATGTTGCGAAACGCCTGGGGCAAAACGATATAACCCATGCTTTGCCAGTAGTTGAGCCCTAAGGCCTGTCCCGCGGCGACCTGTCCTCGCGGAATCGACTGAATCCCCGCGCGCATGATTTCGGAATAGTACGCCGCTTCGAACATCGTGAAAGTGATGACGCATGACAGGAATGCACCCACTGCGACAGGCTGGTCGGCCCCGATGATCCATGCCCCGATGTATGGGACCAGGAAGAAAAACCAGAAGATCACGAGGACCAGCGGAATGGAGCGCATGAGGTTCACGTAACCGCCGGCCACGAGCCCCAGCACCTTGAAGCGCGAGAGCCGCATCATCGCGAGCAGCGTCCCGAATATGATGCCGCCCGTCATCGCCATCAGCGTCAGCGTAACCGTGAAGGTCATGCCTTCGCGGAACAGGTACGGCAGCGATCGCCGAATGACGTCGAAATCGTATCCCGAGAACATCAGTGTCCCGCCGTGCCCTGAGGGGCCGACCCGATGAAACCCGGAACGCGAAGCCGCCGCTCGAGCACCCGCATGAGCAGAACGATGATCAGATTGGTGAGCAGGTACAGCACGGTTGCCGCAGCGAACGCTTCGAACACCTTGAACGTAAGCTCCTGCATCGCGCGGGCGCGGCCGGTGAGCTCCAGCAGCCCAATCGTTAGCGCGACCGACGAGTTCTTGATGACGTTCAGGAATTCAGAGGTGAGGGGCGGCAGGATGATCCGGAAAGCCATCGGCAGCAGAACGTACCGATAGGTCTGCGGCAGCGTGAGTCCGAGGGCCGTGCCCGCCATGTGTTGTCCGCGGGGCAATGACTGGATGCCGGCGCGTATCTGTTCTGCAACGCGGACCGAGGTGTAGATACCGAGACAGAGCACGGCCGGGACGTATGAGCCCCACGGTGGCGGCATCTGTTTTATAGCATCGCCAAGACGCGCGGGCAGAAGCTCGGGCATGACGAAAAACCAGAGAAACATCTGAACCAGCAGGGGGACGTTGCGGAAGATTTCGACGTACGCGTTGCCCAGACGTACCACCCAACGTATGGGCGTGGTTCGCAGCGTGCCCACCGTCGCGCCGATCGTCAGCGCGATGACCCAGGCGGCTAGAGCCGTCGCCAGCGTCCAGAGCAGCCCCACGAAGAGATAGTGCAGCCACGTCCCCGAGCCATCGGACGCCATCTGCAGAAAAACGCTCCACTGCCAGTCGTACTTCAAGCGAGCGCACTCCCCAACGAAAACGGGGAACTCTGAGGTTCCCCGTTTGTTTCAGTGATGGCTACTGATAGGCCGCTGGATCCCCGGAATCGGTGGGGTTCGTCGTCACCTTCTTGAATGCGGGCGCCATTGGCACGTTGTAATTGATGCCTTTGGGCGGCACCGGCTTCAGGAACCACTTCTCGTAAATCGCGTTGATGGCGCCGCTCTTGTAGGTCTGGGTCATTGCGTTGTCGACTACTTTCTTGAATGCGGGATCATCCTTGCGGAGCATGATGCCGTAAGGCTCGGGCAGGGACATCGCATCGGACGAAATCGTGTAGTCGCCCGGAGTCCGCGCCTGTGCGACCAGCGTATAGAGAAGAATATCGTCCATCACGAAGGCCACGGCGCGGCCGGTCTCGACCATCTGGAAAGCTTCGGGGTGACCGTTCGCAGGAATGATGTTCATGCCGAGATTTTTTGCGGCGTTGATCTCGGTGGCCTGCTTGATGTTGGTCGTGCCTGAAGTGGACACGATCGTCTTGCCTTTGAGATCCTCCAGGCTTTTGATATTCGATGCCTTCTTGGTCACCCAGCGGTTCGCGGTCAGGAAATGCGTGATCGTGAACGACACCTGCTTCTGACGTTCGAGATTGTTGGTCGTCGAGCCGCACTCGAGATCGACCGTCCCGTTCGCGATCAGCGGGATGCGGTTGGCGGATGTCACCAGCTGGTATTTCACCTCGAGCTTCGGCATCTTGAGCTCGGACTTGACCGCATCGACGATGCGCATGCACAGGTCCATGGCATATCCGATGGGCTGCTGTCTGTCATCGTAGTACGAGAAAGGAATGGAGGCATCCCGGTGGCCGATGGTGATCGCGCCGCTGTCCTGAATCTTCTTGAGTGTGCCTGTCACCTGGGCAGACGCGGGGCTGCAGCCGATCGCGGCGATGACCGCGAGCATCAACATCGGGAAACGTTTCATGCGGTTCTCCTGTCCGGTCAGCCGGATTGATTGATTATGGAATTGAACGACTTGGCAGCGCCAATCTAGCCGAAGCGTCAGGGGTTGTCCAGCATGAGGCCGGCCTCACTCGGGAGGGACGAGCTCATGACATCCGACGAAGCCCAGTCCGATCGTTCGACTTCGCTGGGCGTGCGGCCGCGGGTAGTATGAACGCCCTGCTGGTTGTCCTCCCTACGATCCCTGCCCTGGAGATCCACAAAATGTCATCTGCACCTTACCGTCGCGAACACGATCTGCTCGGCGAGCGTCTGGTCCCCGCCAGCGCGTATTACGGCGTTCACACGGTGCGCGCGCTCGAGAATTTTCCGATTACCGGAACGTCCATATCGATCTATCCAGACCTGGTCGTTGCGCTCGCGTGCGTGAAGCAGGCCGCGGCGCTGGCGAACAACGAATTGAAGTTGCTCGACGACGAAAAAACCGGCGCGATCACACAAGCGTGCATAGACATACGCAACGGCGCGCTGCTCGAGGAATTCGTGGTTGACGTGATTCAGGGCGGGGCGGGGACGTCGACCAATATGAATGCCAACGAGGTGATCGCGAACCGCGGCCTCGAGATCATGGGCCATCGAAAAGGCGAATACGGTTACCTGCACCCGGTCGAGCACGTGAACATGAGTCAGAGCACGAACGACGTGTATCCCACGGCCGTGAAGCTCGCGCTGCACTTCGGCATCTTCAGACTGACCGACGCGATGGCCGAGTTGCGCGCCGCGTTCGAAGTGAAAGCGGCGGAATTTTCGGATGTGCTCAAGATGGGTCGCACGCAGCTCCAGGACGCCGTGCCAATGACCCTGGGGCAGGAGTTCTCGACCTACGCCGTCATGCTTGCCGAGGACGAGGAGCGGCTCAAAGAGGCCGCGCTGCTCATCCATGAAATCAATCTCGGCGCGACAGCGATCGGAACGGGCATCAATGCGCATCCTCGCTATGCGGAGCTCGTATGCCAGCGACTCTCAGATGTCACAGGCATACACCTCATCGTCGCAGCCAACCTGATCGAAGCGACACAGGACGCAGGCTCTTTCGTGCAGTTGTCGGGGGTGCTGAAGCGCGTTGCGGTGAAGCTTTCCAAGACATGCAACGATTTGCGTCTGCTCTCGTCCGGTCCTCGCGCGGGATTGAACGAAATCAATTTGCCTGCGGTGCAGGCGGGCTCGTCGATCATGCCGGGAAAGGTGAACCCCGTCATCCCGGAAGTGGTGAACCAGATCGCATTCGAGGTGATCGGCAACGATGTCACCGTCAGCTTCGCTGCCGAAGGCGGGCAGCTTCAGTTGAACGCGTTCGAACCGATCATCGCGCACAGCCTGTTCAAGGACCTGAAGCATCTCCGTAACGGATGTCTGACACTGGCCGAACGCTGCGTCAAAGGCATCACCGCCAACCGCGAGCACCTGAGGCGGCTCGTGGAGCATTCGATTGGCATCGTGACCGCGCTGAACCCGTACATCGGCTACGAACGTGCCACAGCCGTTGCAAAAGAGGCGCATGACACCGGCAAGAGCGTGTACGAGCTCGTCCTCGCGAAAGCCTGGATGTCCAAGGCCGAGCTGGACGACGTTCTCAGGCCCGAAGTGCTGACGCAACCGCGGTACATCACCACCTCGCCTACCGGCGAGGAAGCTGGGACGCTCTGACCGAGCGTCGCTTCCTCGCCCGGCTCGACCGGTAAACGAACAGGGAGAACCGAAGGTTCTCCCCGTAACCCCTTTCCTTCGGCTGCGCCGCCCTTAGCTCGATGCGATGGAGCGATCGATAGATCGCCGAAGGAAGAGAGGTTACGGAGAGGAACCTCGGTGCCTCTCTGTTCATTTACCGGCCCGCCTCGCGGTGCGAGGGGAACCTTGGTTCCCCTCTGTTCGTATACCGACCTTACGGAGTGAGTTTGCGGTTCCGCAAACTTGCTCCGTAAGCGTGTCGTAAGACTCACGCTCCACACTGCGGCGGCACCCCACGCGGCTTGCTCCCGCGGCGGCCGATCGGCCGCTGGCGCGTTGGCGGCGCTCGTTCATCACCCACACCAGGAGGTCCTCATGGCAATTCAACAACATGCTGCGCAGGGGAGTGCGGCTGCAGCGAGTCCCAAATTCAAAGATATGGGCATCGGCGCCAAATTGCTTTTTGTCGTCAAGTTCGTGATCTTCCTCTGCTCCTTCGGGTTTGCCTTCCCAACGCTGCTAAATGACTGAGCAATTGCGCTCAGTCATTTGCGCGTTGGATCCTAACAAACGGAGAGGAACCTAAGGTTCCTCTCCGTAACCTCTCTTCCTTCGGCGATCTGACGATCGCTCCATCTCATCCGGCCAAGGCCGCCGCAACCTTAGGAAAGAGGTAACGGGGAGAACCTTGGGTTCTCCCTGTTCGTTATCCGCCTCCTCCCGGAGGGAGGAACTCCTCGATCACGCGGGCGAGCTTGCGCGGCTGATCGTGATGCATCATGTGACCGCAATCTTCGAGCTCGGCTTCTCGCAAGTCGCGGAACGCTGACT
>JAQGNH010000575.1 GCA_028291945.1 Betaproteobacteria bacterium
TGCGCTCCTTTGCATCCGAAGGTTTGAAGCCCAAAATCGTTTTGAGCGCGATGGACACCGATGTGATCAAGGCCTACGTCGAGCTCGGGCTCGGCATCGCGATCATCGCAAAGCTCGCGTTCGATGCTGCGCGTGACACGAACCTTCGCGCGATCGACGCGAGTCATCTGTTCGAGCCGAACACCATACAGCTCGGCGTGCGCCGCAACGATTATCTCAGGGGATACGTATTCGACTTCATCGAAATGTTTGCGCCCCAACTGAAGCGCAAGCGTGTCGAAAGCAAGCTGCGCCAGCGCGAGGGCATCGATCCGCGCCGTTCGGGATAGCTGACGGTCTGTGTTCATCCCGGACTCGATCCAGGATCCATGTGGACGCTGAAAAATGGTTTCTGGATCGCGCCCCTCGCCGGCTTGTCCCGAATGACGATCCACATTGAGCTTGCGATTGCGCGTTATGCGCAGCGTGTATTCGCGCCCTCATGAATGTGATCACGAAGGCGGTACGTCGTCACTCGATGCGTGCGCCGGATTGCTTCACGATAAGCGACCATCGACTGACTTCCGTCTGAAGAAAGCGGCTGAACTCTTCGGACGTCGTGCCGAGCGGCTCGAAGCCCGAGCTCATCACGCGCTCGCGGACCTCGGGTGATTTGAGCGCGTCTGCGATGCCGCTCTGAAGCTTTTCCAGGACTGGCAAAGGCGTGCCGGCCGGCGCCAGCACACCGTTCCACGTAAAGACATTGAATCCTTTGACGCCGGACTCATCGAGCGTGGGAATACTTTGCGCGAACGGTGAGCGTTTGGCCGACGACACGGCAAGCGATCGTATGCGTCCGCTGCTGATGTGGGGCAGTGCAGATGGGGCGACCGTAAACATGACCTGTATCTGACCCGCTAGCAGATCGATCACACCGCCCGCTATGGTTTTATAAGGCACGTGCACGATCTGCGTGCCCGTCATCGACTTGAACAGCTCCATCGTCAAATGCGGAGGCGAGCCGCTCCCGGCCGACGCATAGTTCAGCTGGCGTGGTCGTGCCTTGGCAAATGCGACTAGATCGGTGACTGACTGGACCGGCATCGAAGGATGCACGCAAAGAATGAACGCGGTAGACGCGGCGAGCGTAACCGGCGCGAAATCGCGGACGAGATCGTAACTCGGCCCCACTTGTCCCGGAGTCACCATGTGGGTGGCATGCGTAGAAGTGGCAAGCAGTAATGTGTAGCCGTCGGGCTTCGATTTTGCGACGACATCGGCCGATACCGACGCAGCCCCGCCTCCGCGCTGGTCCGCGAGGACTTGCTGGCCCCACGCTTCCGTGAGCTTCTGACCGACGACTCGTACGAGCGTATCGGGCCCGCCGCCGATCACGAAGCGGATAGGTCGCGCAGGATACGTTTCGACTCGCGACTGACTCATTACCTGCTGCGAAACTACAGCGAACACTATCGCCGCGAGATACGCTGCCGCGACCCTGAGCTCATGCACGTCCCGGAGTGTCTTCAAAATGCGGTGTCCGCAGATTGCCTCGAGCACGCTGCGTGCGGCACTCACTCCGCCTTCAATCCAATCTCTTTGATGAGCTTCTCGTGCTTAGAGGTTTGCTGCCTGATAAAAGCAGCGAACTCTTCGGGCGTCGAAGCGACGACTTCGAATCCGAGCGTGGCGAGGCGCGCTCGCACATCCGGCTGCGTCAGCGCTTTCACGCTTTCGGCGTGCAGCCGCGCCACGATGGGCCGCGGTGTATGACTCGGCACGAGCACGCCATGCCATGACGTCGATTCGAAACCCGGTAATCCCGATTCGGATACCGTCGGCAAATCAGCGACGACCGCAGCGCGTTTTAGGCTCGAGACCGCGAGACCGCGCAGCTTGCCCGATTTGACGGGTGCAATAGCCGTGAGCGCGCTCATCATCATCATCTGCACTTGCCCGCCGACGAGATCGGCCAGGGCTTGACCCGTACCCTTGTATGGAACGTTGACGATGTCGATGCCCGCCTGCGCTTTGAAAAGCTCTGCCGCGATGCGGTTCGTAGTACCGGCCGACGCGAAGTTGATCTGTCCGGGTTTCGCTTTCGCAAACGCGATCAGTTCCTGCACCGACTTCGCCGACACAGAGGGATGAACGACGAGAATCTGTGGCCCGGATTCGATCTGCGTGACCGCCTGGTAATCGCGAGCCGGGTTGTAGGGCAGCTTTTGATAGAGGCTTGGATTCATCGTGAGCCCGCCGTTGGAGCCGAGGAGCATCGTATAGCCGTCCGGTGCGGACTTAGCTGCCATTTCGAAGCCGACGATGCCGGCTGCTGCAGGACGATTGTCTACGATCACCGGCTGTCCGAGGCGCTCGTTGAGTCTCGGACTTAACAGCCTCGCGAGCGTATCGCTCGGACCGCCCGGTGCGAACGGCGCGATGAAACGGATCGGCCTCACCGGGTACGCCGGCTCTGCCGCCTGCACGACACACGCGCAGCAGCTCAGCAGCAAAGCATTTACGACTCGAGTCACAGCGTTCATCGTTTTTTGAACGGATTTCAAACCGGGACTGCGATCTATTCGGGCTTTGCGCCTGAGGCCCGAACGACTTTCCCCCATTTGGCGGTCTCGCTTTTTATGAATGCGGCGAACTGTTCAGGCGTGGATGTGGTGGGCTCGAAATCACCGGCCAGCATGCGGTCTCTGTGAGCGGCGTTCGCGATGATCTGGGCGATCTCTTTGTTGAGGCGCTGCACGATTTCGCGCGGCGTGCCTGCTGGCGCCACGATGCCGTACCACACGCTCGCCTCATAACCCGGCAGAGCCGATTCCGCGACGGTGGGCACGTCGGGCAGCTTCGCGATCCGTTTGGCGCTTGTCACACCGAGTGGCCTCACTTTGCCTGACTTTACGACCGGAACCGAGCCCGGGGTCGACGCAAAGCTCAACTGGATCTGCCCCGCGACGACGTCGGTGGTTGCGGGCGCAGCACCCTTGTACGGAATGTGCACGATGTTCACGGCCGCGGTCATCTTGAAAAGCTCGGTCGAGAGGTGCGATGCACTGCCGGACACCGAGCCGTAATTGAGCTGGCCCGGCTTCGCTTTCGCCAGCACGATCAATTCCTTCATGTTGTTCGCCGCAACTGAGGGATGCACGATTACGACAAAGGGGGCGGACGCGGCGAGTATCACCGGCGAGAAATCGCGAATGGGATCGAATGGAAGCTTCGCGTACAGGCTCGAGTTGATCGCGAGCGGACCGGACGTACCCATGAAGAGCGTATAGCCATCGGGCGGCGACTTGGCGACGACGTCTGCGCCGATGTTGCCGCCTGCCCCCGGCCGGTTATCTACGATGACCTGCTGACCGAGCGCTTCTCCGAGCGGCAGCGCGATGATGCGTGCGATGAGGTCGGTCGGGCCACCGGCAGTAAGCGGAACGACAAGTCGTATCGGCTTCGTCGGATACGCTGGCTGAGCCGATAGGGCGACCGAAGGAACGATCGCCGCCATCATCCATACACATCGTCTTGCTACAGACACGCTCAACATCAACGATCTCCTGACGCGCGCTAGCGCACGAAACCTAATCCAATTCGAATACGACTATTTCGTGGTCGTCGAGGCGCGGAACGATGACGTGCGCGCTTCCGACTTTTTGTTCAACGGCCAACACCTGCTCGGTCGTCGCGAGCCGCGCCTCGCGCACGCGTTCTCCATCGCGAAGCGCTATCGTGACAGCGATGTCCCGAACAGGCACAAGGTTGCGGCCGATCTGCCGCCACCCGGTGTTCACCGGCTTACCCACGGGGAAATTCACGAGGTGAACAAGCTTGCGCCGCGGCTGAACCATGAGCGTTGCGTCCACGAAATCGGGCGCGTCGATTTCGATCGATGGGCGTTCATTCAGCGTCCAACGCACCGCGTTTGCAAGCACGCGTCCGAGATCGGGAAACCCATACCGGTAGAACAGCAGTTCCATCTGGTTACAGAAGTACACCACACGTTCCTGCCCGCGCTCACCACGGACCACGACCGGAATATCGGTCGTTTCCTTGATGGCACTGTATTCCGGAATGCTGATGGTGGCACCGGAATGGGCAATGACCGGCGGTATCAACGTCAGGGGAACGGTGCGGTCTGAGTCCGGCTCGAATTCGACCAGCGCACCCTCGTTAGGAATGAGATCCGTGTCGCCGATGTCCGCCAGCAACGGGTCCCGAGCGTCTTCGATTTTCGCGTACGAAGACTTGAGGCCTTCGCGCCGGCCCGTGCGGCGTCCCCCGAGCAGCGTTGCGAAGGCTGGCGGCGAACGCTCGACGCCGTCGAGATCACACAGGCCCGCATCGAAACTCGCAACGACGCCACCGCCCGCCGCGGTAAATGCTTCGATCGCCTCAGCGGTGTCGTCCGAGACGCACGCGAGATTTGAAAGCACCACGGTTTTGTACCGCCGCAGACGCGCGAGCGTAATCACCTTGTCCGAAATCACGTCGAACGGTATGTGCGCTTCCTGTAGCGCGCAGTACCAGCCGCGGATGAAATCGAGATAGCGGGCATGCGGTTGCGCGCCGCCATAGTT
>JAQGNH010000379.1 GCA_028291945.1 Betaproteobacteria bacterium
TCACGCTCAGCAACAGTTGCTATCTGATCAAACACGCCAAGGGGTGGATGCTGTGGGAGACCGGGTTTGCGGAATCTATAGCGTCGATGTCCGAGTTTGCGACACCCGTGCTGACATGGCGCTGGAAGAATCCGAAGACATTGTCCGCCCAGCTCGCGGAAATCGGTGTGGCGCCGAACGACATCGCGTATCTCGGATTTTCCCACGCGCATCCCGATCACGTCGGGAACGGCGGTCTTTTCCCTGCGGCCACGCTGTACATTCAGGAGGCGGAATACGACTTTTACATCGGGCCGAAAGGCAAGCCCCCCGTTGCGCCGGCAAATTGGGAGAAACTGCGTTCCAATCCTGTCGTCAAGCTGCACGGCGATTACGATGTTTTCGCCGACGGTTCCGTGAGGATTCTGTCCTCGCCGGGACACACGCCCGGCCACCAGTCTCTGCTCGTAACGCTACCGAGGGGCGGACCCGTGCTGCTGACCGGCGACGCCGCGCATTTCAAGGACAACTGGGATCACCGCCGCGCGCCGATCCAGAATTTCGACAGGGAACAGACCGTCAAGTCAATGGACAAGCTTGACGCAGTCGCCGCGCAGAACAAGGCTCAGATCTGGATCAACCACGATCCGGAGCAGACGGCGAAGCTCAGGAAAGCGCCTGCGTATATCGATTAAGAATTACCGTCAGCGGTCAGTGGTCAGCGAAAACGTAGCTTCCTATCGATCGGCGTTTAGCATAGAGCTGCGACACGCATCGTCGAGGCACGCCTGAAGAGAAGGCAACAGGCGCGATTCTCGAACCGTTTCACCATCGGCAGTCCGCAATCGCCAGCTATAGCCGCGTCCGGGCACCTCCAACAAGTCGATGGACAAGATGATGTCCTTTGCGCCAACATTTTTTGTGCTTTCCATTCGGCGGTCTCCTCTGCAATGAGGTATGCCGAGCAACGTGAATGCCCGATGCCGGCGCAGCGGAAGTCAAAGTAGCGTGTTAGCGGCATTGTTACCGCGGGCCAGAGCACACAGGTTCGCGCTGACAGGCGCTGGTAACGAGGCGGTGGGCTGTCGCTCACCGACGGCTTACATCAATCCAGAGCAGGCTTCTTCTGGAGATCGTTGAAAATGACGGCTGCGTGGGAGCGGCGGTTCACGCCCAGCTTCTGAAAGGCATTGCTCAGATAGTTCTTGACGGTTCTTTCGCTCAGACGCAGTGCAGCCGCGATTTCCTTGTTCGTTTTGCCATTGACGACGTGAGCGAGGACACGACGCTCCTGAGATGACAGACTTTCTTTGCCATCGGAGGGGTCCTTGACCGAGAGCTGTGTGATCTGGCTGAGGACCGATTGCGTCACCTTCGGGTCCAGAATCGATTTCCCTTCGGCTACGCCCCTTATCGCATCGATCAGAGCGCGATGGGCGATCTCCTTGAGCAGGTATCCCGCAGCACCTGCGAGTATCGTCGCCTTTACAGCCTCGGCATCCGAGTACGAGGTCAGGAACAGAACTCGGACTTTGGGCTCGGCTGACAGTATCTCTCGGCATGCGTCGAGCCCGCTGCCTCCTCCCAGGCGCAGGTCCATCAATACGACTTCGGGGTGGAGCCGGTTGCATTCACTGATTGCGTCTGCCGCCGTGCCAGCTTCCCCAACGACATCGATCCCGTCCGCTTGCTCGAATACTGTCTTTAATCCGATACGCACAACCTCATGATCGTCGACCAGCAACAACCGTATTCTGCGCGTCTTCGATTGTTTCATGACAGATCAGCGGCTGCGGATCTCGACAACGATGCGCGTTCCTTCATTGGGCGCCGCGAATAGTTGCAAGCGTGCGCCGAGTTTCTGAACGCGCGCTGCGATATGGTGCAAACCGAGCCCGGGACCCTTGTTGATTTTCGGGTCAAATCCCCGGCCATTGTCACTGACTTCCAGGCATATGCAGCCGTTACGCTTCCATAGCGCGATGCGGCCGGATGTGGCGTGTGCGTGACGGACGATGTTGCTAAGGCCTTCGCGCGCGATCTGGAGAAGCTGTAGTCTCTTTTCTCCGGGCAGCATTTTGGCCACCTTGCCGTCAATATCGATATCAAACGAGGGTCCCCCGGCACCGATGGTTTGCACGATCCGCTCGAGTTCGGTCTCCAGCTCTAGCGGAGGATCCTGCGGGCTGTTCTCGCTGATGAACGAGCGCAGCTCCTGAATCACGAGATTCAAACTGGCAGCCGCGTGGGCAATGCGCTCGGCGGCTTTGGCCGGGTGTGTCTTGACCAGCTTGCGACAACCTTGAAGGCTCAGGCCGACCGCGTAAATGGACTGTATGCAGCCATCATGCAAGTCCTGCATCAGCCGCTCACGTTCGTTTACAAGCTCGACCAGGCGTTCCTGACTCTCGCGCAGCCTTGCATTCGAGTGCTCCAGTTCCTGGAATGTCTTAAGGGCATAGATGTTGTCAGTGGCTCCATCCCGGATTACGAGCGCATCGATTCCACCCACGCGCAATGCAGCGATCGTCTGTTCGTCCTCGGAAGGCCAGACCGGTGACACGGGCTTCCTGCGTGCCGCAGATTTTCGAATGGGGACGCGCAAGCTCTTTTGCGCGCTTTTGGAACGATTGTTCACTTGGAATGCGATAGTTTCAGCTGAGCAACTTCAGCTTACGCGCGATGCCGGAAGTCGAGACCCACCAGCACGCGCTCAGTGTCTGAGAGGTCGCCGATGATCTTGCGTATGGGTGAAGGCAACCGGCGTACCAGCGTAGGAATCGCCAGAATTTGATCGGAGCGAGCCAAGCCTGGATTTTTTACGAGATCAACGACTTTGATGCGGTACTGACCATCCAGATGCTCCGCGCAGATACGCTTCAGATTGGCGAGCGCGGTGGCGGACCGCTGCGTATTCCCTGCTACATAGAGGCACAGGTCATACTTCTCGATGGGCTTGCTGCGCTCTCGTGACTTGCCGCTGGCCTTTTTCATGTAGAGGCCTGAGAGCTGGGCGTTTTGAGTGCTACGCCTTTCGACGTGATCGAGAATTCTTGCGTCACGCTCGAGTGTGCCAGTCCACGTCCTTTTACTATCGAAAGGGTGCGCGCTCGGGCGCCGTTTCTTTCCACGTTACGCAATGATAACCAGGTATCGACTACCGAAGAGATGTTGGCGCCCGCGCGATCAACAGTCTGCCCGTCTTCATTCAGGCTTGTCATGTACAACGTGATCTGTCTGCTCTTGAGAAAATCGATCAGGCGCACCACCATCGAAGTAACCTCGGCACTGATACCCATGCCGAGAAAACTCGTGATCGCATCAACGACCACAACGCGCGGACGGAGCTTCTCTACGAGCTGATGTATCGTCGTCAGATGCAGTTCCAGTCCATGTGCGGTGGGACGTAAGGCATGAAATCGCAATGCGCCATTCTTGACCAGCTGTCTGAGCGGCACGCCGATGAGACGCATGTTGCGCACGAACTCATCGGGCGACTGCTCGAGCGCTACATAGAGAGCGTGTTCTCCGCGGTCGCCTGCCGCAGCCACAAAATGGCCGGCAAACGTGCTCTTTCCTGTTCCTGCCGAGCCGGATACAAGAATTGTGCTCGCCCGGAAAAAGCCTCCGCCGCCCAAGGCGGCATCCAGCTGCGGAATCCCGCTCGATATTTTCTCGTTGGATGCCCCATGGCTCATGCCGAGGGAAGTTATAGGCAGCACTGAAATGCCCGTCTCGCCGATCAGAAAGGGATACTCATCAGTGCCGTGGGTACTACCGCGATACTTGACGATGCGCAGCCGCCGGATCGTCAGCTGATTCGCCACCCTGTGGTCCAGCAGCATCACACAATCCGAAACGTACTCTTCCAGGCCCTGCCGCGTCAGTTGACCATCACCGCGCTCGCCCGTGATGACCGCGGTGACTTTTCTTTCCTTGAGCCAGTCGAAAAGTCGACGGAGCTCGGCACGCAGCACAGCAGTATTCGAAAAGCCGCCAAAGAGCGCCTCGATCGTATCGAGCACAATGCGTTTCGCGCCAACGCTGTCAATCGCGTGCCCGAGGCGTAAGAAGAGCCCCTCCAGGTCATACTCGCCAGTTTCGTGGATCTCACTTCTCGACACGCGTACCTCGTCCAGCACCAGCAGCTTGCGCGCAACCAGTGCGTTCAGATCGAAGCCCATCGAGGCGACGTTCTGACTGAGGTCTGTGGCGGTCTCTTCGAATGACACGAAGACACCGGGTTCCCGAAACTGAGTCGCACCGCGCACCAGGAATTCGGTGGCGAGCATCGTCTTGCCACAGCCCGGTCCTCCGCAAACGAGGGTTGGCCTGTGCCGGGGTAAGCCCCCTCCGGTGATTTCATCGAGACCCGCTATCCCGGTCGCCGCTTTAGGTAATGCGCCGAGCGTAGCTTTGTGGCGAGAAGACACACCTGGCCGGTTCTTGGTTTTCATGTGAGCCTACGGTTATGTGCTCTCGGCGCGGATGTTTTTATGCCGGGTGAAGTCAATGCTATGTACAGCGTAAACACGCGTCAAGCAATAGGGCCATTCGGTCCTGCTGTACTAGAGCCGTCTGGAACTGCTTCGGAATACGCTGACGGTTTATTCTTCGATCGAGCAGTCGACGAAAGCGCTCATCTGCGCTCATACGTTGACCAAAACGCAAGACGCGCATTATAGGGGATGGAAATGGGTTGGGAGTTCAAGCAGGAGCCGGGTGCTATGCGCCGGTGGCGCTGGCAGTACGTCGATACGCGCACCGCTTCTGTCTTGAAGATATCGTCTACTCTGTTCCTTACGCTGCTCGAGTGTGTGCGAGATGCCGAAATGAATGGATACCAGCCCGGTCGGCCGCCCACTGCGCTGGGCGCGGGCGGAAGCTCGAAGAGCTCCATCTGACCGATGTGGTGTGGGGCACGGCATGCCGGTTGCACTTAATGGCCGTTGCGCCAATTCGGGCGTGGCACCCAAAGAGGAGCATCACCATGGCAAAGGCGCGCACGCAAGAACTCGATGCGATCGATCTGCTGAGGCAAGACCACCGCAAGGTTGAAGACCTGTTCAAACAATTCGAGAAACTGAAGGATGATGACGAGGACGCCGCAGCCGAGGTGATCGAGGCGGCCTGCGCGGAGCTGAAGATACACGATA
>JAQGNH010000390.1 GCA_028291945.1 Betaproteobacteria bacterium
GCGTCTTCTGGTCCATAGGGGTCGTTTCACTCCAGGGCATGGGCACCTCCTTCGATGCCCATCAGTATGGATAAACTGTTACCTATGTCCCCGGACTATAGTGTTACCGATGTGCCTGGACCGTACCTGCAGGCGGCTAACCCTTCGCTGCAGCGGACCGCCTTCGGCGACCGCTGAGTTCAAACGTTTGGCGTCGAAGCAGAGCTCATGGCCATGATACGGTCCTGCCCGTTGCCGTCAGATGCGCTGCTGAATCGCTATCTTGCGTCCGGTGCCTATGCTGACTGCTACGTCACCGAGGTGGCTCGTCGGGTTTCTCACGCCGAGTTTGTCGAAGCGTTCTACACCACGGCTGTGTTTAAACTCGAGCGGTTGATCCTTCGCGTATTCGTTTCGCGCCCATCCACGGACGCTCAGGCGGGGCAACTTGCGCGCGGCGAACTCAGTTCGTTCGCGGCTTGGTCAGTCGAGGGGCGTGCTCCTAATCAGTTGCTCCTGTCCGACCTCTCAGGTCGTACAAGGTCCTGGTTGATGGTGGCGGTGGCGGATAACTCCGATTTCATTGGTACCTGGCTCTACTTTGGCTCCGCCGTCGTTCCGGTGCGCAGCCTGAAGACAGGTCAAACTAGTCTTGGTCCGGTGTTCACTGCTTTACTTGGGTTTCACAAGCTGTACTCGCGGGTTCTTCTGCGGGCGGCTGAGCGTAGGCTTTCCCGCAAGGCCGCAAACAATGCCCATGTCCACCGCGACACGTAAGTTCGCGATCGAGAGGGACGCGATGTCTGCGCGGCTGTCGCGTGCGCTGCCTAGGGCGATCTCGGCGCTTCGCAAAAGAAATGACGCCCAACCATACGTTGCAGCGGACGCGCTAAAGCGCGCCGCTGTGCCTGAGTTTATCGGTATGAGCTTGGCATACTGCCCGCCGCGGCGCGCGGCATGCGGATTGCAACCGGTGGCGCTACCCCGTGTTTGCCAGCGATTGTCACAATGAATATTGCAGACAGTGTTCTGCGCGCATCATCGAAGATCTTGTTCAAGCAGGTCCGGAAACACTTGAGCGAGCAGCAGCTGCCCATCAGGGTGCGCCTCTGGAGCGGTGAAGAATACAGTCCCTCAGGGCCCGTCAAGACGGAGGTCGCTCTACGTCGCCCGCGCGCATTGTGGGCGCTCGCCAATCCGTCACTCGGCAATCTCGCGCGAGCCTATGTGGAAGAGGACATCGATCTCGTAGGTGATACGCGCAGCATGCTTGAGGTTGGCGAACTGCTTTGTCGCGACTCCGCGGTCGGACACGCCAGGAAGTGGGGCCTGATGAGCAGGTGGCACCACAGCAAATCAGCTGACAAGAAAGCGATCGCTTATCACTACGATGTCTCGAACGAGTTCTATCAACTATGGCTCGACTCGCGTCTGGTTTACTCATGCGCATACTTCAGACACGACAGCGATACGCTTGATGCAGCCCAGGAGCAGAAGCTGGACCATATTTGCCGCAAGCTCATGCTCGAGCCGGAAGAACGATTTCTCGATATCGGGTGCGGCTGGGGTGCGTTGCTCTTGCGGGCGGCGCAGCAATACAGGACACGTGCTACTGGCGTGACCCTCAGCCGACTCCAGTACGAGTACGTGTCAGCACAGATCAAGGATCGCGGCCTTGAGGATCGCTGCGAAGTGCGTCTCATGGACTATCGCGACATTCCCGACACCGAGCAGTACGACAAGATTGCAAGCGTTGGAATGTTCGAGCACGTCGGTGTTCCGAAGCTTCCTGATTATTTCAGCAAGATCTATCGCTTGTTGAAACCGGGTGGTCTGGCCATGAATCATGGCATCACATCGATGGGGATCAATGACGTGGACGCGGGACCTGACACCGACGCGTTCATCCAGGGTTACGTGTTTCCAGAGGGCGAGTTGACCCATGTATCGCGCGTGATCGAGGCGATGGCAGAGCAGCGGCTGGAGTGCTGCGACGCTGAGTGCCTGCGCCCGCATTACGCCAAAACGCTTTGGCATTGGGTAGGGCGGCTCGAAGCGCATAGGCGTGAGGCGGTCGCCCTTGTCGGAGAAAAGAACTATCGAATCTGGCAGATCTACATGGCAGGGTCCGCGTGGGCGTTCGAGCGCGGCTGGCTCTCGATCTATCAGCTACTGGCAGCGCGTCCTGATCGTTCTGGAAAATTGTGCTACCCGCTGACACGGGAGCACATGTATGTGGCGAAACCCCATCCATAAGCGGCGTGGCGCGGTGTGCACCAACCGATGCGCTCAAACGTCAACTCTGACGTAATGAAGCAGTGACAGCCGTTCGTGATCTCCACGGCTGTAAGGCCTGGCTCACGATCTAGCGGACAGCAACGCAAGCGGCATCCGCCGCTCACGTCGAACTTGAGGGTCACGATGATGACAGCTCGTTAACGTAGGCTGTCGATCTGGCGGTTCTTCAAACGACTAGCGGGTAGTCACGGTGACCGATGTCCGTGATCAGACCTCAATAGGAGAGACACCATGCAAATCAGTCAAAAGATCAGCCCCTGCCTGTGGTTCGACAATCAAGCTGAACAGGCAGCAAATTTTTATATCTCGATCTTCAAGAATTCTAAAATCATCCAGATTTTGCGATACGGAGAAGTCGGGCAGGAGGTACACGGAAGACCGCCCGGTTCGGTGATGACCGTCGCGTTCGAGCTCGATGGGCAGATGTTTACCGGCCTGAACGGTGGGCCCATATTCAAGTTCAACGAGGCCGTTTCTTTCCAGGTCTATTGCGACACGCAGAAAGAAGTCGACCATTACTGGGATAAGCTCTCGGCGGGCGGCGATGAAAAGGCGCAGCAATGCGGCTGGCTGAAGGACAAGTATGGACTGTCATGGCAGGTTGTCCCGCGCGTTTTGATCGACATGGTCACTGATTCCGATGCTCAAAAATCCCAACGCGTTTTCGGTGCAATGCTTCAGATGAAGAAAATCGACATCGAAAAGCTGAACAAGGCGTATGCGGGTTAGCTTGCGCGGCGTCAGAAGACTCGCACCCCTGTCGCCTAAGGCACTGCATGGGGCTCTGCTCGGTGCGGTGCTGGCAGCGAACATTCTTACAGGAGTCGCCCTCGCGGCCACCGACCGCGCATCGATGATGCGGCTTACGGCCGATCACTGGATCGCATCCCAATCACCCGACGGTACCCTGCCTTATGGATTCGATCTACTCGCGGACAGGTCCACTGCCCCGAAGGGCGACGAGTGGGCCAACGTCGTGCGACAGGTGCTGTCGACCTACGCGTGGGCGCAATACTACGGGCATTCCGGAGACCGGCGCGCTCAGGAGCCGATACAACGCGCATTGTCCGCAATCGGCAGGCGTTCACTTCCCATAGGCAAAAGCCGCGTACAGCACTGGATCGAGCAAACCAGAATACTGTCGCTGCCCGCCGGACGCTGGAGACTCCAGCGCGCGCTCGATCGACTCGGATTGCTATACGAGCCGGCAGGATCGGGCCGGGTGGTCAGTCCAAACGGAAAATACGGCACCGCGGTCACGGGTGCGACCGCCGTCGCGCTCCTGGCAGAGTTGGCGTACTCGCGCGCCTCCGGCGATCACCAGTTTGCCAGTCTGCGCTCAGGCTGGCTGGACGGTTTGATCAGTCTGCGAATTCCAGGCGGTGGGCTCAGGCAGACGCCGGAGTCGATCGACCAGGACGACCATTATTCAAACGGCGAGGCATGGCTGGCGATGGCCGCATATTGCGAGCTCCACCGTGGTGATGACCGGTGCGGGATGCTCGAAGATCTCGATGACGCGATGATAGTGCGGTATTCGGCCAGACCCGCCCCCGAGTTCTACCACTGGGGTTCGATGGCTGCGGCGCAACGGTTCAAAACAACAGGCCACACCCGCTTCCTTGCGTTTATGCAGCAGCAGGGCAATTTCTTTTTCAATCGATTCCAACCGCCACAGGTTGCGGCCGCGAACAGGTGCGCATCGATGGAGGGTGTAGGGGCCGCGCTTGCCGTGCTCGGACAGGCAGGCGCCGAGTATGCGGTGCTGGCCGGACGGATGCGGTCGTGGCTCTCGAATGAGGCCGACAAGCTGCCAAGACTGCAGATCCAGGAAGGCCAGACTCGCCTTCTCTTGGGCGGAGACGCTTCCCTGAATGCGCCGCGACTCGCCGCATTCAGCGGGGATTTTCTTCTCGGTTTGTACACGCCGTCTGTACAAGTCGATGCAACAGCTCACTGTATGGGGGCCATGGTCACGATCGAGCGCGACGCTCTCCTGACGCGCTCGAGCGCACCGTGAACTGAAACGAAAATCGCCGCGCTCTCGGCCGCCAGAGCGTACCGCCCACGCAATACGCCTCGCACCGAAAGGCCCGGCGCGGTCACGAACCGATCGAGATTATTTGCGTTTTTTCCAGCGTGACACGATCACCGCGACAGCGCCGACTGCCAGCAGTGCCAGCGTCTCCGGCTCGCTAACAGGGATCGGCAACGCGCCATCAAGCGCGATCGACCCAGCGAAAGCAATGATGGGTTGAACGAACAGCGCCAACGCAATCGCGGCACCCGTCCACGTTTTCTGACCGATATTTCGCATAATGCTGAGCCCCCGAGCTAGGTTATAGGTCTATTGAGCATCGACTGAACAATTGCGCGGCAGTGCATAAGCAAAAATCGTGGCAAACACAAGAATGCGAGTGCACTCAACAGATTACGAAGTGGTCTCAGTACGGGGTGTCAACTTTGCCGACACCAAGAATGCTGCGGTTCTGTCGGAGTCCCTTACAGCGTTGGGCTCACACCGCTGCCTCCACAGTTTATCCTGCTGATTCCTTTGTGTTGTCCCAAACCGGTTCGCTTTATGCTTGTGTTGCGCCCCCGGTGCGAAGAGCGTCGGCTCGCCAGTGCGACGGGAACGTCCCTTGTCGAAGACATCATGAGTGACATCAATGAATCCCTCCATAGTCGCAAGTCTTTTCCTCGCGTTTGCGTCGAGCAGCGCGTATGCCGGACTCGCCGCCATACCCGCGCCGGAGCCCGAGATCCTTGAGTTGCTGGCCGTTGCGGCACTGGCGATGATCGTTGTCGGATTCCGACAGCGTCATAAAAAATAGAGTGCGGATCGGATGCGGAGATCGCTGATTTGCTAGGCCGTATCTGATGGCGAGCTGGCTGCTGGCGCACCCAGCCCAGGTGCAGTCGTATTTCTGGCTCGGCAGCTTCATTGCGATCGCGCTATGGGAATCATTTCAGCCGCGCCGCGATCTCGGACCTGCGACAGGTGCGCGATGGTTCAA
>JAQGNH010000413.1 GCA_028291945.1 Betaproteobacteria bacterium
CCGCCGCCGTCGAAGGCGCGCGAGCCGCCGTTCAACTGGCGCAGATCGATCTCGACAATACCGTCATTCGCGCGCCGCGCGACGGACACGTCGGCGAAATCGGGGTGAAGCTCGGACAGTACGTCACACCCGGAACCCAGCTGCTGGCGCTCGTGCCGGCGCAGGTCTGGGTCGTTGCGAATTTCAAGGAATCCCAGACCGCACTCATGCAGCCGGGACAGTCGGCCACACTGCGTGTCGACGCGCTCGCCGACTCCGAATTGAAGGGTCACGTCGAGCGCATCGCGCCCGCTACCGGTTCGGAATTCAGCGTTATTCGTCCGGACAACGCGACGGGCAATTTCACAAAGATTGCGCAACGCCTGCCGGTTCGCATCAGCGTCGATGCAGACCAGGCGATCGCTGATCGGCTGCGGCCAGGCATGTCGGTCCTGGTGCGTGTGGATACTCGCAATGCGCGGCCATGAAAGCGGCGGCTTGCGTCCTCTTCGCGACGCTGGGATTCCTTCAGGCGTGCACACTCCTCCATAAAGCCGAAAAACCGGCGGTCGTCGCGCCCGAGCGCTGGCTTGCGGCAAGTGGCAGCGCCCGTGTCGAGCGCGAGTGGTGGGTCGGCTTCGGCGATCCGGTTCTGACGCGGCTCATCGACGAGGCGCTCGTGCGCAACCTCGATGTGCGGCAGTCTGCAGCACGCGTCGCGGAAGCGAGAGCGCTCAGCGATGCTCAAAGCGCTTCTGCCCTGCCGTCTCTCGACTTTGCCGGCGTCGCGCAGCGCTCGCGGAGCGTTCACCCAGTGACGGGCCGTCCTTACCTTTCGAATGTCGCGCAGCCCCAGATCGTCGCTGCGTACGAAATCGATGTCTGGGGGCGCATCGATGCCCTGATCGTGGCTGCTCGTACGGATGCGGAATCGCTGACTGCGGCGCGTGACGCCGTGACGTTGAGCGTCAGCGCAGGCGTGGCGAGCTCGTACTTCAACCTGCTCAATATCGATGCACAACTCGAGCTCGCGCATCGGACGCTTCAATCGCGCGAACGCTCGCTTGCACTTATGCGCTCACGCGAAGCAGGCGGTTACGGTGGCTCGCTGGAGTCGGCTCAGGCTGAAGCAGAGCTGCGGGCGACCGCGCAGGTGATTCCTCAACTCGAAAGGGCGGCGCAACGACAGGAACAGGCGCTCAGTATATTGCTGGCTCGCAATCCAGGCGCGGTGGAGCGAGGCAAGACGCTGCAGGGAATTACCGTTCGCGGGCTTCCCGACGCCGGCGTGCCTTCGGAGCTGCTGCGGAGGCGCCCCGATGTCGCGAGCGCAGAACTGCAGGTCGCATCCGCGGACGCCCGCCTGCGCGCCGCTCGAGCGCAGATGTTGCCGTCGGTGCAGCTCTCGGCGTCCATCGGACTGGTCTATTCGAGCGTGCTGATCGGCGACCCGTTCAGCATCTGGAGCCTGGGCGGCAGCATCCTGGCTCCGATCTTCAATGGCGGGCGGCTGCGCGCGCTGGCACGCGCCAGCACCTCGCGGCGCGATCAGGCGCTGATCGAATACGAACGAACCGTGCTCACGTCATTTGGCGAAGTGGAAACCCTGCTCACCGCCCACGAGAAACTGCGGCAGGAGATGGCCCAGGCCGAGCTGCAGCGGCGCGCGCTCGAGGACGCATTGCGAATCGCTCGCAATCGATATCGCGAGGGCTATAGCTCGTACCTCGACGAACTCCTCGCGCAGCGCAACCTGTTTGCAGTCGAGCAGACCTTGCTGCAACTTCAAGCCGAACTACTATCGGACGAAGTCAACCTTTACCGGGCGCTCGGAGGCGGATGGGAGCAAGCGTCGGCTCATGACGGACCATAGCAATCGCTGCGCGCGAACCGTGTGTGGAGTTCCTCTTCGAGCTGCAATCTCCGCCATTACGATCTCCACACGATTGCTTCGGCTGACACACGAGTCGCATTCCGTGTCATGCGTATGACACCCATTGCGCCCAGACTCCTCGTACTTTCTATGTGGGCGCGATGGGATGAGCACATTGCCGCAAGACGCTCGTTCAACGATTCTGGTCCCAGGCCGCTTGACGGCTGCGTCGATCGCGCCCGTCTGGCAGCGCGCCACGCAGGTCCTGGCCAGAAACCCTGACCGCGCGGTCATCGTCGATGCGAGCGAGCTCGAATATGCCGACGCCAGCGGAATCGCCCTGCTTTTCCACCTTCTCACATTAAAGAGAAGCCACGGAGCGGAAATATCGATACGTAACCTCCGGCCGAAGGTCGACGCAATCCTCAAGCGGTTCGACGCGCGGCTCGCGCAGAACACGCACGCCGCGTCGTCATCGCCACCCATCGTCGAACGTATCGGGCAGGCCGTCGTTCAAAACCTGCGCGAGGCAGCGCTGAGAGTTCAATTTGTGGGCAAGGCCGTCGCCGCGCTTGCCGCGTCAATCGTGCGGCCTGGGAGGATGCGGTGGGGACAGATCGTCGCCCTCATCGAAGCCGCTGGAGCCGACGCCCTTCCAATCGTCGCACTGGTGGGCTTCCTGATGGGCGTCATCATCGCGTTCGAGATCGGGAACGTCGCCCGTCAGTTCGGCGCCGTGCTGTACGTGGTCAACGGCGTCGGAATAGGCCTCCTGCGTGAGCTGGCGCCATTGATGACCGCAATTGTGTTTGCCGGCCGCTCGGGGGCGGCGTTCGCGGCGGAAATCGGGACGCAGAAAGTCAACGACGAGCTGAGCGCGCTCACCACGTTCGGCCTCGACCCCGCGGCCTACCTCGTCGTGCCTCGCCTGATTGCTTCACTGATTGCCGTACCGCTGCTCGCCGTCGTAGCGGATATTGCCGGACTCGTCGGGGGTGCGCTCGTGATGCTCCGTTTCGACGTGAGCTTCACGCAGTTCTATTACCAACTGGTGAGCGCGGCACATGTTGGCGATGTCGTGATCGGCATCGCCAAAGCAGCCGCATTCGGAGTGCTCGTCGCGGGCATCGGTTGCGAGCGCGGTCTCGCGACCGGTATAGGCGCAGCTGCCGTGGGGCTGTCGGCAACGCGGGCGGTCGTAGCCAGTATCGTCGTTGTGGTGGCGGCCGACGGCATCTTCGCGGTGCTACTCGATCGCATCGGACTGTGACATGGCTCGAGAAATCATACGCGCGGAAAACCTAACCATAGGCTACGGCTCGCGCGTCCTGCTCCAGAACGTGTCGTTCAGCGTCGCACAAAGCGAGATCGTGGTGATCCTCGGCGGCTCCGGCAGTGGCAAATCGAGCCTCATGAAGCACGTGATCGGGCTGTATGCCCCACTCGCCGGCGACATCCTGATCGAGGGCAAGAGCATCGTGAACGCGTTCGGTCCGGAGCGCGCCGCATTGCAGCGCAAGCTCGGCATCATGTATCAGAGCGGCGGCCTGTTTGGATCGATGTCTGTTCTCGAAAACGTCCGTTTCCCTCTCGATGAGTTCACCGATATGCCTGACGAGGCCAAAAACCTGACCGCGCGCATGCAGCTCGACATGGTCGCGATGACCGAGGCTCAGGATCTCATGCCGGCCGAGCTTTCGGGCGGCATGCTGAAGCGCGCTGCGATTGCCCGGGCCATGGCGCTGGGCTCGGACATCCTGATGCTCGACGAACCATCGGCAGGCCTGGATCCGATCACCGCGGCCAATCTCGATCAGACGATCCTCTCGCTGCGTGACCTGCTGGGCTTCACTTTCGTCGTCGTAACCCATGAGCTGCAGAGCATCTTTGCGATAGCCGATCGTGCGCTCATGCTCGATGGGCACGCGCGCGGCATCGTTGCTGAAGGCAAACCGGCCGAGCTTCGGGACAACAGCGCGGATACGCGCGTGCGCCAGTTCTTCAATCGCTTGCCGGATGCGCGTGCGGAAATGGCAGCCTGAACATGGCCCATCAGAACTATTTCAAGCTGGGTCTCTTCGTGCTCGCGTGTGGCGCGACGTTGCTGCTCATGATTTTCCTGCTGGGCGGCCGCTCACTCCTGGAGCCGCGCTACACGGTCGAGACTTATTTCACCGAATCGGTTTCGGGACTTGCTGTCGGGTCCCCTGTGAAGTTCCGCGGCGTGCCGGTCGGACAGGTGAGCGAAATTTCGATCGCGTCGGCGCGCTACGAGACGGGGCGCACGCTTGTTGAGAAAACGCCCTACGTGCTGGTACGAATACAACTCACCGGGATCAATGCGGATGTCTTCGATCAGCTGCAGGAGGCCGTGAACGCGGGTCTGCGCGTCCAGACGCATCTTGCTGGAATCACGGGTCAGCTCTATCTCTCGCTCGATCTGCTCGACCCGATAAAGAACCCGGCTCTGCCCATATCGTGGAAGCCCGATTATCTCTACCTTCCTTCTGCGCCGAGCCCGAGCAATCGCATTGTCGCTAACGTAGAGCACTTTCTTGCAGACCTGGACAAGGCCGAAATCGCGCAGCTCGGCCAGAATCTGAATCGCCTCGTCGTGTCGCTCGGGACGCGCGTAGACGAAGTCCACGTTCAGGCGCTCGCCGATGAAGCCCTCGTTACGCTCAGGTCACTGCGGTCCACGGTCGGGCGCATCGACAAACTGGTCGACCGCAGCGGACTCGATGAAACCTTACAGCGCGCACAGCGGGCAACCGCGCGTGCCGAGACCATTCTCTCCGATCCGGCGTTCGATTCCATACCCCGTGATATCGCTGCGATTACCCAACGCACGCGGGTGCTCGTTGACGAGCCACAGCTCGATCAGATGATCCAGAGCGCCAACCGATTGCTCGTGCGTCTGGACGGGCTCGTCGGTGCCAGTCAGTACGACGCTCGGGCGGCGATCGAAGATCTGCGCGTCAGCATGGAGAACCTGCGTGTGTTGAGCGACAGTGCGCGGCGCTACCCCGCGGGACTCCTGTTTGGGGACCCGCCGAGCCCGGTGCTGCCTGCAATGGAGAAGAGATGAAGGTTCATTCCGCAATACTGTGCGGCGCGCTCGCACTCTCCGCGTGCTCGTTATCTCGCCCTGCGCAGGATCCCGCACTGTATGGACTCGAGCCGACGCGCAGATCGCCACAGCCTGCACGTGAATGGCTACCGTTGCGCATGGGCAACGTGCGCATGTCCACAAGCTTCGCGTCCAGCGAGCTCGTCTACCGGCTCGATGACGTACGCTTCGCACAGGACTACTACAACCGGTTCATGGCACCGCCAGCTCTCATGTTGAGCTCGAGCATGGCCGAATGGCTGGCGCGATCGGGGCCGTTCAGCATCGTACAGGCGGGTGCAACCGCGAGCGCGCCGCTGGTGCTCGAAGCGACATTCCAGGAGCTTTACGGAGACTTCCGCGACTCACGCACGCCCGAGGCCGTGATCACGGTGCAATTTTCCATTGTGGACGTGTCGGGATCGGCCGTTGAGACCGTGCTAGCCAAGACGATTACGCGACGAATCGCCATCGAGCGATCTGCCGCTCCGCAGCTCGTGCGCGGCTACAACCTCGCGCTCGGCCAGATTTTAGACGAGCTCAGGACCGAAATGCTGCGGATACCGGGGCACGTGGCTGACAAATCACTTTCACGCGCTTCGTCTAGCCTCGGAAAGGTTCCCGCCGCGGCGCTTACCATACCGCCCAGGTGACTCCGCGAAGCTGACGAGCTGCGTCCCCGTGGATCAAACGCATTTCATTCGCTACGTGGCATAGCCGTTCATGAACGCGCTCTCAGAGATCAGCGGGCCCATAACGCTCATCAACGTTTTCACTGTCGAGCCCGAAAAGCAGCAGCAACTTGTTGAGTTGCTCGTGCGCGCGACCGAGTCCTCGGTGCGTTATGCGCCGGGTTTCATTTCCGCCAAACTCCATCGAGGCCTCGACGGCACCAAGGTCACCATGTACGCTCAATGGCGAAGCATCGAAGACTATCTGGCCATGCGTGGGAACCCTGCTCCGCTACCATTCCTGCAGCAGGCGCTCGCCATCGCTAAGTTTGACCCGGGAATGTATGAAGTCGTCCAGACTTTCGACGCTAGGGCCTAAGACGCCTAGGAGCGTCCCGCTTTCGCGTCGAGGCTCACGGCGCCGGGGCCGAACGCGAACACGTACAGGAACCCGCCCATGATCGCGACGTTCTTCATGAAGTGAATCATCTGGTTCTGCGCCTGATCGGGCGGGACTGACCAGAAATTGTGAAACAGCAGCGCCGCGAGCGCCGTGAAGACGAGCAGCGCTGCGGCGGCCCAGCGCGTCTTCCATCCGAGCACGAGCATCAGGCCCGCTCCGAGCTCCACGACTATAGATCCAAGCGTAAGGAGCTGCGGCACAGGCAAGCCCTTGCTCGCGATGTAACCCACCGTGCCATCGAACCCCGTCACTTTGCTCAAACCCGAGCTCAGATAGATCGCTGCGAGCAGGATGCGGCCTGCCAACGGTATGTATGACTGCATGGCTGGTTCTCCTTTGCTGGTCGAGGGCGCTGAATGCCGCACGCGTGCGACTCGCGATTGCAACGCTCGTGCCGCCACGCACCAGGGCTCGGGCTTCCACCTTGCAACAGCGAGCGAGCCCTGGCGGAGAGACGAACGTTGCGTTCGGATCTCAGGGGCGAGATCTGGATACCCGATGCGCTGAACGTTGTAGATATTTCGCTGCACAGGTAACTACGACTGAATTGCGCCTGCGCGCGCGCGTTCTTCCAGGCGCCGCGAAGGAGTGGAACATGCAAGTTTCGCGACGTGAGTTTCTGCGCCTGTCACTCGGAGGGGGCAGCGGCATCGCACTCGCCGGCCTGATTGCTTCAGGTGTTAACCTCGCGCCCGCTGTCACGCGCGCCCAGGAACTGCGCATCAAGAGGGCGAAAACCACCCCGAGTATCTGCCCTTACTGTTCGGTCGGTTGCGCCACTCTCGTCCACACGATAGATGGCCAGATCGTCACATCGAGGGCGATCCCCGGAGCCCTCACAACGAAGGTTGCCTCTGCCCGAAGGGCGCTGCCATTTTCCAGCTTCACGTCAATCCCAATCGGCCTACCCAGGTTCTCCATCGCGCAGCTCACCACACCGATCTACTGCTGACGTCAGCGGTCCGCCAGGCGAGCCGATGCTTGCGGAGCGCCGCGCTCGCGTTGATGCAGTTGTATGTAGCGCATCCTCGACGTGTCGCTCAGACTTGAGCGTTCGAGTGGTGGTCTGACTTGGCGTCTCGCACTCGCCCGCGAAAACAACACGGCGCCCCGAAGGACGCCACCTAAGTGGCGAAATGGTTATGCGTTCTTGCGTCGACGGGTTATGCCTAAGGCGGCGAGAATCCACTCAGCGGCGCCAGAGCCCGCAGTGCTGTCGTTGTCGGGCGGGCGAGGCTTAGCGCGGCGCCGTCTTATTTGGCGCGGATGATCTGCTCAGACAAGCGCGCCAATGGTATTCCCGCTACAGAAACCGTTGCGAAGTTAATGACGCTGCGACCATCTGGCTGAAGATACAGCCACTGCTCCATGTACACCGCAGGCCTCCGCAGGAGGTAGCGTAAGTGAAACACGTTGCCGTTCGCCTCTGCGGCGACCTCGCCCGCGGCATCGCTTAACGTCGCCGTGTAAGCGTGTGAATCCACTCGACGCATCAACCTTCGCGTCTCCACAGCGCCATCGGCGAACGTCACTGTTTGATCGAGTCGAAACGTCCCGTCGACTTCGGAGCGTCCAAAACCTTCCACACGCATCGAGCGGGGAGACCGCCCTCGCGCCTCCAGCTCGCCCGTTCCGTTCGTACGCACGGCGAAAAAGACTTCGGGCCGCAGCTCTGGGCGGTCGCTGGCGCCTGGATGAAGCGGGGGTGCGCTAAGGCAGCCCAAGAGTGACAGCAGTACCGCTGCGACGGCGAAGCGGAATACATAAATGCAGGACACTGGCAGAGACTGCTCAGCACGCGCTCTAAGTCAAACGGAACCGGTAGTCTATAGCATGCACGTGCCGCCTTTGCCGGATCGCGGAGTAGCGTAGAGATGGCAACGACCAGCGCGGTATTCGGTTTTCGAAGTACATAAGTAGCGTCCCGCGAATTTATGTCACGGCGCCGGCAGAACGCCAAACGCGCGCACCCGACCTGGCATGGTGATTGCACTGTGTGCCGCCTTGGCGCCGTTCTGCTCAATAAAGTCCCCATGCGATTCCCGTTGGTTCACAACGCTGTGAGTGACGTTGTGCGACGGCTAGCGAGCGGACCTGAGACGCTTGCTTTGTTGCTCCCGCTCGATGCGCTGCTCGAGTTACTACCAGTTTCGAATCATCGCCCCAAGTGACGCTAATTAAACGACCGTCGCTCGCCGCTGTTCGAAGTAGGCGCACCGCAGATGCCAAAAGACACGCACGCAGGTTTAATGAATGCAATCACGTTTAAAGGATAAGCGTATGGGTTCAGATGTAGAAGTCTCGCTCAGCCGCCGCCGCGCATTGAGGCTGGGGAGCAGTATTGCTGCTGGATTGGCTGCCATGGATTTTTCGCGTGTGGCCTCGGCCGCAAGCGGAGGGCTCGATGCTGGGGAATCTTAATCAGCGCCTAAGAGCCCGAGTGCGCGTGCGGGCGGCAAATTACCTGTTAAACAAATCGAGGAGATTCTGCGCACCGACGGCAAAGTGACCAACGGCGTCCTCGCCATATCGCAAGATCGCAATGATCTTCATGTCACAGGCCCAGACGACATTCCGTTCAAGCCAGCTTGGCAGGTCAACCATGAATTCGCGTTCCAAAGTCTCGGAGACGATAAGGCCATCATGCGGTGAGTTGTCGCTGCTCTCTAAGGAAGCCAATCCGGTTATCGATCAGCTCCTCAAGCATGGCCTAACGTTCCAGGCACTGCACCAACACTTTTTCGATTTGTCTCCGCAGTTGTTTCACATCCATTTCCGGGGCGTCGGAAAGCCGCTTGACCTTGCCCGTGCGGTGGCTGCCGTCGTGGGTGCAACAGGCACGCCGCTCCCGCAAAAATCGCCGGCGGCCCCCAAGACGCCACTCGACAAGGATAAGCTTGAAAAAATCCTTGGTGGAACCGCTGAGGTGGCAGACGACGGTATTGTGATCGTCAGCATTCCTCGCAAAGAAACGATCGTGCTGGGTGGCGTACACCTCAAGCCCGAAACGGGCGTGTCGCATACCGTCGCGTTCGAACCGCTCGACGGCGGAAAAAGGACAGCTGTTGCGCCCGATTTCGCACTTGTGGCATCCGAGATCAATCCCGTTATCCAGCTGATGCGTGAACAGGGCTTCACAATCCACTGTCTTTATAACCAAGAGACAGCCGAGACTCCGCAATTGTATTTTTCGCACCAACTGGCGGTCGGTGACGCTTATGATCTCGCGCGCAAAATTCGGCGCGGGTTAGAGCGCACGAATTCGAAATTTAAGTCATGACCTGGAGGGCAGGTCCTGACGGCGGTGATTTATGTCAAGCGCCCACCTCCGACTGGAGTTAATCCACTCACTCCCAACGCGCTGCGCGAAGCTCAGCATCTTGGTGCATGCGCAGCAGGTACGCGGTTCGCATTTCTGAGCTTTCTTGGCGTTTTGGCACAACGGCAACGCCGCTCTCGTGCGGAGTCGACTAGTTCAATAGTCTGTTACTGGCAGCTCGGTCCAACCGACCGAAGGGTTCACCGAATGAATCAGCACGTCGAAGCAGGACTCGGCAAAGTTCCAGAAGTCACACTCTGGTTCTGGATTATCAAGATTGCCGCGACCACACTTGGCGAAACCGCGGGCGACGCAGTGACGATGTCCATGAATCTGGGCTACCTGAGGGGCACGGCCATCTTCACGCTGGTTTTTATCGCGGCCGTCGCCGCTCAAATAACTGCAAGGAAATTTCATCCGTTCCTGTACTGGTTCGTGATCGTCGCGACTACGACAGTTGGCACTACACTCGCAGACCTTTTTGATCGCTCTTTAGGGATCGGGTACCTCGGCGGAACGACTATCTTGTTTGTCCTTCTCATGGCTACCTTAGGCTTATGGCACCGGTCGCTCGGTTCGGTGTCGATCAATGCGATCACGTCCCGCAAAGCTGAGATGTTCTATTGGGCCACGATTATGTTCTCCCAAACCTTGGGCACGGCACTGGGCGACTGGATGGCAGACAGCAAGACCGGCCTTGGGTTGGGTTATGAGGGAGGTGCGCTTGTATTCGCCGCGGGGCTTGCGCTTGTCGCGGCTACTTACTTCTGGACGAACGTATCGCACACCTTGCTTTTCTGGGCGGCATTCATCCTGACCCGACCGCTCGGCGCGACCCTCGGTGACTTTCTAGACAAGCCTCAGACCAGCGGCGGCCTCGCTTTGAGTCGCTACGTGGCCTCGGCCGTCCTGGCCTTCGTCATCGTCGCGTGCGTCGCATTCGTCCCACAGAGACCCGCGAGGGTTTCGGCTTGATGGGGAGTATTGCCCAGAGAATGCGCAAAGCGTCCGCTCTTAGGATTGAAGAAAGAAACGCTTACCCAAAAGAATACGCTGAACGCTTGTATAAATTATACCTCGAGACGTTTGATCACGCGGGAATGGCATTCGAGAAGTGGGCCCAATGAGCAAATATGTTCTGCGTCGTGACACTGCCTCCTGCACCTGTTAGGTTAGAACCTCACAGCTTCCCACTTACCTGATCAATGGTCTTGATCAAATCCGCGAGAGATTGCTTACAAGTGGCCGCATTCGGCGTGCTCGCGCGCAGGGCAAGTAACGCACGGTCAATGGCTTTGTCCAGGACATGCCAATCCGATGCCGCGCGTGGCTTTAAGCCCGCTTCCGCAGCGTCCCAAGATAGTTCGAGGTCTTTGATGCGCTTCTGCGCTCCGGCCAAATCACCTTTATCGACGATGGAAGCGACGTCAACAGCGATCACCCGGAAAGAAGTCAAGTCCCCCAGTTTCGACGCGGTCGCCGCTTGCGCATAACTGATCATTCCAACAGACGAAGGCCCGACATACCCTGCACTTAGTGCGACGAAGGCGCACATCGCAGCCTTGAGCGAGCGATTGAATTTGAGAGATTTCATGTAGTTTCCGTTTGGATATGGTTAATCTGTTCACCAACAAATCAAATGCGTCTATCGCTATGTTGTCGTTCGGCTCACCTGACGTTGCGCGACGGCAACCAATCCGATGATGACCGCGAGAAAGATGACACTGGTCAACATCGCACCCAAGCCAAGACCACCATACGTTTGTGCTTGCGACAGCAAATCACCAAGCGACGCACCCAGTGGGCGCGTAAGAATGTATGCGACCCAAAAGGTCAGCACTGTGTTCGCGCCCATATAGAATGCAGCCGTTGTGATAGCAATCAATACACCGAATACAATGACACCCCATTGAAATCCCAGGCCCAATGCTTCGGTGGCCAAGTCGCCGGCGGCAGTGCCGAGTGCAAACGTGCACAAGATGGCGGCCCAGTAAAACAGTTCCCGGCGGCGCGTAAAAATCGTCTGGATTGAAAGTGTTCGCTCGGTCTGATACCAAACCGCGAATATTACGGCAAGCGCTACGGCAAACACGGCAGTGCTTAAATAGAGGCTTATTCCCAGACCATCGGTGAGTGCATCTGTGATTTGGGTGCCCACGACGCTGACCAGTACTACCGTCAGCCAGTAAATCCAAGGGACATACCGCCGCATGCGTAACTGGACGAACAGTGCAGTCGCCAACAATGCCGCCATCGCACTCCCTGTGACTGTTTTGCCTAAACCAGCGTTGACGGCAAGATAGTCAGCACCCGTCTCGCCGACGGTGGTCGACATGATTTTGACGATCCAAAACCCCAAAGTGATTTCTGGGACTTTATTTAGCCAGCGGTGCACTGATTTCGTGGAGGGCGTGTTCATGCTGCGCTCCGAAGAGACAAGTAGGAGTTGCTGCGCAAAGTGTGACCTCCCACAATTAGGCGAGACATAGCTGCTTACCCCTGCTCCAACCAGCATAAAAAACCCCGCAGAAGCGGGGTTCAAGTCACCGCAGATCGGCACTAGCGATAGACGTGCTCGCCGTTGCTGCTCTTCCATTCACGTTCGAAATATTCTGCATCCTCGTCCGTACGTGGAGTAACTCCCATCACGATGCCGCCTTTCTTGATACCGGCTTCGTAGTGTTTAAGCCGCTCCTCGGGAATGCCCCAGCCCACAAGGGCTCCGATCAATCCGCCGGTTACACCGCCTGCACCCGCGCCTGCGATCGCCGCAGCAGCTGGTCCCGCGATGACGAGACCCAACCCAGGGATGACGAGCGAAGTGCCGACTGCCGCAATGGCCGCTGCAATCGCACCTACTGTGGCACCAACGGCTCCGCCGACTCCGGCGCCCTTCGCAGCCTTTGTTCCGAGCTCGGTCTCAGCAGCATCGTCTGAAAAATAGCGCTTCCGTGTGTCATCCGACATCGCAAGATTGATGTCGCGCTCGCTGTATCCCCGGGTGGGTAGGGACTGGTACGCGCGCTCTGCGCTGTCACGATCATTGAACAATCCGGTAAC
>JAQGNH010000456.1 GCA_028291945.1 Betaproteobacteria bacterium
AAATCGTACGGGCCCTGCAAATTCCCGAAGTGAAAGAAAGTCTGTTCAAACAGGGCATATCGGCCACGCCGATGGGTCCGGCCGAGTTCGATGCGATCATTCGCGCCGAGATCCCGAAGATTCAGAAAATCGTCAGGGATGCGGGCATCAAGCTCGAAGCGATGTAGCCGGCCCAGCTCGAGACTAGCCGCGCTTCAACTCCTGTATCGACTTGACGAGCTCGCCATCCGCACGCTTCAGCGCACGCGTCACGCTGCGCGTGTTGCCGAACGTCGGTACGTAAGCCGAGTGTTTACCGGCGCCGCCGGTCACAATCACGATCAGATCCTCTGGCTTTGTAACCATCCGAACGGGCGCGTCCAGCGGCGCGGTCGCGTATTGCTCGGGAAGCTTGCGGCGGAAACGCCGCTCTATGCCTTCTTTCGAGAAACGACTCATCGGCAGCGTGGCGCGCTCGAACAGCCATTGCTTGACGTCAGCCTTGCTCATGCCATCTCCGGCGACGGTCTGCGCATGCTCGGGCCCGAACGCAACGCACGGCTGGCCGGCGTAATACGCGTTGTTGGAGCCGGTGATCGTCATCGTGCCCGCCACCATCGTGAGAATGCCTTCGGCGGTGATGCTTTCGTGGTCATTGATGTTGTGCGGACCCTCGGCCGCGATCACGGTCACGGTGCTCGACTCTTTCGGAAACCCGAGCTCCACGTGCAGCGGCTCCCAGGGGCTCGCCGCTTCGTTTTCCGCGACGCAAAAGCTGAATTTCGCCGGCGTACCGGCGGTTGCCATGTCCCCGGTGCCGGGAATCGCTGCGCCGATGTTCACCAGCGCGAGCCGCACCGCGCGCCCGATGGACGCGTTGGCGCGAAAATAATTCCCCATCGCGTTGTGACCGGCATTGATGCCGACTTCCTTCGCGATCGGCCCGTTGAATATCAGCATGGGCGTGCACGGATGCGTGGTCGCTTGCGTGCCATAAAGGTTGTACGGCTCCTCGGCCAACGCTTCGAGCGCGAGCAGCACCAGGGGAAAGTACTCCGGCTTGCAGCCTGCCATTACCGCGTTGGCCGCAACGCGTATCGGCGTCGCCGCACCGAAGCGCGGCGGTATCTTCACCACCGGCTTGTCGAAATCGCGGTCGCAAAAGCTAAGCATGCGCTCGACGCGATCGGGTGTCGGCGGAATCACAGGCAAGCCGTCGCTCCAGCCTTTGGAGCAGAGAAACTCAAAAACCGCTTCGGGATCGTCGTCGACCTCGTGCAGTGCGCCGGGTGCTTTGAGCATCGTCGCGAGCGAGCTCATGACTGCTTCTCCTTGACCACTTTCAACAGTTGCGGCAATGCGACGGCCGCGCGCTCGCGCACTTTATCCAGATTCAGCCCGCCGAGGGGATGCTGGATCTGCAAGAGCGGAAGATCGGGTACGCCGAACACTTTGGCCTGCGCGGTGCCGAGCTTCATGAACGAATCCGAACACACGACCGCGGCGATCAATCCGCGCTTGGTCAGTTGTGCCATGTCGTGGACACTCCACGACGTGCACGAGCCTCAATCGGCCATTGCGCTGACGACGAGGTCGGCCTCCTTCGCGAGCTCGTCGAGGATCTGATCGGTGGCAGGACGGCTCGATGCGGGTTTGCGCTTGATCACTACCGAGTCGACCTTGAACTCTTTTTTCACGCCGTCGATGATCAGATTGAGCAAATGGTCCGCGTTGGACTTGCTGTTGTCGAGCACGCCCAGGCGGATGCCGCCGCTGCTCAGCGTGCGCCGGGACTTGAGCTGCTCGGCCTCTTCCATTGGCGCATCCGGCGCCACGATAAATATTTTCGCCATGCTTGTTCCCTTTCCTGTCAATCGATTTGAGACCCCGCTGTTGCTGACGTTCCCAGGCGGGTGAACGTATCACGAAGAAGGGTTTCACGTGAGCGTTGTGCGAACGCACCGCTACCCTCCTCGTCACATTGAAGATACACGATAGTCTCGTCGCGTTATCTCGTCCATACTCGCAAACAGGTTTCTACGCGATCATGCAGAGGAGGACATCATGGCGGTTTCAGTAGGCTTCATTGGTCTCGGCAACATGGGCAATCCGATGGCATCCAATGTCCTGAAGAGCGGTTTTCCCATGACGGTCTTCGACAAAAATCCCAAGGCGATGGATAACCTCATCCAGGCCGGCGCCAAAGGTGCGACCTCGGCAAAGCAGGTCGTCGACAGCGCCGAGGTTCTGCTGACCTGTCTGCCGGGATCGCCGGAAGTGGAGGCGCTGTATCTCGATGCGGGAGGTCTGATCGAGCTCGCGAAG
Source organism: Betaproteobacteria bacterium (assembly GCA_028291945.1). GTDB lineage: Bacteria > Pseudomonadota > Gammaproteobacteria > Burkholderiales > SG8-41 > JAQGMV01. The sequence goes on from JAQGNH010000456.1 coordinate 2,305, forward strand.
CGCGGTAGCGTCCTCGTCGACTTGAGCAGCGTTCTGCCAACGACGCCGCGCAAGCTCGAGCCGCGCGCCGCTGCGCGTGGTGTGCATTACCTCGAAGCACCGGTCAGCGGCGGCGTCACCGGGGCACGCGCTGCCACGCTCGCCATCATGACGGGCGGCGACGCCGCGGTCCTCGAGCGCGTTCGTCCAGTTCTGCGTGCGATCGGCCCGAACATCTATCACGTGGGTACGGTCGGTGCCGGCAATACGCTCAAGGCCATCAACAACATGATGTCGTCGGTCAACGCACTTGCGATGATGGAAGGCATGGTCCTCGGGTTGAAGGCCGGGCTCGACCTCGCAACCATGGGCAAGATCGTGAAAGCCAGCAGCGGCAACAGCAACGCGCTCGCGCGCGTCGAGCGCAATCTGATTCCGCGCGACTTCGAGCCGGGGTTCAAAGTGCAGCTCATGAACAAGGACCTCGAAACCTTCAACTCGATCGCGAGGGAGCTGCACGTGCCCGTGAGTTTTTCGAACGTCGCGCAGCGCTATCAGCAGGCGGCGCTTGCGGCCGGGCTCGGCGAGAAAGACACGAGCGTGATCTTCACGCTGATTGAGAAGTTGGCTGGAACGGCGCCGCCGCGGGCCTAGCTTATTTCGAGGAGAGTTCATGCTGAAGGCGCATCTCATGGCGTGCATAACCGCGGTCGGTGTGACTCTCGTCAGCACAGGCCCGGCGTTCACGCAGAGCTATCCCACCAAACCGATTCGCATCGTCACCTCGCCCGCTGGAGGCGGTAACGATTTGCCGGCGCGCCTGATCGCACGGGCGCTTGCAGGGCCACTGGGGCAGCAACTGATCGTAGACAATCGACCCACTGTCCTCATCGCAGACATCGTAGCCAAAGCGCCGCCTGATGGGCACACGCTTCTTGTCACCGGCAGCGCTCACTGGATCGGGCCGCTTCTGGAAAAAACGTCATACGATCCCATAAAGGACTTCGCACCGATTACGTTAGTGGACAGATCGCCGAGCGTTCTCGTCGTTCATCCTTCGATGCCGGTGAAGTCCGTCCGGCAGCTCATCGCTTTGGCTAAGGCGAGGCCGGGTGAGCTGAATTTTTCGGTAGGCGGAACCGGAACCTCGAATTATCTCGGCGCAATCATGTTCAACCACATGGCAAGCGTGAACATCGTGCGCATTCCCTACAAGGGCACGGGCCCGGCACTGGCGGCGGTCATGAGCGGCGAAGTGCACGCGATGTTCGGCTCGGCAGGTGGAGCGACGTCGCACGTCAGGTCAGGACGTCTGCGCGCGCTCGCAGTGGGTAGCACTCAGCCCTCTGCGTTGTTTCCAGGGCTGCCGACAATCGCAGCTTCTGGGTTACCGGATTTTGTCTCCGAAGCGCTGCACGCCTTGTTTGCGCCGGCTGGAACGCCTCAGGCGATCGTTGCGCGCCTGAACCAGGAGGTTGTTCGTTACCTTCAGTCGGCGGAGGCCAAAGATGTCTTTCTGAAAACCAGCGTCGAGACCGCTCCGGGCTCGCCCGACCAGCTGACGGCGTTCATGAAATCGGATATAGCGAGGACAGACAAGGTGCTCAAAGCTGCGGGTTCCGGCGTTCAGTAGAAGCGATGACGTCGCGTTCGTGTTTCGACAAGCTCAACACGAACGGTTTTTCCGTTTGCACTGACTCTGCGAGCTCAGCGTGAACAGTCTTTCCGCTCGCAATGAGCGGCGCGCAGTCCGTTCGCACTGAGCGTCGCACTGCGACTCGGTCGAAGTGTGAACGGGGTGTTGTACAACTGCTGAGACAGGCACACCTGTGCCGCAGTCCAGGCATGAACGCAACATGATCAGGGAGGTTCCATGGGACAACTACAAGGCAAAACCGCGCTCGTCGCCGGCGGCGGCCGCAACAACGGCAAGGCGATTGCACTCGCCTTTGCGCGCGAAGGTGCTGACCTGATCCTCGTCGCGCGAGAAAAAAAGGCGCAGCTGGATCAGGTCGCTCACGAATGCGAGAAACTCGGCGTGAAAGTGCTCCCGCTGCTCGCTGACGTCAGTGAGCACGAGCAAGTCAACCGTATGGTGCAGCAAGGGCTCGACCACTTCGGAAAGGT
>JAQGNH010000467.1 GCA_028291945.1 Betaproteobacteria bacterium
AGTGATAGGCCGTCGAAGGTGTAGACAACGCTGTCGAGCGATGCGTCTCACCGTGCCAATCCAAATGTCCGGACCAGCGCGGCAAGCTCACAAGGACTTACTCGACCGCTTTCTTGACTAAGGATTCTGTCACGTCAGTCATGCGCCTGAGAACGTCGTCATTACCTTTGATCGGATGGCGGTCTTTAAGGTACTCACCCGTGTTGTAGGTAACCCATACGTTGCCGTTCTCGTCTTCCCACGCTAGCACCTTGAGCGGGAGGTCTATCGCAGCTTTAGGAGTAGCCGGAAGCAGGGGCTGCAACGCCCGGCCCCCGCCGAAGATCGACAACTGACTTGGACGTACTTTTCCACCCTGTGTCGCTGCGAATGCTTGGAAATCGACTCGCGCGAAAATCTGGAAGTCTCCGGCGCTTCTTACCGTGGATTCAAACCGATCAATCGTTTCCGCAACGCTGTACTTGCTCGGTCTTGTGACGAGGCCATCGGCCGCAGCCGTCGGCGTGATTACGATAAAGGTCATTGCGACAGCAAAAATCAGGCACTTCATTTTGTCTGCTCCCGTGGTATGGCTGAAAACTACGACATCAATCGCCGCGGCCTGTGTGGCTTTGGCTTTCCCGCCGTCATCGATTCATGCCGAGTTACGCTATTGCTTACGAATATCGGCCTTGTTCAGCTCGGTGACGGGCGGCGTCGGCATGGTGGCGCCCACCGCATTTAATGCGTAGCCCTTGGCCTGCCAATAGGCCAGGGCATGCGGACCGGCGGGCACAACGGTGACAAATCCATGTAAATCACCCGGCGCGATGCCCTGTGCAGCGGCAGCGTTGCGGCAAATCTCGAACTTCACTCCCTGCGTTGCGAAGCTGGCGGCACGATCGACGATCTCCTTATATTTTCCATAGTTCTTCTTGTCGAAGACCACGACTTCCGGCCCGTGCGAAACGATGACCACCGTTATGGGGTCAATTTCGTGCGGCCCAAATTCGGCCGTCGCACGCAACAGCGCGTTGAGATTGTTGAACACCATTCCAATCGCTTTCGGATCCACGAAATTGAAGTCCCACACCATCCTCAGCTGTTTGACGCTGTCGATGTCCGGATAGGACTCGAATTCGGCGCTGCCATAAGGAGCGTCGGCAGGCTGTGAAAACGCCGGGCTCAGGGTTGCGATCGCCAACACCGTCGCCGATAGAACTTGCAGTGGAAATCTCATAACGTGACCTCTATGGTTTGCGCGGCAGATCGGAGCGGCGCCGCTACGCTCAATTGCTGCACCAATTGTGTGGTCATTCGCTGGCTGCTCATATCCGACTGATGCCCCGGGATAAACGTCACTGTGAGCCGCGTCGCACGAGGGCCGCGGGCGATCGCACTGGAGCGTGCGCTGGCCATTTCGGCCTGATTGGTCGAAACTCGATGGCGTGCTCGCCCATCGCAGCGTAGTACTTTGGTCCGGTGACTGAAGTCTCGAGCTCCTGCCGACCTGCGGCGCGAGGCGTATAAAGACGCCGTAGAGACCGAGTGGGATGATGAAATGGGTGAGGCGAAGACAGAGACGAATGGAGCTTTCTTGGAGCTAAAGCTGTCGAAGGTGCTCGTCGTAGACGATCACACACTGATCAGGGAGGCGATGCGCGATGTGCTTGCCGAGCTCGACCCGGGGTGTGTCGTGCTCGAGGCGCATGACGGTGCCAGCGCGCTGAATTTCGCCGAGCGCAATCACGACATTGACCTCATTCTGTTGGATCTCACCCTTCCCGACATTGATGGGCTGATCGTCCTCAACAACTTGCGTGGACGCTATCCGACAACCGCGGTCGTTGTTCTGTCCGGTGTCAGGGATCGCGACACCGTCACGAAAGCCATCAATCTGGGTGCGGTCGGATATATTCCGAAATCAACAACGCACCCGGTCATGGTAAATGCTCTGCGGCTGGTGTGCTCGGGCGGCGTTTACCTCCCGCGCGAAGTCATGGGCGGTGGTGCGATGACAATTGGAGCGCAGAGTTTGTGCGACCCATCCCGCGAGTTCGCCGCGGAAAGCGCGCGCGCTACAGCGGCAACCCTGGGCCTGACCGACAGAGAAGCTCAAGTACTGGCTCTCATCGCCCAAGGAAAGCCCAACAAGACGATCTGTCGCGAGCTTGGCTTGGCGGAGACGACGGTCAAGAACCACATCACGTCCATCCTGAAGACATTGAATGTAACGAATCGAACGCAAGCCGCCATCATGGCCTCGAAGATGGATTGGGGACCGGCTCGAGACGAGCATACCTAGCAGCGTGCCGGACTTGTCGGTCCGACGCGCTCGAAGGAAAGGAGGTTACGGAGGGAAATCATGGGAGCGGAGCGGTCGGGTTCCCTCTGTTCGTGGGGCGGCGAGGCCCGAGCCTTCAGGCGAGCGCCGCCCACTAGGCGCCCCACGTCTACGAGGTTATACGGTACGACTCGTGTGTTCTCATCAGGTGACTTAACAATGCGCGCAACTTCATCGGCCGCACCGGCTTGGAGAGCAGGACATAGCCGCTGCTCTCCGCCGCCTGCAGAACCGCCGGCGTGGTGTCGCCACTGATCAGAACGCCGGGGATGCCCGCGGAGTAAGCCGCCCGAACGCCTTCTATCGCCTCAATTCCGGTTTCTTCTCCATCCAGGTGATAGTCGGAAATAATGATGTCGGGTTCTCGGCCGCGCTCGGCGATCCTGCTCAGCATTTCGCCGAGCGATACGGCGGCGATCACCTCGCAGCCCCAGTCTTCGAGTGCGCCACGTGCGCCGTCGCGCGCGAGGGCGTTGCCGTCGATTAGCGCGACTAGCGTGCCCCGCGCGATGCCCGCGCCGATTGCGTCGGCGCGCGCAGCGGTCTGACGCGATTTCCCGAGTGGAACCTCGACGACGAATACCGACCCCCGGCCGGGAGTCGACTCGACCCTTACAGGATGATCGAGAACTCTCGATAACCGGTCAACGATGGCAAGACCCAGCCCCATCCCTTTTTCGCCGTCACGCCCGGGATTCGGAAGCTGGTAGAACTCCCGAAAAATATCGCGTTGGAAGTCGAGCGGAATGCCGCTGCCCGTATCCCAAACTTCGATTCGGATGCAGGCATTACGCCGACGGCAGCCAACAACGATGCTCCCGCGCGCCGTATACCGTACGGCATTGGATACGAGATTCAGGACGATGCGTTCGAGCAGTACGGGGTCGCTCCGCACGCTGGCGCTGGAATGGACAACCCGGAACTTCAGACCCTTGGCTAGTGCCGATGCACGAAAGCTCCCCTCGATCCTGTCCAGGATGTCGCTCACGGGAAAGTCGGCCATCTCCGGAGCGACAGCCCCTGCGTCAAGTTTCGACATATCCAGCAGCGTATCGAGCAGATTGCCCAGCGCCACAACCGAAGCCTCGATCTGCTGCGCGAGACGACGGATGTCGTGAGGCAATGGCTTGCTGCTCAACCGCGAGGAGAAAAGTCCCAGCGCGTGCATGGGCTGGCGCAGATCGTGGCTGGCTACTGCCAGGAAGCGCGACTTCGCGCGATTCGCCATCTCGAGCTCCAGCGTTCGCCTCACCACTTTGTGCTCGAGTTCCGAATACGATTCATCGAGCCGATCGGCCATGTAGTTGAATCGATCGGCGAGCGTCTCGAGCTCGTCCCCCGTGTGAACGGAAACACGATGATCAAGAACGCCGGCAGCGAGCTCTTGCGCGCCCCTCTCCAACGCCGTAATGGGGGCCACCATCCTTCTCGCCAATATGTAGCTTCCAGCTACGGCGAGCGCTAATGCGAGCAGTAGAAGGATGCCTATGCGCAGGAGTGAGGCATAAAGCGGCGCCAGGGCCTCTTCGACTGGCTCCTCCACGAATACCGTCCACCCCAACGTCGTGATTGGAGCATAGGCAGCTAAGACCCATCCTCCGGTCGCGCTTTGTACGACTGTGGCTGCGTCAACGCGACGGTCTTGTTGCGTGGGCTTACCAAGCGCGGCCTTGACCTGGGCCAGATCGGAGTAGTTCGTGTTCCGCAGAACCAACGATAGCTCCGGATGTGCGATGAGGCGGCCATCCGAGCCGACAACATAAGCCTGGCCCGTTTGCCCGACTCGGATCTGTGATATGACGTCCCAGATGAATCTCAAATTGACTTCCGCAACGGCGATGGCGGAATCGCTACGCGGCCCCGACACGGCCACGGTCATATAGGGCTCCGTCTGCCCGCGAATGTGGATGGGGCCGAAATAGGTGCTTCCCCCGTGCGGCCCAAGGAATGCCGGATCGTTCGAGAAGTCGTTTCCGCTGTTGAAGGTATCCCGCTCCAGGCGTGAGACAAGAAGTTGCTCTCGGCCCGTGCGATCGAGCTGGCGAATATCGGTGATTGCAGGCACCTGACGCAGGAAGTTTCGAAACTCGAATCTTCGTCGCTTAAGCGCATCCTCGCCGCTCTCGAGTTGCGGCAACGTTATCCAGACCATCTGGTTCGCGATGTCCTGCACAAATTGCCCAATGCGAACTGCCGCCGCTGACGCCTTTTCTTGTGCGAGGGTTGCGACCGAGATCTTTTGCTCTTCGTATGAGAAGTACCCTTCGATCAGTTCGACCGTCAGGACCAGGGTGATCGCAAGACCGCCGATGAGACCAAGGTACTTCCTGAACAGCCGGCCTGAGCGCTTCACTCAATCACTCGATCCGCGCGCAGTTCGAATGCCCGCGGTATCGTGAGCCCCATGCGCGCCGCCGCTTTCAGATTGACGACCAACTCGAAACGAGCGGGCTGTTCCACCGGGAGGTCAGACGGTTTAGCCCCCCTAAGAATCCGGTCCACGTAGCCCGCCGCACGCGCGAATGTCGCGTTCAGGTCGACCCCATAGCTGATGAGTCCACCGGCTTCGGTGAAATTGCCAAAGGAATAAATGGCGGGTAGCCGCATGTCCGCCACTTCACGAACAATTCGCTCCCGATGGCTCAAGAAGATGGGATCCGTAAGAACAATCAATGCGTCTGGCCGCCGCTTCGCAATGTGGCCAAACGCGCGCTCGAGATCTTCATTGGTGCGCACTTCAAAACGCTCGAGCCGTACCTTCAATGCGCGTGCCGTCACTTCGCTTCGCTTCCACAGCGTTTCGGTGAGCGGTTCCGCAGGATTTAAAAGAACCGCTATGCGAATAGCGCTTGGCACCGCCTCGCTCAACATTTCCACCATCTTCGCGATCAGATCATCGGATCTGGTGGACAGGCCCGTAATGTTTCCGCCGGGCCGTGAGAGGCTGCTGACAAGTCCCGACCCCACCGGATCTGACACGAGAGCAAAAACGATAGGTATGCGCCGGGTGGCTTTCTGGGCCGCGAGGGCGGACGAAATAGGTGGCGCGACAATTACATCGACGTTCAGCTTGACCAACTCGTTTGCCATTGCCGGCAGGAGTTCAACCCGTCCTTCTGCCGATCGCCTTTCAAGGACAAAGTCTCGTCCTTCGACATACCCGCGCTCTCTCAATCCGCGCATGAATGCTTGCACGATCTGGTCGCCGGAAGCGTGACTGGCGGCGAGGAAGCCAACGCGTGGGATTCTGCGTGTTTCCTGTGCGTCGGCCGCGCCTGCGGACAGCAAGCTTGCAAACGCGAGAGCTACGGTTACTACAAACTCTTTCATGTTTTCGATAGCGACAACACGTGGCCCCTTGATCGACCATCCAATAGCCCGGCGGTTGGCAAACGGATAGGAGGAAATCAATCCTGCTTTTTTTCGCGCGGTCGCGGTGGTCGTGTGGCGAAGGCGCGGGCGTGTAGGCAGCATGTTGGCTCTTCGCTTGCGCGATTGCAATGTGCCACGGAAGGGAACTTGGCCGATCCGGTCGTGCACAAGGCAACTGCGGGCTCAACGGACAACGGTGGCCGGTTTAGGCGCCTCGTGGTCCTATGCGATGGCCACAAGGTCGTGCACAGCCCGCACAGTTTCGAGCCGATGATGTCGGGCGCGCACGTGATCTCGACGCTCGGTGGAACGATGCGGGACGGCGCCGATCCGCGCGGCGGCGCCGGCGTCGGTTACGCGTGGTGACACGCTCGAGTTCTTTCGTTGAGTTCAGAACTCAGCCTTGATGCCGGACGCCTTCACGACCTTGGTCCACTTGCCGACTTCGTTCGCCACGAATTTGTGGAATTGATCCGGCGTGCTGCCCACCGGGTCCGCTCCGTCCGCGAGAAAGCGGTCGCGGATCGAAGGCTCACCCACGACTTTGACTGCTTCATCGTGCAGCCGCGCGATGACGGCTTTCGGCGTGCCGGCGGGCGCGTGTATACCGAACCACGCCACTGCAATCACGCCGGGTATTCCGGACTCTTCTACTGTCGGCACTTCGGGAAATGCGGGTGAGCGTTTTTCGGTCGTCATCGCGATGAGGCGCACTCTGCCCGACTTCACGTATGGAACCACCGACTGGAGCGTCGGGAACATGAGCTGAAACTGGCCTCCGAGCAGATCGGCGAACGCCGGCCCTGCCCCCTTGTAAGGGATATGCACCATCTTGATGTGCGCCTGGACCATGAGCAGCTCACCTGCCATGTGCACTGGCGTGCCTACGCCGCCCGACCCGAAGTTGAGCGCGCCCGGTTTCGCTCTAGCCCACGCCACGAGCTCCTTGACCGAGTTTGCCGCGACCGAAGGGTGAACCACCAGCGCAACGGGAACGCTGGTGATTTGCGTGACCGGCGCAAAGTCGCGCAGGGCATCGTAAGGCAACTTCGGATAGAGCCCGGGCACGATGCCGAACGTGGTGTCGCTCATGAGCAGCGTGTAACCGTCGGGCGTTGCCTTAGCCACGAGGTTCGTGCCGAGCGTGGATCCCGCGCCGGCACGGTTGTCGATGACGACCTGCTTGCCGAGGCGTTCGGAGAGCATGGGCACGATTTGCCGCGCGGTCACGTCGGTTCCGCCGCCGGGCGGATACGAGACGATGAGACGGATCGGGCGCTCGGGGTATTCGGCCCAGGCGAAATTCATCAGGCACAGCCCTGACAACAGCATCAGAAGTATTCGCATCGGAACTCCTTTGTTTCTCGACCGTTTGTTTGATCTGCCGCGCGCGCGGCATGAGCCACACCAGAATCACGATCCCCAACGCACCGGCGATGCCCATCGCCGCTACGGCGCCGCGCGACCCGAATACGAAAGCCAGCACGCCGATCAACAGGCTGCCCGCGGTGGAGAGCATCTGGCTCATGTTGAACAGAGCCATGGTACGGCCCCGATAGGCCGGCGGCGAGTGCGCTTGCACGACGGTATGCACCAGTGCGCTGCGTGAACGTGGCACAGCCCCGCCACACCCGCTTGGGCGCTTACGTCTTCGCGCGGGCGCCTTTCTGTATCAAAGCGTGAGCTGTCCGCCGGCTGCGCACGGGCTTTGGCTTTCGAGTGCTCTTCACTTTAGCGGTACGCCAGGATACGGCG
>JAQGNH010000490.1 GCA_028291945.1 Betaproteobacteria bacterium
CCTTCATCTGGAACCTGTTGAAGCGATCGCCCGAGCGTATCGTCGCTGCCGTGCTGGCGCAGCCCAGCGGCTCCCGTCCGGAGATGCGCAACCTCTTCTACGACAACAACATGAAAGGGTGGGCGCCGGAGCTGTGCGCGAGCCGTCCGGACATCACAATGGACAAGGTCGACGCCTTTCTGAAGAAGATGTACTGCTCGAACCCGGACTTCGTGTTCACCGTGACGCGCGATTTCGTGCGCAACTGCCAGAAGCCGATACTGGTTTTGCCGGACGACACGCCGCCGCACCCGTATGCCGTCGCCATGGAGACGGTGCATCTTTCGCCGAACGCCGAAGTGAGCCTCTATCCCTGGAAGGATACCAGGGAGCAGATCTCCGAGGCGGTGCGCCACATCCGCACCTTCCTTCGATCGCATCAACCTGTGACCGCCGCGCACTGAGAAGGGTGTTCTCGTCACGAGCGCATCGCGCCCGCGCGATGCGCTTCTGATAGAACGCCTCTCGAAGTCCGTTCGCCCAGAGCCCTTCGACGCAGCCGTTCGTCCAGAACGTCGCAGTGCGACACAGTCGAAGGATGGACGGCCTGGTTCGTCGAAGGGGGAACAATTTGAGATTGTTCGTAATCGCGTTCGTCTTGTCGCTGCCCGCAACGACGGCGCAAGCCGGCACACCACCCAACGCGGAAGCCTACCCGAACCGCCCGATCCGGATCATCGTGCCCAACACGGCCGGAAGCGGCATGGACAACGTGACGCGCATGATCGGGCAAGGCCTCACCGAAGCATGGGGACAGCAGATCGTAGTGGACGATCGGCCCGGCGCCGCTGGGCTCATCGGCCACGAGACCGCGGCAAAAGCCGCGCCGGATGGCTACACTCTGCTTTTTAGCGCCTCCTCCGGCGCCGTCATCAATCCATTGCTTGGTAAGGTGCCCTACGATCAGGTTCGCGATTTTGCGCCGATCTCTCTGGTGGTGACCAGCATCCAGCTTCTCTCCAGCCATCCGTCGGTCGCAGCGACGAATGTCGAAGAGCTGCTGGCGCTCGCGCGCTCGCGACCCGGACAGCTCAATTGCGCTTCCTCCGGGAGCGGCAGCTCGAACCATCTTGCATGCGAGATGCTGAAAATCATGGGGCACGTCGACTTCGTGCACGTACCGTTCAAAGGTACGGTGCCGCAGATGATCGGTGTCGTGAGCGGCCAGGTGCAGTTCGCGTTTGCGAGTATCCCAACGACAATGACGCACGTTAAGGCAGGCAAGCTGCGCGCACTCGCACAGGGCGGACCGAGCCGTTCGCGTGTACTACCCGATTTGCCGGCGATGGCGGAGACCCTGCCCGGATTCCAGGCGCTCACCTGGTACGCGCTGTTCGTGCCGCGCGCGACGCCGCAGGCGATCGTGGCGAGGCTCAACGCCGAGGTGGTGAAAATTCTCGCCGATCCAGCGCTGGCACAGCGGCTTGTCAATCAGGGACTGGATCCTGCGCCCGGTACACCGGCGGAGCTCACAGCGTATATGCGTGAAGAGACCGAGCGTTTCTCTCGGATCATCAAGCTGGCAGGGCTAAAAGCCGCGCACTGACACCGTCGACGCTCTAAATGGGGTCAGGTCCACATTTCATGGTCGGCCGGCCACGCCTGGGCGGGCGCGCCGTGCGCTTCGCGGCAGCTTCAATTTCATCTTTGAAGCGCTCACCGCCAAGCGGCCAACCGCGGTTGATCGTTTCTCGAATCTCCTCGACCCTTAGCGCGTCGAGGCTCTCGCGAAACAGTGCCCGATACGCTTGCTGCCGCGCCGCCGGGGTCGATCCCAGCGACTGGTATTCATCGTGAAGAGATAGACGCTCTTCACGGCCACCGAAAGCGTAATGTCGATGGCTTGACCAGCCATAGTTCTCGGGCTGGCCTACCATGCCGGCCCGTACAGGATTGAGTTCGATATAACGGCAGCACGTAGGAAAGTAGCGGGATGAATCAACGAGACACGCCTTATAGCGACCTTCCCATAGCGTGCCGCTACGCCCGTAGATGAAGTTCACCCGTTGCTGCACATAGCGTCTGCCCACAGCCTGCATCGTTCGGGGTAGCGCATCCGCGTGCGTCGGTGTGACAAGAAGGTGCACATGGTTGGTCATCAAAACGTAGTTGTGAACCTGACATCCGTGTTTTGCCGCGGCTTCCCAAAGGCAATCAAGATAGAAGCGGTAATCCTCGTCAGCAAAAAACGTTGGCTGGCGGTTGTTGCCGCGCTGTATGACGTGCTGGGGCACACCTGCAACGCTTAGACGAGGTCGCCGCGCCATGTGGAGTACAGTGCGTCGTTGAAAACACTCTCATGAACGCACGGGGCGCAGAAAAGTGGACCAGACACTAATCAGAAATCTGGACCCGACCCTAATTAACGGAAAATGTGGACCTGACCCCAATTACTGGACGTTGACCTCTTGCCCCGTGTCCGATGCGCGCTTGATGTCATCGAGGAAACGGTGCAGGCCGACGGCGGTGTCGAAATCAGGATGGCTGCCCTGCCCCGTGCGGATCGCTTGCGCGAAGCGGCTGTACATCTGGCCGACGTTGTAGGGCTCGCCGGCCGGCATGTTCGTCCCGACGTACGCAAAGCGCGATGGCACTTCGAGCTCCCGCAACGGGTCGTTGCCGCGTGAGCCTTGCAAGGTCAGCTTGGTGTGCTGCGGGGCATCCTCGCCACTTGCGACAAGTGTGCCTTCCGAGCCGTACACCTCCATCCGATAGCCGCTGCCCGCCCAAGGCACCGCCGCGACGTGCACTGACGCCACCGCGTCGTTCGCCAGACGGCCGTTGACGAGAATGTTGTCGGGCGATGTAACGTCGACGAGCTTCTTCGTATCCGTCTGCAACCACTGCTTCGCTTGAGTCGTCACCATCGCGCCTACGCGACTGAAATTCCCGACGACGAAGCGCAGCGCATCGATTGCGTGGCCGTTGCTGATCGTGAGCGTGTTTGCGCCGAGGCTCGCGTCGCGCTGCCACGTGCGGTCCGACGGCCGCTGGAGATGACCGTTACGCATGAAGCTCACGTGGCAGGCGGAGACCTTGCCCACGTAGCCGCTCTCGATCTGCTCCTTCATGTACATGAGCTTGGGACTCAACCGGGCCTGCAAACCGGTCGCGGTGCGGACGCCTTTCGCATGCGCGCGGCTCGCAAGCTCCTCCGCTTCGGCGGTCGTCCTGCCGAGCGGCCACTCCGTATACACGTGCTTGCCCGCTTCCAGCGCAGCGCGCGTCGGTTCGTAATGCGAAGGCACCCGCACGACCACGAGCACCGCGTCGATCTCCGGCGATGTCACCATCTTCCGGTAATCATTGAACGCGAGCTTTGCGCCCATTTTCGCGCGCGCCTCGTCGGCGCTCTCCTGCCGCGTCGTGCACACGGCGGTCACCTCCCAATCGGCGCTTGCGAGCAGTGCCGGAAAGTGCGAACGCGAAGCCCAGTGCGAGCGCATGTTGGCGCCGATGATGCCGAGGCGAAGTTTGTTTGCCATGTTGATCTCTCTTACAGGAAAAGTGGACCTGACCCTAATTACCTAATTACCCGGCCACTACATCACCACATCGATCAAGTACGGTCCTCGTTGCGACATGGCATAGCTCAGCTGTTTGGTCAGCGCCTCGAGATCATGCACTTGCGTGCCTGGTACGCCGAGGCTTTTTGCCATCCCCGGGAAATCGATCGTCGGTCGATCCAGCGTCAGCATGTCGATCGCACGCGGGCCGGGGTTGGCCGCACCGACATCGGCGAGCTGGCTGTAGAGGATGTTGTAGGACCTGTTGGAGAAGATCATCACGCAGATATCCAGGCCTTCACGCGCCATCGTCCACAACGACTGGAAGGTGTACATCGCGCTGCCGTCGCCGATCATCGCGATCACTTTACGATTGGGGCAGGCCACCGCGGCGCCGACTGCGACCGGTGTGCCAAAGCCGATAGAGCCACCCATATTGTTCAGCCAGTCATGGGGCGGTGCGCCGACGGTGTAGGGAAAAAATCCGCGGCCCGTGGTGACTGATTCATCGACGACGATCGCGCCTTCGGGAAGGGTGGCGCCCAGCGCCTGGCCAAGACCTTCGAGCGTAAATTGTCCGGTGGGCCGCTCGGGCCGACCGGCTTGAGCCACACCAACAGGCTTCTCGTTCAACGCGCCAAGCTCGGCGGCGAGTGCTTCAAGCGCGGCTATGGGGTCACCGTCTACCGGACACAACAGCGTCGTCTCGCAGTCCGGTGGTGTCAACACGCTGGGTTTGCCGGGGTACGCGAAAAACGCGGCAGGCGGCTTGGCGCCGACCAGCACCATTTTCGTGACGCCCTTGAGCTGTACCTGCGCCGTTTCGACCACGAAGTGCAATCGCAGCGTAGCCACGCGCCCGGCGCCCCGCTCGATGCGCGCGGTGCCGCCGGCAGCTTGTATGCGGCAACCGGTCTTGGCGGCGATCTTGCCGGCCAGCTCGAGTCCCCGCGCGCGCAACGCCCGGCCCCCGAGAAAAAGCATGGCCGAGTTGCCCTGCTTGAGCGCCTTGGCTGCTGCAACGACGACTTCCTTCTGAGGTCCCGCTGGCGGCGGCGTGTCCGGCGTATCTGCGACGCCATCCGCTTCGCCCCATGCCGTGTCCGCCGGCAGAATGAGCGTTGCGATCTGGCCCGGTGCGACACGCGCGGCTTGTATGGCGAGTGCGCCGTCGGCCGCAACGGTCTTCGATGTCGGCGAGGTCTTCACCCAGTGCGAGAACGGCCGCGCTATGCCTTCGATATCGGCCGTCAGCGGCGTGTCGTACTGAATGTGATAGAGCGCGTGCTCGCCGACGATGTTCACGATGCCCGATCCCGCCTTTTTTGCGTTGTGCAGATTCGCCGCTGAATTGGCAAGGCCGGGACCGAGATGCAGCAGCGTGGAAGCCGGCGTATCCGTCATGCGGTAGTAGCCGTCGGCCGCGCCGCTGCACACGCCCTCGAACAAACCCAGCACACAGCGCATGCCTTCGACGCGATCGAGCGCGCCGACGAAATGCATCTCCGACGTACCCGGGTTGGCGAAGCAGACATCCACGCCACCCTTCAACAACGTGCGAACCAGACTTTCTGCGCCATTCATGTGTGCTTTCCCTTAGCCGAGCATCTTCCCGCCGGCGTCGACGTGGATCACCGAGCCCGTGATCGCGCCGGCACGCGGCGAGCACAGGAACACACAGGCCCATGCCAGCTCGTCCGGCCGCGACTGCCGTTTGATCGGATGCTGCTGGCGGGCCCGCTCGGCGCTGTACTCGGGCGTGACGCCCGGGTGGGTCGTCATGTCGCGAACCGTGTCCATGAACCCCGGGTTGATGTCGTTCACGGTGATCCCGTATTCGCCGAGGCCCGCCGCGAGTGACTTGGTGAGCGTGCGAAGGCCGCCCTTCGCCGTTGAGTGCGGGACGCGCGTCCAGCCGCCGGTGTAACCGTCCGGCCCGTTGATGTGGATGATGCGTCCCCAGCCCGCCTCCATCATCCCCGGCGTAAACGCCTTGGCGAGGTACCAGGAGGCGGTGAGCTGCTGGTTCAAGAAGAAGTGCCAGTCCTCATTGGAGGTCTCGAAGAACGTCTTGTGGAGCCGGCGAGCGGCGTTGCTCACGTAAATGTCGACGCGCCCGAAAGTGTCCTCCGCGCGGCGCTTCATCTCTTCGACCGTGCTCAGCTCGCCGGCGACACCCATGACCACGAGCGTCTTTGCGCCGAGCGCCTGTGCTTCCTTTTCGACGGCCGCCGCCTGCTCGCGGTTCGAGCGGGTGTTGATGATCACGTTCGCACCGCGCGCGGCGAACTCGAGAATGATCGCGCGCCCGATGTTGCGGCCCGATCCCGTCACCAGGATCGTCTTGCCGGTAAAGTCCAGTTCCTTGTCCAACGGATCCTCCCACTCTAAAGCTGCATGTACCAGACGGCTTTCATAGCACGACGGCGCTTACTCTACCTTCGCTCCCGAAATCGTAACCACCTTCTTCCACGTCGCAGTTTCGGCATTGACGAATTTCGTGAACTCCGCAGGCGTCTGCGGCGCGGCGGCAACGCCGTTGTCGAAAAATCGCTTCTGCAGCTCGGGCGCAGCGAGCGCTTTCATCATCGCTGCGTGAATTTTCGCGGCGATAGGCTGAGGCGTGGCTTTAGGAACTGCATAGCCCTGCCAGACGGTGACTTCGAAATCCGGGATGCCTGATTCGATGATCGTAGGGAGGTCGGGCACTTGCGGAGCCCGCTTCGCAGACGTAACAGCAAGCGCACGCAGACGTCCGGATTTGACGTGGGGCAACGGCCCGGGAAGATTGAAGAAGAACGCCTGAATTTCGCCGGTGATCGTATCGATGTAACCCTGCGCGGAATTCTTGTAAGGCACATGGATGAGTTTGATACCCGTCACCGACATGAAATATTCCATCGTGAGGTGCGGTGAGGCGCCGGTTCCCGACGATGCAAATTTGTATTTTCCGGGACTGGCCTTCATGAGCGTGACGAACTCGCTGACGTTTGCCGCCGGCAATTTTGGCGTTACGCACAGGATGTTGGGCATCGTCGCATAAAGCGAGAGCAGCGTGAAATCACGCAAGTGGTCGTACGGCAATTTTTTGTAGAGCGCGGCGGTGATCGCCTGATTGATTCCGTACGTGAAGAGGGTGTAGCCGTCGGGTGCGGCTCGCGCGCCAAGCTCGGTGCCGATAATGCCGGCGGCCCCCGCACGGTTGTCGATGACCAGCGTTTGTCCCCACGCTTCGCTGAACTGTTGCGCGAAGACGCGACCCACGACGTCGGTGGATCCGCCCGCGCCGAACGGTAATATCAATCGCCCCGGTTTCGACGGATACGCGTCGGCGGCATGTGCCGCGCCCACGCATAACCACAGTGCCGCGATCAATGTGCAGCAATATTTCGATGTGCGAACAGCCTTCATCGTGCGTCTCCTCGTTGATATTCGCGAGACATCGTAGCACTGCCACAAGCTTTCGAGTCGTAGTGCGCGCGTAGCGTGAGCAGGTTGCGGCGCAGCGTACCGTACGAATTACGATAAACCATCTTTGCGCCTCGCGCGAAACGCTACGTGCTTGAGCAAATTCCGAGTAAGCTGCTCCGAAAGAGTGTCGCAATCGCTGCTGACGACCCAAGCAGGATATCGTCCACACGAGCGAGGAGAACTCCGTGCTTCGTGCATCCGGATTTCTGCTGTGTTGCTTCCTCGTGGCAGGTTATGCCTGGCATGCGCCGATCCAGGCGCAGGAGCCGCCCGCCGGCTATCCCTCGCGTCCGGTTCGACTGATCACTTCATCGGTGCCCGGCGGCGGTCTTGACCTCATCTGCCGCTCTGTCGCGCAGATGCTGACCGAGCGATTGGGACAATCGGTCATCGTGGACAACAGGCCGGGCGGTGGTACCGTGCTCGCGACCGAGATCGCAGCCAAGGCATCGTCCGATGGTCACACCTTATTCGCAGGCACCGATACGCTTCGCGTCGTGGGGGCGACCAAGCGCGTGGCATTCGACGTGCGCAAGGCCTTCGACCCGGTGGTGGCGTTGGCTGCGCAGCCGTACATTCTGATCGTGACCCCGGCATTACCCGTCAAGAGCTTCAGGGACCTCGTCGCATATTCGATGACTCAGCGGGTGACCTATGGAAGCTCGGGGGTCGGCACGGTGGCTCACCTGGGTCTGGAGGACCTGACGGCGCAGACAGGAGCGAACTTCGTGCACGTGCCGTACAAGGGCGGTGCGCAATCTCTCCTCGCTCTCATGAGCGGTGAGATTCATATGTACCCCGGCCTTCTGCTCTCGGCGAACACCGCAATCAAGGCGGGAAAGGCGCGCCCTCTCGCGGCGCTGAGCCTGAATCGCATCCCTGCGCTGCCCGATCTGCCCACCGTGGCCGAGCAGGGATTCCCGGGCTTCAGCATCACGAACAGCTATAGCCTCTACGTACCGGCGGGCACGCCGCGGCCGATCATCAATACGATCAATCGGGTTGTGGGTGATTTCATGCATTCGCCGCAAATGGCGCAAAAGCTCGCCGCGGAAGGCAGCCAACCGGGCGAACGCATGACGCCGGAGGAGCTCAAGGCGGTCTTCGCGCGTCAGTACGCCGAGGTCGAACGTCAGGTCAGACAGCTCAAGGTGAAGCTCTACTAGGAGACGCCGTGCGTGCTCTACCATGCGAGAGAAAAATGCGATTACCCTGCACTATCCTGGCCGCGCTTCTGGTGGCGGCGACCAGCAACACTGCCTTCTGCGCTGAGGCCTGGCCGTCTCGCTCCATTCGCTTCATCGT
The DNA here is from genome assembly GCA_028291945.1 of Betaproteobacteria bacterium. Lineage (GTDB taxonomy): Bacteria > Pseudomonadota > Gammaproteobacteria > Burkholderiales > SG8-41 > JAQGMV01. The sequence goes on from JAQGNH010000490.1 coordinate 8,322, forward strand.
ACCTTATCCGCCCGGCGGCCCGACCGACCTGATGGCGCGCTCGATGTCGGGGCGGCTGAGCGAAGCGCTGGGCCAGACCGTGGTGGTCGACAACCGTCCGGGTGCGGGCGGCAATGTCGGGGCCGAGGTCGCAGCCAAGTCGCCACCCGACGGATACACGCTGCTGATGGGCGCGATCAGCACGCACAGCATCAACGTAAGCCTTTACAGCAAACTGTCGTTCGACCCGGTGAAGGACTTCACGCCGATCACCCAGGCTTCGATCATCCCGCTGGTGATCAACGCGCACCCGTCGCTGCCGGTGGTCAACGTCAAGGAGCTCATCGCGCTCGCGAAGAAGAACCCGGGGCAGTTGTCCTATGGTTCTTCAGGAAGTGGCGGTGGCACGCACCTCGCCGGCGAGCTGTTCAAGATGATGACGGGCACCGACATGCTGCACGTGCCCTATAAAGGGCTCAATCCGGCTACCATCGATATCATGGGCGGCAACATCCCGCTGGTGTTCAACGATCTCACCACCGCGATCCAACCCTACAAGGCAGGTCGTCTCAAGATTCTCGGCGTCTCGACTGCGAAGCGAGTACCGCAGATCCCCGAAGTGGCCACCATCGCCGAAACCTTGCCCGGCTACGAAGCGCACACCTGGTTCGGCGTGCTGGTGCCGGCTGGCACACCGCAACCAATCGTCGATCGCCTGAGTCGCGAGTCGATGAAGATTCTGCAAAGCGAGGACATCAGGAAGCGGTTTGCGGAAGTCGGCGCGGAGCCGGTAGGTGGCACGCCGCAAGCATTCGCCGCGTTCATGGCGGCCGAGACCATCAAGTGGGCCAAGGTCATCAAGGCGTCCGGCGCGCGCGTCGACTGACGCGGCTCGCCGAAGTCAGGACCAGTCGATCCGCTCGAAAATCGAGTGCAGCTTCGCGCCGCGCAGCGCATTGACGGTTTTCACATAGCCAATCCGGCCGATAAGGTGCGCGCGGAAATCGGCGTGCGCATCGCGATTTTGCGAGGCGATGCCCCGTATCACGCAATTGTTGAGGATCGCCTTCAGGCGATCGAACTCGTCGCGCTGTATGTTGGGTTTCTCGTTAACGACGATACCGGTCAGCATCTGCCGGTCGCTACGGTACATGACCCGCGTCTTGCGATGGTTCACGTCGAACTCCTCCTCGCGGGCAATCGCGGCGACATGGGCGCCCAGCCGCGCGACGCGGCGGCGCACCGGCTCCTCACCCGAAAACGCGAGATCGTCTGCGTAGCGCGTGTAGTTTGCTCCGACGCTGTCGGCCAGCGCGTCGAGGCGTAGATCCAGATGCAACGCACACAGATTTGAAAGCGCCGGCGAGGTCGGCGCACCTTGCGGAAGATGCGGCACCTCGAGCTGCTTGCCTTCGATCCACGTGATACGGAACCCCGGATTGGCGGGCGGAATCTTTCTCAGCATGCGCGCGGTTACGCGATTCGTGCAGAGGCCTGTGAGAAGTCGCGCCGTCGCCTGCGGATAGCCAAGCGTCGTGAAAAGCGCATGGACGCGCGGCGCGGGGATGCTCGGAAAGAAATTGCGCAGATCCATGCGCATCACGACGCTCCGCCCGCAATGGGGCCGGACGTACGTGATGCATGAATGGCCCGAGCGAAAGCCATGCGCGGCGCGATGCGCGGGTATGGGCTCGAGAATTTCAGCGAGGATCTTGCGCTGGATCGCGCGCAGCCGCGATTTCGGCGCCTCCATCAAACGATACCCATGGCGCTTCGGCACCCACTGGTAGTTGTAATGACAAAGCGGGCCGTGGTCGCCGATCATGCCGCGGAAATCCGCGAACCAGTCGAGCTCGCGTGTCGAGATGCCGAGCCATGCGGCGAGATCGCCCGGTGTCGCGAGCGACGGCAGGCTGCATGCGGCGAGCGCGCCCGGGCGCGGCGCCATGCGTGCCGGCTCGAGGGGGTAATGGTGGATGTGCGGCTTCCTCGACGCGCTCCACGCGCCCCGATAGCCCCAGTCGTCTTCGATGAAGGTGATGAGCCGGCCGCGTTGCGACGAATCGAGCCGCGAGCCGAACTGCTGGAACACGCGGCGCGAGAACGCGGCGACCCAGCGCGGCTTGCGACCGAGCGTCCACGCGGCACGCGCAGCGAACTCTTCCGGCGTCGCCTCGCCCGCGAGAAATGCATCGGCCAAAGCTTCAGCCACTCGACGCTCGGACCTCATCGACGCCTCGCAACAGGAGAAGGTGCGGCGAACTGCTCCAACCCGTCTAGTTCACCGTGAGCCGATCTGCACGAAGTGCAGTTGCGCTCATGGGTCGTATTGCCAATCTCAGCCAAAAACTCCGGGGTAACCCCGAAGAGGCCTGAAGCGATCGAACGGACCCGCCTCAATGCCTGCTTGGAGCAGCAGCCGCCCGATGAGGCTAATCGACTGTTTGCGATCGAGCAAGCCGCAAATCCCGACCCATCACTGCTTCGCAAGGCCGAGATCGACGAGCACCGCGTAAATCGGGGTCAGGTCCACATTACATGGTCGGCTGCGTCATCACTGCTTCGCAAGGCCGAGATCGACGAGCACTGCTTTGTCTGACGCGTACTCCTGCTCCAGCTCCTTCTTCAGCGCCGCGCCGGTCACGAAATGATCGGTCCAGAAGTTCTTCTCGAGGTCCGCTTTCCACTCCGGCGTTTCGGCAACCTTCCGCAACGCGTTTTCCCAATAAGCGATCTGCGCCGGTGTCAGGCCTTTCGGTCC
>JAQGNH010000002.1 GCA_028291945.1 Betaproteobacteria bacterium
ATCAACGCCATTGCGGCCAAGCATGCGCTAGCGGTGATCGAAGACGCAGCTCAAAGCTTCGGCGCGACCTACAAGGGCCGCAAGAGCTGCAATCTGTCGACAATCGGGTGCACTAGTTTCTATCCAAGCAAGCCGCTGGGCTGCTACGGCGATGGCGGGGCTCTATTCACTAACGATGACCGTCTTGCTGAAGCGATGCGCGAGATTCGCATTCACGGCCAGCCGTCGAACTACCGGCATACGCGCATCGGCGTCGGCGGCCGCATGGATACGCTGCAATGCGCAGTCGTTCTTGCGAAGCTGGCGCGGTTCGACTGGGAAATCGAGAGAAGGCAGGAAATCGCCCGAGCGTATGACGAGCTGCTTGGGCGCTCGCGCGATCGAATTCAACTGCTGAAGCTGCGCCCGGATCGGACGAGCGCTTATGCGCAATATACGGTGCTTGTGGACGAGCGCGAGCGTTTCCGCGCAACACTGCAATCACGCGGTATTCCGACGGCCGTCCATTACCCTATACCGCTGCATCAGCAACCGGCTTACGCGCAATACGGTGTCGAAGCCCGGTTGTCGGTGGCCGAAGCAATTGCGGCTCAAGTCCTGAGCCTGCCCATGTATCCGGACATGCCGGCACACCTTCAAACCATCATTGCTGAGGCTGTGCAAGCCGCGATCGACTGACATGTAACCACAGCGCAAACGCGTCGTAGGGTGTCACGCGCGGTTGCTGAAGTATTTCCGAGCCACTGAAGGCACGGACCGCTGCGCCTTCACGCAGCACACTGCGCTCGAGCGCTTCACGCGTGATCGGCACTTCGTAGAAAATCCGGAACACTTTCGACTGACCCAGCGCGGACAGGTCGAAGTCGAATCGAGTGAATTCACGTGCGGCGGAGTAATCCGTCTCGAGCTCGAGCTCTTCGTCCAATTCACGCTGCATCGCCTGTAGCGGCGTCTCGCCTTCTTCCACGGCTCCACCGAAGCAGCCCCAATGATCCGGATAGAAGATGTGCGGCAGCGCATCGCGGAGCTGCATGACGTAGCGCCCATCAGGTAGCACCAGCAGCGCCGCAACAGCGTCGGCGGCGCGCAGCGACGCGTTTGATGCAAGAAAAACCGGCAAGTCCAATGCAGGCCGTTTCGATCAGGCGCGCAGCGTGTAATCCATCGGCCAGTCGCGCAAGTCGTCCTTGTACTTGCGGCCCCACGCGACCATCTCCGCGAGCCCTTCTTCCCAGCTGATTTGCGGTTCCCAGCCGAGATCGCGTTTGATGGCGCTCGAATCGAGCCAGTAGCGGGAATCCTGTCCCAGGCGGTCGTCCGTTACTTCGGCCAATTGAGAAAACGGAATGCCGAGCGCGTCTGCGGTGAGCTCGACCACGCGTCGGATCGAGGTCGGCTCTTTGGGGCCTGCGTTATAGATCGCGCCGAGCGGCGCCTTTTCGCTCATCAAATGAATTGCACGCCCGAGATCCCGCGCATGGATGTAAGACTTCTCGGCCCTGCCGCCGCCCTGCAGCGGCAACTTGCGACCTGTCAGACCGCAGATGACGGTCTTCGGAATGACGCGATGCAGAAGCTGACCGGGGCAATACGCGTTCGAAGGGCGCACGATGTTCATAGGGAACTTCAAAAAGCGGTGTGCCGAAATGAGGTACATATCGAAAGCGGCTTTCGACGCCGCGTACGGGCTCGTCGCCTGGATAGGCGTTGTTTCCTTCGCGGCGAAATCGACCGAGCCATAGAGCTCTGATGTTCCGACCTGAATGAAGCGCTCGAGGTAATCGCGCGACATCAACTCTTCACTGAGTTTCGCGAGCGCCATCGAGTTGGTCTCGAAAAATCGCCACGATTTCTTCCACGAGACCGCGCCCTCGCCCTGCGCCGCATAGTTGATGATGACTTGCGGCTTCTCCTTGTCGAGCATCTCCATCAGGAGATCGAGCTCGTAGTTGATGTGATAGGCGTAATAGCGAAAGTTCTTCCGTTTTTCGATGTTCAGCGAAAATGGCTCCGGGCGCAGCGCGTTGCGGCCGACGCCGATGACCTTCTTCGGCTCTGCATGGTCGAGAAGATAGAGTGCGGTATGGATGCCGAAAGAGCCGCCACCGCCGAGGATCGCGTAGGTCTTCATGTTGTCTCCGAATTGGTAGGTTTGCTTTAGATGCGACGCTCACTGCTCCAGCACGGTCCAGTAGTAATCGCCTTCGTAGCCCGCTTCCTTGAAGAGCTGGATCCAGCCCTTCGGATAATCGTGGTATTTCGCCGTTAGCACCCAGTTCATGAACAGCTCGCGCTGCGCTGGTGTGTGATAGGCATCGACCTGCACGAACATTTTCCGTCTGGCTTGGGACACGCGGACAAGCTCGCGCAACGCGCGCAAAGCGCCGGCGCGCTCGAAGTTGTGCAGGGTATTGATCGAAATCAGCGCGTCGAAGGTGCCATCGGGAAAGGGCAGTCGGTCGGCGCTACCCACGTGCAGACGACCCACCACTTCACCTTCACAATGTGTGATTGCGTACTCGGAAATGTCCAGTCCGTAAACATCCAGACCCGGGCATACCTTCATCAGATCTTTCACGAGGAAACCTTTGGCGCAGCCGACGTCGAGCACGCGCTGCCCCGCCTGAAGTCCGAAGTGCCGCACAATGTCCTCGGCGATCGGGATCCACCGGCCGTCATAGCGGTAGCCGCCGTAACCCACTTCACGCGGACCGTCGAAATACGCCTGCCCAAACTCGCAGGCGGTCGCAATATTTTCGGCCGTCTGGCCTTCATGACGCTGCTGCAGATTGCGTTTTGTCTGCGGCAGACGCGCGAGCAAGTTGACCTCGGCCATGCTTTTATCGAGCTCCGATTCGCACCGATTGCGGAAGCCCTTGTGCGAGAGGCACGTACTGGAAAGCCGGAAAAGCTTTGCGGCACTCGGTGATGTCGAAGAAGCGATGCAGAAGATGCGGCCGCGGACCCGGCCGCGGAACACTCTCGACGCTGACGTCGTTCTTGAACAGAGCAGCGGTCATGTGCGCGATATCGTGGAACGACACAGACGTACCAGTCACGGCATTAAGTGCTCCGCGACTGCGCTGCTTGAGCATCGAAACGGCGAGTCTGGCAACGTCATAGACTTGCTCATGATCGCGCCGCTCTTGTCCTTCACCAAAGATCGTGATGGGCTGCCCCTGCTGCGCCTGTCGTCGGAAGCGTTTAGGGCCGTACCCGATATGAGGAACGTCGGCGCCGTAGATGAGCGTCGGGCGCAACGCCGCGAACGGTGCGCTCGTCGCGCTTTTGAGCATCAACTCGCGC
>JAQGNH010000046.1 GCA_028291945.1 Betaproteobacteria bacterium
CGCACCCGGCCCCAGCGCTACGACGTCGTGACATGCATGGAGCTCCTGGAACACGTGCCGGATCCGGGTGCGACAGTACACGCCTGCAGCGAGCTGCTGAAACCCGATGGGTTCCTTTTCTGCGCGACGATCAACAGAAATCCGAAGTCGTACCTCTTTGCAGTCATTGGCGCGGAATACGTACTTAAACTTCTGCCGCGGGGTACGCACGATTACCAGAAGTTCATCAAGCCATCCGAGCTCGCCGCGATGTGCCGCCGGTCGACACTCTCGATAAGCGGCGTAACCGGGATGACCTACAACCCCTTGACGCGGGTGTATGCGCTTGGACCCGACACCGCGGTCAATTACATACTTCATTGTCAGAAAGCTTAAGCCGAAGCGCTTTTCAGGGGCCGGCGTGTGGGCATCAGCGTTATAAGAACCCCCGATTGTTCTCTAAGTTGATTACATGATTGAAGCCGTTTTGTTCGACCTCGACGGTACCTTCGCAGACACCGCGCCGGATCTCGCCTATGCGCTGAACGTCATGCGTTCCACGCGTCGATTGCCACCGATCCCGGAATCAGCGACACGGCCCGTAACTTCGCACGGCGCGCGCGGCCTGCTCGGAGTGGGATTCGGCATCACGCCTGAGCATGCCGACTATGTGGCAATGCGTCAGGAATTTCTGGAGTTATACGCGACCAACCTATGCCGTGAAACCCGCCTTTTTCCCGGAATGGGCGAGCTGCTACAAAGCCTCGAAGCGCGAAAAATTGTGTGGGGTATCGTCACCAACAAAGCCGAGCGCTTCGCCAAACCGCTAATGGAACAGCTGCAACTGCACGAGCGATCCGCTTGTGTCGTCGGCGGCGATACGACGCCGCGGATGAAGCCACACCCGGAACCCTTGTTCGCTGCGTGCCGCCTTATCGGTGTGGAGCCAGGGCGCTGTGCATATGTCGGTGATGACCGTCGTGACGTGGAAGCAGCGTGCGCGGCAGGCATGCGCTCGATAGCCGTGCGCTACGGCTACCTGAACGGGGGCGAGCCTGACGGTTGGGGGGCAGACGCCGTGGTCGATTGCCCTGAAGACGTACTCAAGCATTTAGCGTAGCTGAACCTGTCAGCCAGCCGCTGATTCAACTGCTTCTGCTTGAAAATCAATGCGGCGCCCCGATGTGGGATAATCCCAGCTGTAAAGATTCGCGGTGGCTCGGCCACTATGCAACATCGGGGGCGACCTGGTTTCGACGTGGGTTGCGAAGCAGCGCAGGGCATGCCAAGGTCCAGTCACCTTGTTAAACAGCTGGAAACTACTAAACGCAAACGACGAGCGTTACGCTCTAGCCGCCTAATACCGGTTAGACGCTGCACTAGCTTGCTGATGGGCTAGGCCTGGATACAGATGATGCGCAAGCTGAATCTGCTGAAAGGTGCAGCGTCATTTACATCAGCCTCTCTGCATGGCTTGGTCGCTTAGCCGTGCGGATCCGTCGAAGCGACTGGCTGAGCGCCAGCCTGCCGGTTGGCGGGCGCGAGGTGAGATCCAAATAACCAGGCTAAGCATGTAGTCCTGACTGTGGAACGCTTGCGGACGCGAGTTCGATTCTCGCCGCCTCCACCAATTCTCGAGTTGTGCATGTTCAACGGCGCCTCCCTGGCGCCGTTTCTTTGAGTCCACGTCACTAATCGCAGTTGCCTGTCGCTCATTGGCGACGAATCGGCGATTCTTCAGCACCCGCTAAAACAGCGCGCCATCGTGCACCAGCGAGGCATGCCGTTTGCATCATTTGAGTGCGTCCAACAACCAATGGAGACTCTATGAAATTACGCAACTCGCTTCTTCTGCTCGGGGTATTCGCACTCTCGACTTCAGCTTTCGCGCAAAGCAGCGGTGCTGGCACGGCTGGCTCCACCACAGGGGCCACCGGTGTAAGCGAGACCACCGGCTCCAATAACGCGGGCGTCAAAGCGCAAGGCAGCGGTAGTGCCGAGAAGAAAGGATCGTCGCGCGCAGCCGGCTCGACAACCGGGGGTGCAATGGGCGGCGCGTCAGCCGGACCGATGGGTGCCAATGAAACAACCGGCTCGAGTAATGCCGGCGTAAAAGGCCAAGGCAGTGGCAGCGCCGATCTCAACAAAAAAGGATCCCGCGCAACGGGCAGCACCGCCGCAGGTGCAACAGGCACCACGTCGAGCGGAGCGAACATAGGCGCAAGTGGCGTCAACGAGACAACGGGTGCGAACACCGCAAACGAAAAAGCCCAAGGCAGCGGCAGCAGCAGTGGGTCAATGCCCGGAAGCAAGCGTTAAGCGGTCGTCGGCATGCTTATTTGAGCATGCTTACAAAACAAAAGGCACCCTCGGGTGCCTTTTTTGGTGTGCAGGTCGATCAGCCTTTCATGCGGCTGCGATACTCGCCCGTGCGCGTGTCGATCTCGATCTTGTCACCGGTATCGCAGAACAGGGGTACAGGAATCTCATACCCAGTCTTGAGCCGCGCGGGCTTGAGGACCTTACCCGACGTATCGCCGCGAATGGCAGGCTCGGTGTATTCGATCTCACGCACGACCGTCTGGGGAATCTCCACCGAAATCGGGCGGTTGTTGTAAATCACGACGCCGACCTGCATGCCGTCTTCGAGATAATTCAGTGCGTCGCCCATGTTCTCCTTGTCCACCTCGTACTGGTTGAACTCCTGGTCCATGAACACGTAGGCTGGATCAGCGTAGTACGAATACGTCACGTCCTTGCGCTCAAGCACGACCATATCGAACTTTTCGTCGGCTCGATACACGGTCTCACTCATGCTCCCCGAGAGCAGATTACGAAGCTTCATCTTGACGACTGAAGCGTTGCGGCCCGACTTGCTGAATTCCGCCTTGAGGACCACGAGCGGGTCTTTCCCGACCATGATCACGTTGCCTGCCCTGATCTCCTGTGCCGTTTTCATACACGCCCTATATGTCCTTGAAGCAAAATCGCTATTTTAACTTGTCCCGGCAGAACGACGCCAGATTGTCGGCAAGGGAGCCGCTCGCGGCAATTTCGGCGGCCCATCTCAGAGTATGACGCCTCAGCACGTCGCGGTGCGACGCAAATGCCGCCCATGCCGGTTCCGGTGACACTCTTGTCGCCTCGGCTCCATTCCAGAAGCGCATGATGTCCAGCACAGCAAGACGCGTAGCAGCAGGCAGCGAGGCACAATACCGATCCAGAAACGACTGCAGCTTCGGCAAGTGCGCATCCTCCGCCTGCGGGTACGCATGCCAGACGAACGGGCGTGCAGCCCATTGCGCGCGCATGAAGCTATCCTCTCCACGAACGAAATTGCAATCACAGGACCACAGCAGTTCGTCATAGCGCGCCTGCGGAAGAAAAGGAATCAACCGCGCTTCGAGCGCCCCACGCCGCAACACTCCGTCGGACGGAAAGGAATCCACGCCAAAATGGCTTAGCACAAGCGGGACGAGCCCGCCTTCCGTTATCGCGACGACGAATTCTTGCGGTCCCTTTTCCCAGCAGTGCAGCAGCGCACCCAACGGTGCATTCTCGTATGCGAATACGGACACCGTGAATGCGTCCGGTCGTGGCGTCGCATGGCCGATGGACTGCCAGAACGCATCGCGCTCAGCATCGCGGAATGAATCTCTGCGCTCGAAGGTGTCGCTCTCGCGTAGCAACCCCCCTGTGCCGTCAACGAAGCCGGGGAAAAAAAAGTAGCGCTCCAAGGGAAAGCGCGGGTGCGGGGACGGCAGACCGTGGCAATCACGAACCCATGGCTCGGCGGAGAGATATTCGAGCACGATCCAAAGCGACTTACGTGTGCTTTGCACCATCGCGTCGAGATACGGCTGCGGCAAGCCGCACCCGAACGCGTCAATCACGCACTCGGCAGGAATCACCTCAGCGCTCACATCGCCTTGCCAGTGGTTCACTTCGACGCCACCCAGCAGCTGCCGTTTGACGAGCAGAATTTCAGGTATGAGACGCTTCAGACTCGTCAGGTCGTCGATCCACAAGCTCACGCGCCGGTCCTGCTCGTTCGCGAGCTGGCGCGCAAGGCGCCAGCACACCCCGGCGTCGCCGAAGTTATCGACGACTCGGCAGAATATGTCCCACGGTTGGGGCGTTCGCATCTTCAGCAAGGTTTATGTAACGCAGCATCATCGCTCGCGCGCGTATCATTGCGACGCAAACATGGGTGCGGGTTGCCACTCAAACCAGGCTCTAACGACAACCGCAGCGCCAAAAAAAAGCCGGGCACAAGGCCCGGCTTCTTCAATGGGGTGTGATGCTAGACTGCCTGAATGTTGCTCGCCTGCTTCTTGCCTTTATTGCCCTGAGTCACTTCGAAGGAAACCTTCTGACCTTCTTTCAGCGTCTTGAATCCGGGCATGTTGATGGCCGAGAAATGCGCGAACAGATCTTCGCCACCGCCATCAGGCGTAATAAAACCAAAGCCTTTGGAGTCATTGAACCACTTAACCGTGCCAGTTGCCATCTGGTGCATTCCTTAAAGAAATTAAACGAGGGCTCTCGAGCCCGACCGATGTTTAATCTCCAAGCGTCCAAAGAACCAACACCGGACAACTGCAGGAGTCGACATTCTCAAGAACTTAGAACTAAACACGCGCTCACGGTATACCGACGATTAGGGCGTAGTCAAGCGAAATATGGACGTCTAAAAACCACTTTATGGGGTCGTCCTCAGCCGGCGATTTGCGTGCTCGCTTCGGGCTTTTGCGCATGACCTGCTTCGCCAAGAGCAAGCGATCTTATCGCTTCCTTGCGGGGCAATGCGCGCGCGTCGATCTCGACGTAGCGCACCCCGGCTTCAGACAGCCATCTCTGCGTCGATGACAGCTCGTTGCGCGCCCCTTCGGCTGGTGTATTGAGCTTGAGAACCGTTACAGGGTGCATGCGCTTGTCGGAAATTACGAAGTCTACTTTGTGATCACGCAGTCGCCGCGCCATTTCCGCGCGTGCGTGATCGGCTACGCCAGGCGCGGTCTCGAGCACTGATGCCAGTGTCATCTGCGCAAAGACGAGGTGATCGGGCAACTCGTTCTTCAGAAGGTAATATAGAAGCGTTTGCGGCGCGGATAGAAGACGGTCACGCCTCACATAGGAGACGATGGCACCCGTATCCTTGGCCTCTGCTGAACCGGCGCTCGAATTTGCTGCGAGCCCCTGCCCAAACCGCGGCGCTTGCGCAGCAACTCCGATCACATCTTGCAGACGCTCCGCAGTGTTTGCATCCCGCTGCGCTGTTCTTCGGCGGTAATCCCAAAAAATATAGATGGCCGCGAAAACCGGGATCAGCAGCAACAGCAGGTAGACCGAGGTCACACTTAACCTTCGGCCGCCGCACGCACCGTATCGAGCAGCTTGAGGTCTGCGCGAGCCTGTACAGGCCGGCGAAAGCCGTTGTCGGTGAAGTGCAGGAATTCCGGGCCGAGCTCGGCGACAGTCCTCACACCCAGCAGCGCCATGACGCGGCTGATCTCCTCTTGAAATAACTTGATCGCTCGCGTCGCACCAGCATGGCCCCCAGCCGCCACTCCGTAGAGTGTCGAGCGTCCGATCAGCACTGCATCCGCCCCGAGCGCGAGCGCCTTGACGATGTCGGAGCCGCGGCGAAAGCCGCCGTCTACGAGCACTGATATACGCTTGCCGACCGCATCCACGATTTCCGGTAGCGCTTCCAGCGGCGCCATCGAACCATCGAGGTTGCGCCCGCCGTGGTTGGACACGACGACACCGTCGGCCCCGCAATCGGCCGCCATCACTGCATCCTGCGGGTGGGCGAGACCTTTGACGATCAGCGTGCCCGGCCAGATTTTCCGCAGCACCTTGAGATCTTCCCAGTTGAGGGAGTCGTTCTTCATCTGCGAACGGCCCATCGGCGCCGCAGTGACCTTATACTTGATCTCGCTCGGATAGTTCTCGTACCGCGGCATACCGGTCGTAACCATGTAGCGCGCCAAAACCCCGAACAGCCAGCGTGGGTGCATGAGAACATCGGTGATGTTCTTCCGCGTAAAGCTGAATGGGATCGTGAATCCGTTCCGGAGGTTGTACTCACGATTGCCCGAAACCGTACCGTCTACGGTCACGACGAGGGCCTCGTAACCTGCGGCTTTTGCGCGCTCGACAAGCTTGTGCGACATCGATTTGTCAGGCCACATGTAGAGCTGAAACCACAGCCGCCCTCCCGCCTCCGCGGCGACTTTTTCCATCGCAGTCATCGACCCGGTGGCAAGCGTGAACGGTATCCCGGCTTCGCGCGCCGCGCGTGCGAGCGCGATTTCGCCTTCATACCACATGAGACCTGCTGTGCCGGTCGGGGCGATACAGATCGGCATGTTCTGTTTCTGTCCGAAGAGCGTAATCTCCTGACTACGCTTGGACACATCAACGAGCGTGCGCGGCTTGAGCCTGATGCGCTCGAATACGGCGCGGTTGTTTCGAAGCGACACCTCATCCTCGGTGCCGCGATCGACGAACTCGAACAGACCTTTCGGTACGCGACGCAGCGCCATGTCGCGCAGATCGAAAATGTTATAAGCCCCGAGGTTTTTGTCTGCCATCACGCCTCCTTCGCTTCTTTCAGCCGCGTACACTGCCCTGTCGCAATAGTGTAACGGCTTTTTATCGAAGGGGCTCGGTGGCAGCCGGTCGGGGCGGTTTCACGGCACTCCGGGCCTACCCCGAGGATGCGCGGGGCCCCCACCTATCTGATGCGGGCTTAACTGAGCGTGGCACCTCATTTGCTGGTGCTCTCTTTTCTTCTAACACCAGAGAGTACCATGGCCAACTCCACACGCAGCCCCCTCACAACCTGGATCGTCGTTGCGGTGATCGGCATCGTAGTTCTGTTATTTGCCGGCCTGCTGCCATTGCCCGGACAAAAAGACAAAGTGACGCCACACACCCAACCGTCGGCACCCGGCACCTCACCTGAAGCGCAAGCGCCCAAAGGACCGCCCCCCAGCCCGCCGAGCCAAGCTGGGGCGGGAACGCAACCCCCTCCCGGGGGAATACCGTCCGCAACGCCCGGCAGCGCGACCAACAATACCTCCGGTCAAACCATGACAGACGCGGCACCGCAACGCGACCCCAAATAGAGGTTTAGCAGCGCTCAGCGTCGTGAGAAGAACTCCTCGCGGTCTTTCTTGAGCTGCGCAACGGTCGATGCAAATGGTTTTGCACTCTGCGCCGCCTCGCGCTTCGCGCTCAGTGCAAGGCCTATCGCTATGGCGAAATAAAGGACCGTAAGAAAGCCAATCGCCACCAGGCGCTGGCTGTCCCAGAACAGCACGATGATAAAAATGGTGAACGTGATCGCGCCCAGAGCCAGAAAAAAGAGCGCGACGACGCCGAGCAGCAGCAAGCGCGTGATGCGCACGCGTTCGCGCTCGAACTCGCGGGCGAGTAACTCCGCGCGTGTGTGTAGTACCTCGACCAAGGTCGCGCCAAGCCGACGCAATGAAGCGAGGACGCCCGGTTTTCCAGGTTTTGCCGAACTGGGCGCGAAAAGCGCCATATCAACGCTATCGGCGCCCGAGCATTACACCGAGCAGCAGGCCGATACCGGCCGCTACACCGATCGCGCGCCAAGGATTTTCGCGGACGTATTCATCCGTATAACGCGCCGCCTGCCGCGCGCGTTCGCGCACGATTGCATCCGCTTCAGCGAGCTTGACCTTGGCCTGGTGCAGGCTATCTTGTATGCGTTCACGCGCCACGGCGATTTGCTCACCCGCCTGACTCGCTGTTGCGCGCAGCAGTTCTTCAGCGTCGGAGATCACGAGCCTCATGTCCTGCACGAACTTGTCGCGATTGACTGCGTTGTCGCTGGTAGTGTCACCGTTCATGATGTCCTCTTTATGCCGTATGAAACTGCGAAGATGCAGGCCTGCTAGGGTACCGAGTTTCGGCTGACCGATCAACCGACAATAACGCCGGCATAACCAGCGCAAGCAGCTGATCGGCGTAATGACCTCACGACATGGCCTGGTAATAGAGGTTCTGCGGATGGCGCGCCTGGGCAAAGAAGAACCAGCGCTCGGCGAGGAGCCCCGCGTACTGGATGACGAATGCAGTTAGGATCAGCATAGGTACATCCCAGAACACGCCGGCCGCGAGGAGCGCCACCGGAACGGGAAAGGCGAGCACCAGAAAACCCCACTTAACGCCGCGCACAACGTCCGGCGTCCTGCCATGGAAGAACTCGCGCGTGTTGAACGAGCCCCCCATGAAACCCTGCGCCTTCTGTTCGATGCGGGGATGTTTCACGCCGATCGCCGTTTGCAGAGTCGATCTCGGCCTTATACGAGCATTGCGCGCTAAGGTCGCGATCCGGCTGCACAGCGCCAGCAGGGTGAAGACAATCGCCCATTTCGCATACACCTCAATCAGCACCGGCGCTTCAACGAGTGCGTAGGCAGCCGCCAGCGTATAGCCCGATGCCGCACCAAGCAGTATGAAATTTGCGATGGTGAGTGGCGATGCCCATTCCTGGAGAAACCGGATGCAGGCGTAAATCATCGCGGTGCAGACGAACAGCGCTACACATACGATGACGCCAAGCGTTCCAAGCGCAATCGTGCCGCGGTATCCGAGGAAGTGGAAAACCCCATAGGCAAACACGATCGCCATAAAAGCGGGAAGCACGATGACCTCACGCGATAACCACGAAGTGCGCCACATGGCCGCCGTTCTCCAAGCGCGCTCCGGTCGGCCCAAATGGAAAAACGAGGCGAACAGACCTACGGCGAGAAAAACCAGCGCAATCACGCTGCCCGCGACGTAGAAATTCGCAGTTTGCCGAGGCAGCCAGGAGAGCCTAGCTCCGAGCTCAGCTGCATACAGCGCTAGAAACAGACCCTGCCCGACACCGATGAGGGTAGTGAGGAAGATGACAGAGAAGGCAGGGCGCATTGAAATCTAAATGATGAACGCGGAATGATGAATGCGGATTGCACGACGTCGGGATGCGCGAACCCAATCGGTTGTTCTCAATTCATGGTTCATCATTTCGCATTAGCCATCACCAGGAGGTGACGTCGTCCAGTGATGGATCCTTCACTGGCGGCTTGGGCAGCAGGCCATCGATCTTGAGTGGATTGTCCGCGCGGTCGAGCTCGTCGCGATGAATGCGAAGCTCCGTCTTGCGGCGCGGAAGATAATGATTCGCGGGCTGCGTCCCCCACTCGGGCATCAGCTGGTAACCGCCATTTTCGCGTATCGCCCGGGATACGACCGATTCGGTGTCGTGAATGTCTCCGAAGAGACGCGCATTAGTGGGGCATGCGAGAACGCAAGCGGGCTTTCGCTCGGCCTCGGGAAGGGCTTCGTTGTCGATGCGGTCGACGCAAAGCGTGCACTTACCCATGACTTTGCGATCTTCGTCGAGCTCGCGCACGCCATAGGGGCAGGCCCAGGCGCAATACTTACAGCCTATGCATTTGTCGTAATCGACGAGCACGAGCCCATCTTCCGGACGCTTGAAGCTCGCACCGGTGGGACACACGGGCACGCACGGCGGGTCCTCGCAATGCAGACATGATTTCGGGAAATGTACCGTCTGCGTATTCGGAAACTCCCCGACTTCGAACGTCTGCACGCGGTTGAAGAAAGTGCCGGTGGGATCGCGATCGTAAGGCCGCTCGTCGACCAGTGAACCCGCTAGCCCGGACGTATTCCATTCCTTGCAGCTCGTCACGCAGGCGTGGCATCCAACGCACACGTTGAGATCGATGACTAGTGCGAGTTGGGTCATTTAACAACCGTGAACGGTAAGCGGTCAAAGGTGAGCCATGTCGTGCTGTTCACTTCCATTCTCCCGTTCCAGCGACGAACGCCTGCCACAGCCGGCGCACAGGATTCGTTCCGGGAGCGGCGGGCACGGGTTGGAACTGAGGCCAAGATTCTTCAGGCTCCGTGGCAGCTGCTTTGTAGATACGAACGCGCACGTCATACCATCCGGCCTGGCCGGTGATGGGGTCCGAGTTCGACATGCGCCTGCCGCCAGTAGCGTGCGCGGGAGGCAACTCGTCGGAGATCAGGTGATTCAGTAAAAAGCCCTCGCGGGATTCATTGGCGTCGGGGGCGAGATGCCACGCGCTTCGCGATTTTCCGATCGCATTCCATGTCCACACCGTGCCCGGTTCAACAGCCTCGCTGTAACGGCACATGCAGCGTACTTTGCCGTGCATGGATTCGACCCATATCCAGTCACCATCGGCAATGCCGAGCCCCCGCGCAAGACGCGGATTCACGAACAGATAGTTGTGCGCATGGATCTGCCGCAGCCATGCATTCTGGGAATCCCACGAGTGATACATCGCCATCGGACGCTGCGTGATCGCGGCTAGCGGATAGTGCGTCGTATCGCTCGCTTCCATCTCGAGCGGCGCATAGTAGAACGGTAGCGGATCGAAATAGCGCTCGATGCGCTTAGCGAGCTCGGGCGGCGGACGTCTCTTGGAGGTGCCTTTTCCCTGTGCCGCCAGACGGAACTTCTGCAGGACCTCCGAGTAGATCTGGATGATCAAAGGATCGAAATTCCGACGCAGCCGCGTGCGGCTCGCCCACTCGTGATAGCCCCGGTTCCAGTTGCGCATGTATTGGTAGGAGCGCGGGAGCTTGTACTGAAAAACGCAGTTGTTTTGCGCATACATTTCCCACTGGCGGGGATTCGGCTCCCCGCGCATTGTTTTTTCACCGCCCTTGCCTCGCCATCCCGCGAGGAAGCCGATGCCCGAGCCCGGCTCGGTTTCGAAGTTGACGATGAAGTCCGGATAATCGCGATACTTCCGGCTACCGTCGGCATTCACGAAAGCGGGCAGCTTCAACCGGGTGCCGAGCTCGATCAATACGTCCTGAAAAGGCTTGCATTCGCCTTTAGGCGGCACAACAGGAATACGTACCGAGTCGCACGGTCCTTCGAATTCGGATATCGGACGATCGAGCATGGACATCACATCGTGGCGCTCGAGATACGTCGTGTCCGGAAGCACGAGATCGGCAAACGCCGTCATCTCGGACTGGAACGCATCGCACACGATGATGAACGGTATACGGTGCTCGCCGCTTTCGTCGCGATCGTTCAGCATCGTCCGCACTTCGAGCGTGTTCATGGTCGAGTTCCATGCCATGTTCGACATGAAGATCATGAGCGTGTCGATGCGGTACGGGTCCCCGCGCCAGGCATTGGTGATGACGTTGTGCATCATCCCGTGAACGGCGAGCGGATACTCCCAGGAGAACGCTTTATCGATGCGAACCGCCCCGCCGTTCTCATCCAGAAACAAATCGTCGGGTCCGGCCGGCCAGCCGAGGGCGAGGCCGCCAAGCGGCGTGTTCGGTTTGATCGCATCGGGACTTTTCGGGGGCTTCGCGACCGGCGGAATCGCGCGCGGGAAAGGCGCTTTGTGTCTGAATCCGCCGGGGCGATCGATCGTCCCGAGCAGCGACATCAGAATGGCGAGTGCGCGAATCGTCTGGAATCCATTCGAATGCGCAGCGAGACCGCGCATCGCATGGAACGCGACCGGGTTGCCGGTGACGGTTTCGTGCTCGACACCCCAGCTGTCCGTCCACGGAATGGGCAGCTCGATTTTCTGGTCACGTGCAGTCACGCCCATCTCATGAGCGAGTCGACGTATCGTGCCTGCTGGTATTCCTGTGATTTCAGACGCCCACTCCGGCGTGTACTGCTGCACACGATCCATCAGGAGCTGGAACGCAGGCTTCACGGGTTTGCCGTCAGGCATGCGGAACTCACCGGCGAGATATGGATCAGCGCCCGGAGCGTGATTGATCACGGGCTTGTCGGCAATGCGATCCCACCACAACTCGTCATGAGAGAAATGCGGGCTGCCCTGGCCAAAGTCTTCGCCCGTCCGCAAAGGCATGCCATGAGTGTCGCTCGCTGGATCCGCATCGATCAGATAGCCCGCGTTCGTATACCGAGCCAGGAAGGGCCTGTCGTAAAGGCCGGTATTGACGATCTCGTGCGTCAGCGCGAGCAGCAATGCACCGTCAGTCCCGGGTCGAATCGGCACCCACTCGTCTGCGATCGCCGAGTAGCCGGTACGCACGGGATTGATCGAGATGAAACGTCCGCCCTGACGCTTGAACTTCGAAATCGCGATCTTCAGCGGATTGGAATGGTGGTCCTCAGCCGTGCCGATCATCACGAAGAGTTTCGCCCGGTCGAGATCAGGACCGCCAAATTCCCAGAACGAGCCGCCGATCGTATAGATCATGCCCGCGGCCATGTTCACCGAGCAGAAACCGCCATGGGCAGCGTAGTTCGGCGTGCCGAACTGACGTGCGAACATACCCGTGAGCGCCTGCATCTGATCGCGGCCCGTGAAGAACGCGAACTTTTTTGGATCGGTCGAGCGGATCTTGGCGAGCCGCTCCACGATCAGTGTGTAGGCTTCCTCCCAGGATATCGGTTCGAACTGTGCGGTGCCGCGTTCCGCCCCCACTTTGCGCTTCAGGGGTCTTGTAAGTCGCGCGGGCGAGTACTGCTTCATGATGCCCGAGGCGCCCTTCGCGCAGATCACACCTTTGTTGATCGGGTGCTCGGGATTGCCTTCGATGTAGCGCACTTCGCCGCCGCGAAGGTGGACGCGTATGCCGCATCGGCACGCGCACATGTAACACGTGGTGGTCTTCGTTTCAGTGGCGCGTGCGGAGTTCGCGGCGGGAGCTTCTGACATGAGCTGGGGAGGACTTGAAGTGTGCGATTTTACGCGTGCACTGCATCACGCCGGTTCGAAATTGCTTATACCCGCATAAGGCTCTTATACCAGCAGGGGAACACGGACCTGAGAGCACCCTCCCCCGCATACGCTTGTCGCCTTTGTTCTGTCGCCTATCCCCTCTCTCCTATCTCCGCTGTAGCAGTGGTATACAATCCGCGCGGCAAAAAGCTAACCACAAGGGGGCGCGTGATGGAGATTACGGGAATCATCCTGCTCGTCGTGCTGGTGGTGGTCGTGATCTACCTCGTGATGGTTTACAACCAGCTCGTGCAGATCAAGCACAACGTCTCCAAGGCATGGGCGAACATCGACGTGCTGCTCAAGCAGCGCCATGACGAGCTGCCGAAGCTCATTGAGACCTGCAAGCAGTACATGAAATTCGAGCAGGACACCCTCACACGCGTCATGCAGGCACGCTCGGGCGTGTCAGACGCGCGCGAGCAGCAGAACATCGGCGCACTGGGCCGGGCAGAAGGCGAGCTGCGTGGCGCTGTCGGCAGGCTATTCGCCGTCGCCGAAGCTTATCCGGACCTCAAGACCAATCAGACGTTCCTTCACCTGCAAGGCCGCATCTCGAGCCTCGAGAATGGCATTGCGGATCGGCGCGAGTTTTATAACGAATCGGTGAATATCAACAACGTGCGAATCGAGCAGTTTCCCGACTCGATCGTCGCGGCGCTGTTGAGCTTCAGAGCGGCGCAGATGCTGAGGTTTTCCGCGCAGGAAACGAACGACGTCAGCGTCAAAGAGCTGTTCCAGGCGTAGTGGCGGGCGTTCTAAGTCAGTACACCACGAACTGGCTTTCAGGGGGTCTTCACTTCCTCATACTCGCAATTGCTGCGCAGGCGAATACGGCGCGCGCATGGCCTTTCGCTCTGGCTGCGATGACCGCCGTGAGCTTCTGTGCGTGGATGGCAAACTATCGGCGCTATCGGCAAGTCGACGACGTGCCGACCTCCAAGATTGCTTCAGCTGCACAAGGCTACGTGGAGCTTTTTGGAAAATCCGCGCCGATCCCAGATTCTCCGGTTTTGAGTCCCCTTTCCAGCCTGCCCTGCTGCTGGTATCGCTACTGCGTCGAGCGCAAAGGCAGTGATGACAAATGGCAGCATGAAGACAGCGGTCAAAGCATCGCCCACTTCCTGCTGGTCGACGATACCGGCGAGTGCATCATTTCACCCGATGGCGCCGAAGTCCTCTATCCCCGCAAGAGCACGTGGACGCAGGGCGATCACCGCTACACCGAATGGCTGCTGCTGCCGCAAGGCACCCTCTATGCGCTGGGCGAATTCCGCACGACCGGCGGCGCCGATCTCGAGCTCGATGCGAACAACGACATTTCGAATCTCCTCGCAGACTGGAAGAAGGATCAGCCGCGGCTGCTTGAACGCTTTGATACCAATCGTGACGGCACTCTCGATCTCAACGAGTGGGAAGCAGCACGTCGCGAGGCGCGCCGCGAAGTCGAAAAAACGTACGCGGACCTGCGCTCAGGCGAAGGCGTGAACGTTCTGGCCAAGCCCGCGGACGGCCGGGTTTTTCTGCTGGCTGCGGAAATGCCAGCTAAGATCGGCCGGCGCTTTGCGTTTTGGAGCGGCGTGCACCTACTCTTTTTCTTCGGGGCAGGCACTGCCTCGTATCTACTCTTTATCGGAGCACGCTAGCGCATGAATACCGATACCGTTCTTTGTCTGAGTTCCAAAGGGTTTCATCGCATGCGCTACTACGACTGGGGCGACCCGGCGAATTCGCGGGTGCTAGTCTGCGTGCATGGCCTCACGCGAAATGGACGCGATTTCGATTTCCTCGCGCAAGCCCTCGCCGCCGATTTCCATGTCGTTTGTCCGGACGTCGTGGGGCGCGGCCTAAGCGATTGGCTCGAGTCGAAGCAGGATTACGGTTACATCCAGTACATGGCTGACATGACGGCGCTTCTCGCACGAGTCACAGGAGGCGCGGAAAAATCGATCTACTGGCTGGGCACATCGATGGGCGGGTTGCTGGGTATTCTCATGGGGGCCACGCGCAACAACCCGATCAGGAAGCTCATCGTGAACGACGCAGGCATGCTCGTTCCCAAAGCGGCGCTCGAGCGTCTCGCGCTATACGTCGGGAAGGATCCCAGGTTTGCAACGCTCGATGCACTCGAAGCACACGTGCGGCGCGTGTCCGCGCCTTTTGGTGCGCTCACTGACGAGCAGTGGCACCATCTAACCGTCCACAGCGCCAGGCAGCATGCGGACGGCACGTGGGGCTTTCGCTATGACCCCGCGATCGCGAATGCTTTCAGCGGCGAGCTGAACGACATCGATCTGTCTGCGTACTGGGACGCCATCGCGTGCCCTACGCTGCTGCTGCGAGGCGCAGACTCCGACATCCTTCTGCGTGAAACGGCTGAGGCGATGACACGCCGGGGCCCGAAGGCCACGCTCCGGGAATTCCCGGCCGTAGGTCACGCGCCTATGTTGATGTGCGACGAGCACGTTCGCGTGATCAAAGATTTTCTGCTCGATGCGTGATTAAGATTCGCCGACTTTATGGAGCTGTTATGACAACAGGCAAGGCGCGGCGCTCCGCGCGTGATGGTGCGTTCACCCTTTTTTGTGTGCTCGCCGTCGTGAGCGTACTCAGCGCCTGTGGACAATCGGAATGGCGCGAGCTGCCCGTGAGCGACGGCGCATTCAGCGTACTCATGCGAGGCGAGCCGACTTACGCGCGCCAGCAGCTCCATACGCCTGCGGGCAAGATGGTCGCGCATCTCTACAGCTCCGATCGCCCTGATTCGTTTTTCGCCGTAGGCTATGCCGATTACCCTCTTGCCGCAGTTGTCGGCGGTTCGCCGGCAGACCTTTTCTCAGGCGTCCGCGACACGTGGTTACGGCGTATCGAGGGCAAGCTGACCGCGAGCGACAACGGCATCAAGCTCGCAGGACAATATCCAGGATTGGAGTTTCAGGCTGAAGGCAAGGTGAAAGGTACGGACGCGTTCGTGCACGCCCGGTTTTATCTAGTCGATCAGCGGCTGTACCAGATCATCGCAATGGGCCGAAAGGATGCAGTGCCGCAGGGAGTCATCAACCGTTTTCTGAATTCCTTTCGACTCATTCCGCAAAGCGACGTCGGGACGATACAGATTCAGCCGAACGCAAAGTAGCGCCAGTCTTGTCCTCAGAAATCCTAAGAATTCCGGCGCGCCTGTTCCATCGCATCCAGGAGCGTAGCCGAATCCTGCGCACCCGAGACACCGATGCGCTGGTCGAAAATGAAGAATGGAACGCCCCCGACCCCTGCATTGCGTGCGTCGATGTCCGCCTGCTGTATCGCGTCACGATCGGTGTCACTCGCCAGATACGCTGACACCTTCTCGCGATCGAGCCCTGCCTGCGCAGCGACGGAGGCGAGCGTTTCAGGGTCCGTGATATCGACGCCATCCACGAAATAGGCCTTGAACAGCTCTTCAGCCACTTCATCCTGCCGCCCCTGCTGTTCCGCATAGTGCAGGAGGCGGTGTGCTTCGAGCGTGTTGGGCTGGACGCTGATCTTTTCGAACGCGAACGGCAATCCTTCGCCGCGCGCGGCTGCAGTCACGCGCGCGTACACTTCCGGCCCCCGGCCCGGGCCCCACTTGCGTTCGATGTATTCCCGCCGCGGCATACCGCTCGCGGGCAGATCGGGATTCAGCTGAAATGGCAGCCAGCGCACGGCCGGCTTCGGCTCATCGGGATGCTTTTCGCTCCATGCCGCGAGAGCGGCTTCGAGACGGCGCTTCCCAATGTAGCACCAGGGTCAGACGACGTCGGAAACAATATCGATGCGCAGTGGCACGCTCATGACCAACTCCAGTTTTTGTACGCCTCTCGCAGTTTAGCCTTCATCATTTTGCCCGTCGACGTGCGCGGAATTTCGGCGACGAATACGTAAGCATCGGGCAACGCATAGGATGCAAAGCGTGGACCGAGATGATCGTTCAACGCTTTCCGGGTCACGTTCATTCCCGCTTTCAGTACGACTACGCCGAGTGGCCGCTCGCCCCATTTGGGATGCGGGACTGCGATCACCGCAGCCTCCTGTACCGCAGCGTGAGACACCAGCGCATTCTCCAGTTCAATCGAGCTGATCCATTCACCACCTGATTTGACTAGGTCTTTGATGCGGTCGGTAATATTGACGTAGCCCGCTCTGTCGATCGTAGCGATATCCCCGGTGCGGAACCAGCCATCGGCAGTCCATTGTTCGATTCCTTCCGCAAGCTCGTGATAGCTCGCAGCTACCCAGGGTCCGCGCACCTGAAGCTCGCCCATGGTCTTGCCGTCCCACGGCGCGACGCCCTTTTCCGCTACCGCGCGGATTTCGAAGAACGGAAGCGGTACTCCCTGCTTCGTCCGCAGCGCATAAGACAGCTCCTCGTCACGATCCCCTCGATCCTTCAGTTCGCCTTTGGTGCAATTCACAAGGCCTACGGGCGAAGTCTCCGTCATGCCCCAGCCGTGTATAACTTGCAGGTCGTAGCGATCGAGCGCACGAATCAGCGCTTCAGGCACCGCGGCTCCGCCGACCACCATGCGCATGCCGCGGGTGAGCCGCCAGCGCTCTGGTTCATGCTCCAGCGCCTGCTGTATGCCGAGCCATATCGTGGGTACCCCAGCAGTTATCGTGACGCGCTCGGCTTCGTAGAGGTCGAGCAGGCTCACCGCGTCGAGATGCGGCCCCGGCATCGCGAGCTTCGCGCCCACCATCAGCGCGGTGTAGGGCAAGCCCCACGCGTTCACATGGAACATAGGCACGACGGGGCACAGCGTGTCAGCCCTGCTGACGCCGATGTAATCGACCGTCGCAGTCGCAAGTGTGTGCAGTACGATCGAGCGGTGGCTGTACACCACGCCCTTGGGACGACCCGTCGTTCCGGATGTGTAACACATGCCGGCCGCATCTGTTTCCGCAAGCGCGGGCGGTGTGAAAACGGGGTTAGCAGCGATAAGCTGCTCGTAATCATCGCCCAGCGCGTTCGCCTCGGCCGACATTCGGACGACGATCACCCGCTCGAAAGCCGTCAATTTGCTGAATTTCTCGTACAGCGGCAACAGCGCGTCGTCGATGATGAGAAACCGGTCGCCCGCATGATTCGCGATATAGGCGATGTCATCGGGATGTAAGCGCAGATTGAGCGTATGTAGCACACCACCCGCGCACGGGACCGCGAGATACGCTTCCAGGTGCGCATAGTGATTACACATGAGTGTCGCGACGCGATCGCCCTTCCGGAGACCGAGCCCTTGAAGCGCGGCGGCCAGCGCAAGCACGCGACGATGGAATTCGCGATACGTATAACGATGGAGTGATCTGTCTGGAAGCCTTGAGACAATTTCAGTCGACCCGAAGAGCGCACCGGCACGCTCGAGCACGTGGCTCAGCGTCAGCGGGAAATCCATCATGGTGGCGGCGATCATCGCGCGCTCATCGAGCCGCGGACGGTGCGACGGCCTCAGGGCTCGTCACGAGCAAGCCTGCGCGCGTCGGTCATGTCCATCTCGCCGAGCAGGTTCACGCCCGCTGCGGCGAAACGACGAGCGGCTGCCAGAGGACGTTGATCGCGCTCGTTGTCGAGCGACCACTGTGCGTGACGTGCCAGGAGCGCGAGCGCGAATGTCCGGCCGAGGGTCAATGCGAAACGTCTCGCGCCGGCTTCCAGGGCCTCCGGGGCGCGCTCCGAAGATTTCACGAGCCATTCGCACGCTTGTTCCAGCGTCTGCTCGACACGGGCCGATATGCGCAAGAGATCGGCGTGGCGCACACCTTGGAGAACGAAGCCTGCCTCACGCCGCACCAGGTCTACGCCCGCGAGCCCGTCGAGCGCCCGCGCCGCGTCGAGCGACAGCACGTTCGTCGTTCCCTCCCAGATCGGGAGCACTTGCGCATCTCGCAACAGCAGCGGCAAACCGGTGTCCTCGACGTAACCTGCGCCACCAAAAGCCTCAATCACTTCGGACAGTACGGCAACGCATTGACGCGCAGTCAAGAGCTTCGCGATGGGCGTCAATATCCTCAGAAGTTTCCTCTGCTCGACGCTTGCCTGCTGCGCTTCGCTGCGTCCGAGCTCCTCTATGACAAAGAACGTCAAGTGAAAAGCCGCTTCGTATTCCGCCTGAAGTCCTGCGAGGGTATCAAGGTGCAGCGCCTTATCAGCAAGAGGGGCGCCGAAGGCAATGCGGCGCTTGGCATAGTCGCGCGCGAGCGCGAGACCCCGCCGCATGAGGGCAATGGCACTGACGCTGTTCCACGTCCTCGTCACGTTGAGCATCGGCGCAATGTTCTTGATGCCATCTGCCGTGCCGCTCACCAGCTCGGCCGGTGTGCCGTCGAGCGTGAGCTCGGCCGTGGGCACTTTGCGCGTGCCGAGCTTGTCCTTCAGGCGGTTTACGACGATGCCGTTCGGACGTCCGTGTCCGTCCCGTGTCTCCACATAGAAGAGCGCGAGCCCTTTACCGCCGGGTACATTTCCTTCAGGTCGCGCAAGCGTAAGAGCCATCTGCGATGCGATAGCGGAGGTGAACCATTTGCGCCCGTACAAGCGCCACTGATCGCCTTCCTTACGGGCGATCGTCAGGCTTTGGCCCACGTCTGATCCGCCGGTGGCTTCGGTCATCCACTGACCGCTCGTCCAGAAGGCCGCGGGATCCCGCGTAGTCAGATGCGGCACCGCACGCTCGATCAACCTTTCGTTGGCAGAGGCGATCAGCGCGCATGCCGCGCCGTCGGTCATCGCGAGCGGGCAGCTGTAAATGTCAGTGGACGGCGTAAAAAGGTAGGCAAGAGCGAATTGGTGCACGCGTGAATACGCCCCGTGCGTAAGCTCGTAGGCGGCAGCAACCACGCCATACTCCGCTGCGATGCGTTCAGCTTTGCGCCAGAGCAATGTCACTTCGATGCGATCGACTCGATTGCCCCATGCATCCCATTGCACGAGCTGCGGTTCGTTCATGCGATCCGCGAGCTGATCGCGGTAAAGCTCTCCGCCTGCAAGATCGCCCATCGCGATCAGTCCCGGTTCGACGGCTGAGCGCACATGTGCGGGCAGCACGCGTTGGAGATATGAGCGCAGCACGCGATCGTCCTGGTACTGGTTGAGGAGCTCCGGCGGCGCTTGTACGAATCCCATGGCGGTCATGATAGCGCCAGTGCGTCTCCGGGCAAACGAACAAAGCGCAGGCGCGCGTGGACTGAGCGAGGGTCAGATCGCAGTCGTCGAGTTCCGGGCAGTAGGACGGTAGGAGCGCTGGACTTCTAGCGAAGCGCTGCCGGCAGCCACAGCTCGACCTGCCGCGGCGTTGCACGGCCCTCGAAGCCCGAGACCTGATGCAGACGCTGGGCTGGGATGCCCATTTCGCGAAGCGCAAGCGCGACCTTGACTGCTTCGTCGCGCTCCGCGGAACGAAAGTATCGCAGATCGGGCAAAGACGGTCCGAAATGTACGAGCTTGATCCCGGTGACTCGGATGCCACGCTTCGCGAGCGGCTGGATCATCCGTTCAGCGCGGGCGCGCTGCGCTTCGTTTCGAACATGAATATACAGCAGCGGTCCAGACGAAACACGTGCGGGCGCTGCTGTCGATGCGCGCTTCATCGGCGGGACCTGGACGCGAGGATTCGAGCGGGACGCTGGAGGCACGGGGGCCGGGGCCTGTTGCGTTGGCGCCTGCGCCATGTGCGCGGGTGCAGAGCCTGTGCCCTTTTGTCCCAGCCAATCATCCGAGGCGAAATAGTCCCGCTCGGCCCTCAGAGGCCTGCCATCGTCGGAACGGGTTGGAGCGCCGCCTGTGTTGCTCGCCACCGCGGCATTGTCCGCGGGCCCGCCGGCCGGCGGTGTTACGGAATCAGCTCCCGTTGGGGAATTCTCCGGCGCACGGACGGCGTTCTGCGGTCGCATGATGACCCAGTACGAGGGTACGAGAATTCCCATCGCCACGACGAGCCACGCACCTCTCGAGATTGGAAAACGCTTGTACTCCGCTGCCGTGGTGGGAGGTGGTACAAATCGCGGCTGTTCGTTCGTTCGACTTTCGGTCGGTGCTTTATCGTGCGGTTGCTGCGTAACCTCGTCATCGTTTGCGAACGGCATTGCAGTATTTGTGGACGCTGGTGCAGCGTGCGCTAAGCCGGGTATGTCCTTCCGTTCGGAGCGGGCCATCTGAGCGGCTGATGCGGTCATTGCCGTCTCAACGGCGCTTCGCACGTTGTATTCCGCGCGCATGCGTTCGAGCCGTTCGGCAAGCGTTTCCGTATGCGTGGGTTGTTGCGGCTCGGAGCGCGAGCCCACGAGCGGCGAAGCGAGGTTATCCGGTGGCAGACTCTCGCCGGCAGCAGCGGAAGGTGGCATTCGCGCGGCCGGTTGCGTTTCTTCAGCAGAGTCCAGTGACTCGAATGCCGCACGACGGCGAGCGGACCCGAAAAATATGGGCGCCGGAGCTACGGTAGTCTCGTCTGGTGCGGCCGATTCACGCGCCTCCGGACGCCCCTCTCGCGTACTCGGGGCCGGCGCACCGCCGCGGCTCAAACGCGGCAGACGTACACGTGCATCTCCAAGTCCCGGTATACGTTCGCGCAATCGATCGAGCAAAGGCGCTGCATCTTCATCCAGGGAGAGCAGAAAGTGGGTGTGCAGTGTGCGATCGTTTACTGCCGCTACGAACTGTTCTTCGAATTCGCGCGTTGCCGGGCTCTCAGCGCTTGCAGCAAGGTATTCCTCGAACCGATCGAGAATAATGATGAAGGTAATACCGAAGTTCTTTTCCCACGCCTTGAGCAGCGCGCCAAACGTGGCGTGTGGGTCTGAAGGCCCACCATTGCGAGCGTTCGGTATCGACGCGCCAACCACGTGTTCCATCTGCCCTAGCAGCGCGGCAAGGGGAGGCTCGCGCCAGGAGCCGAAAAGGACTGCGACTTCAGTCTGCGCGCCGACGGCATCCTGGAGCAGGGGCAGGACCATCGATCTGAGCACTGAGCTCTTGTCCGCACCCGCTTCTGCATAAAGCAGCGTCAGCCGCGACAACCGCACCAGATCCACGAGCAGCCGGACCTCTTGATCTCGAGGGTCTGCGGGTAGGACTGCAAGTGAAGAGATACTCATGGTTTCGATAACCTCAAGTGGCGGTGAGCAGGATTTACGCCCGCCACGAGGTAAGGACAAAAAGAGATCTAACGCAGGGTGTGCCTGTGACGCAGACAGGGGCTGTGCTGAACGCGTGCGGCGCCGGTATACGCTCCGTTTGAAGTCACAGGGAAGCCGCAAACCCGGCACGTGCTCGCGCCGGTTAGTGCGTATTGCGATGTGCTGTACCGTACCGCGATAAATCGAGAAAAAGACCTGCAGCGAATACGTTCAGCGCCGCCGCCGGTCAGGGCCGCTGATCGAACGCGTTCGCGGGCAGCCAGAGCTCGTATTGACGCGGGCCGGCGGGAGGGCCGATGTCGTCGAGGTGTCTGAGCTGCTGGGCGCGAAGGCCGAATTCACGCAGCGCCACCGCGACCTTCACGACCTCATTGCGGTCGGACAAATTGTAATAGCGAAGATCCGCTTCCTCCGGTCCGGAATTCACCACCCTTATTCCCGCTACACGGATGCCGCGCTCGCCGAGCGGCCGGATGATCTGCTCCGCCCAAGCGCGCTGGGCTTCGTTTCTTACATTTATGTAGAGCTTCGGCACGGATGATGTTTCGGCAGCAGCGGTTGTCACGGGCGTGGCGACCGGTGCGCTTGCCACATTTTGAGGCTGCGGCAGGGTGGGCCTCACGACAACTTCGAGTGGGCTGACGCGCGCATTCGGCCGCGCTGAAGCAGGCTTGGACTGCTCGTTGGACTGAACGGCACGCGAAACCGCTGGTGTTTTGGCTGCTATCTCAGGCGGCGCTTCGCGCAAAACGGGTGCTGCAGGCGTGGCCTTCATTTGCGCAGCCTCCGCGGTGCGGGATGGCTGAACGGGCGACGCCACAGATGCGGGTTGACGCGGCGCAGGCGCCGGCGCTTGCGGCACGATGTCGGCTGGACGCGGGGGTTGAGCTGTTTGTGTCGGAGCGCCAAGGGCACGCACCGTCGATGTCACGGCCTCGGGTGCCGCTTCGCGGGTCATGCCTGGCTCGCTCTTCGCTACTTCCAGCGGTGTCGACTCAACCCTTGGCGGCGTAATCGTTGTATCGCTGGGTGCCTTAGCGGCCTCGCGTCCTGCCACAACCTCCCCTGTCGCCTCGCGCTGCGGCTTCACGTAAACAAAGAAGAGTATTGCGCCGGCAGCAGCGGCGACGGAAGCCCATACAAAACGCCTAAGTGGCCGCGGCGAGCGTGGCGCCTCCGCCTGCGCATCTAATTTCGGAACGGATCGACGCGAGCCCTGCGCTGCAACCGCGGCGCGTTGTGCGCTAGCGCCGCCACCGATGGCTTTGGCCGCCGGCGCCTGCGCGGTGACTCGTGGAATCAGGGCCTCTTGCAGCGGTTTCGGTGCAGCAGCTTGCGGCGCCACAGCCGTCGCCGGTCGCGATTCCGCAGGCGAATCAGAAACTGCGCCAAATGGCTTGCTCGGTGTGACCGCTGCGGGTGAGATGACCGGAGTTGGTGTTTGCGATGCCGCGGAGTACGGGGGAGGCTCGTTTGACGCGGGCTGACTCGCTGGTTTTTCGGCTTTTCGCGTTTTAGGCGTAACGGGTTTGCTCGCGGGCCCGGCCGTTGCAGGCGCTGCCTCTGGCGCGGCTGCCGGAGGTGCAGCACGTGTCGCCGCCGCTATAGGCAGAGGCGCCGACTGTGCTTCGGCCGCCAGTTTGCGCGCCATCGCGACGACCGAACTTTCTCTGGTGGGTCGCGACGATGGGGCACTCGGATCGCCGACCTGAGGGAGACGAACACGTGAATAGCCGAAGCGCGGAATGCGCTCGCGCAGTCGTTGCAACAACGGCTCAGCACCATCGTCGAGCGAGAGCAAAAAGTTTGCGCGAACTGTGGGG
Organism: Betaproteobacteria bacterium; assembly: GCA_028291945.1. GTDB lineage: Bacteria > Pseudomonadota > Gammaproteobacteria > Burkholderiales > SG8-41 > JAQGMV01. The sequence goes on from JAQGNH010000046.1 coordinate 23,759, forward strand.
TCCTTGATGACTTCGACAAGTTGATCTTCGAACTGGTCGAAGCCGGTTCGCCCGAGCGGCGCACGTAGGTATTGCTCGAAGCGATCGAAGATGAAGATGAAGTTCGTCGCGAGCGCCTCCTGCCACGCCTTAAGGCTCACTGCCAGTGAAGCGCCGTCGACCGCAGGTTTCGCGCCTGTAAACGCGAGGCCGTCAATGGTTTGCTGAAGCCGGGTCTGCAGTTCGAGAAGGGGTGCCTGGTCCCACAGGTCGACAAGAACGGCGACTTCCCTCCTCCCGTCCGTCTTTACCGCATTCAACAGCGGCAGCACCTGGGATTGTATGAGCGCGCTTTTTTCGGCTCCCGATTCCGCAATGAGCAGGGTCGACCGGGACAGCCGCACCATGTCGACGAGCAATCTGACTTCGTGCTCCCGCGGATCGACCTTGGCGGCTGCTGGAGAGGACACGGTCATGGTCGGTTGCGAATCGTGAAGGCAGGTCTAGCTATATTACTCCAAGGCCTTCGCTTCGGTTGATCACAGCGGGCAGCATATGCCGCTCAAAGAGGTATAAGTGCTGGCGCAGCGGACTCGACAAGTCTCGAGCCGCCGATGTGTGTCACCCACGCCATGATTTCAAATCAAGCGGTCCGTCGAAAAACTTCGGAACGGATTTCAGAAACGCATCCAGTCGCGGCGTGGACCATCCGCCGAACTGGGCATTGCGCCTGAACTTGTCTTCGATCTCATCTCGGGACAGAGGCTCGTGTGCACCGCCGCGAATATGAGGCTGCCGCTCCTCGATGACGCTGCCGTCTTTCAGCGTCATGCGTATGTGACCGGTATACGCCTTGGGATAGGGATTGTTCGGGTCAACGACGTAGCGCACCTTCGAGGCGAGCGCCAGTATGCGGGCGTCACGCACGGTCTGTTCGGTGAAGGCCGAAAGGCCGGCTCCGCCGGTGATGAACGCGACGGCGATGTTGAACGGGGTACTGAACTTGGCGGCATACTCGTTCGCTGGCTTGTGCTTGGCCTCGAGCGGATCCCACAGGCGGTGCACGTAGCCTTCAGCCGTTTCGCAGAGCACGTCGACCACGTCTTCTGCTTTGACGCCTTTCTTCGACAGGCGTATTGCGCAGTCGATATACGGCTGGTTCATGGTGCCGGTCGCGTACGGCTTGAAGGTGATCGCTTCCATATACCACTTGCGTCCGAAATCCTCTGACAGTACGCCGTAATTGCCTTCGACCGTTCGCGCAAAGCCGTTGAAAAGCCCGTGCGTGCCTTCGAGCACCGTGCGCGGCCCGAGGAAACCCTGCTGTCCGAACCGTGCGGCCTGCAGGCCTGACTGCGCCGCCCAGCCCGCGTGCAAGCGCTTGGTCCACGCGCCTTCAGCGAGATATTCGATAATGCCGCTCGCAAGGCTGCCGGCAATCCCAAGCGCATCAACGGTGTTGCGCCGATTGAGACCCATCGCCACCGAGGCTCCCAGCGCCGCGCCGATGGTGCCGAGAACGCTGGTGGGATGGAAGCCCGATTTGTGTATGGCTTTCGGGACGACCATCGACAGGCGGCACAGGGTCTCTACGCCAACGACCATGCCCGCAAGCGCGGCACGGCCGTCGCGGCCGTAACGCTCGCACGCCGCGAGCACGGCGGGTGCCACCACCGCGGCGCTGTGGACGGGCCCGCCTTCGAACGTGTCGTCGAAATCCTCGCCATGAGCTGCGGTGCCGTTGATCAGCGCAGCCTGATCCGCGCCATAACCGGAAGCATGCCCGATCGCAGTGCAATCACCGCCGGGGTCGATCGCGCGTGTCACCGATTTGATGTAATCCGTTTCCCGAGCAGCGACACACAGCCCAACGACGTCGATCAGCAGCGCTTCGGCACGCTCACGGACGCCGCGTGGAATCGAGCCCGCAGCCACCGCAGATGCCTGATCTGCCAGCGTCTCAGCGACAGCGGTGACCGGTAAACCTGATTTCGTCGCCATCACCGCACGACCTTTGCGCCGGCTTCCTTCAGGATCTCTCGGATGCGGTTCGCATCGTCATCGAAGAAACGGCTCACGTACCCACGCGCAGATTCTGCGCTTGCCGGCCACACTTTTGTATCCAGTGATATTCGTGATTTCAATCGTCGTTGAAGCACAAGGAGCCTTCGCGCGAAGCAGCGGGTTTAGCAGCCATCGGGCCGCGGAATCACTTCTGGGCAGGCTGTTTGTAGCGGCCCTTCGGAACGAGCTCGGCAACCGTGCCGCCGGGCGCGCGGAACTTGACTGGAATGACACCGGGATCGCTCACGATTTCGCAACCATACTGTTTCAGCTGCGCGGCATGTTTTTCGATGTCATCCACTTCGATCGCAAAGTGGTGTATGCACGGTCCCTCACCGGAGGCCTTCGACTCCTCGGACTCGGTGCCTTCGTCATACTTGATCAGTGTGAAATCAAGTGCGCCGTCGGTGAGATGACGGGACAGGTGATCGCGCGTCTTGCGAGTCTCGACTTCGCGAAAGCCGAAAACCTTCTGATAGAACTCCGTCGTTTTTTCCAGATCTTCGACTTTGAGCGCGAGATGAACGATGCGGTTCATGTGCTTCTCCTGGGCTGAGGTTCATTGAATGAGACAAGGGGCTGGATAGCATAGCTGCCCGCAGCCGATCGATATCGCGAACGCTTGTTCTATGCGTTCAGCTCGTAACCTGCATCCGAGAGCAGGAGTCTAGCGGAATCGGTTTTGAAACGGGCGATGAAATGATTTGCGAGATCGGGTTCAGAGGCCTTGCTCGCGAGGGCGACAGAGTAAACCGCTTTCATCTGGAACTGTTCCGGCAAGGGGCCGGCATACGTCACGCCCTGGTTGGGCAGGATCTCAGTCACCTGGGTAATGCCCATTTCGTTCATTCCATCGCTGCGGGCGAGCCAGTTCATCGCCGCGTAGCCGTTCGGGAAGAACTTCAGGCGCTCACGCGTTTCATCGAGCACTCCGAGCTTTTCGAGCAGGCTCATGACGATCTTACCCGCGGTCGCGACCGCAGGATCGGGGCAGACGATCGTGGTCGCGGCGCGTATGTTCCCTTTGAGGACGCGGGCGTTCCCGGCGTCGGGCACCGGTGTGCCCGCGCGAACAGCGACACCGGTGCCGACTCGGCCAAGGTCAAACCTCGAGCCCTGCCGCACGAGCGCGGCGTCGATGAGCTCGTCGATCATCGTGCTCGTCAAAATAATGACATCGGCGGCCTCGCCTGCAGTGACTTTCGCTTTTATCGCCCCAACGGCGCCAAAGACGGACGTCACATCATGTCCGGTGTCGCGCTCAAATGATTCGATGATGCGCTCGGTGACTGCCTGCGCTGCGCCGGCGCTCAGAATTCGCAGTGTTGCCAATACTCGACTCCAAAAAGATCATTAACCACAAAGGACACGAAGGAAGACGAAGGGCTTTACATGAATAACGAGATGGGAAACTACGTGTAATCGTGCATTCCGCCAACACGGGGCCGACCATCGGGCCCTGGTCCAGATGATCTGGTTCAAGCCTGGTTGCCTTTGTGTCGTTCGTGTCCTTCGTGGTAAATCTTAGCCGTTACTCACAGCAGCAGCGACGGCATCGCCCATCTGCTTCGTCGAAGCTTTGCCGCCGAGGTCAGGTGTCAACACCTTTGCTTCGCTGATCACCTGCTCCATTGCGCGTTCGATCAGATTCGCGGCTTCCACCGCTTTCGGCACCTTATGTTTATGTCCCAGCCATGCCATCAACATCTGCCCGGACATGATCATCGCGTACGGATTCGCGATTCCTTTGCCGGCAATGTCGGGTGCCGAGCCGTGGGTCGCCTGCGCCATCGCGCGTTCAGGTCCGGCCGATAGTCCTGCCGCGAGTCCGAGTCCGCCGACAAGCCCTGCGGCAGCGTCTGACAGAATGTCGCCGAAGGTGTTCGTGGTGACGATCACATCGAACTGCTGCGGCTTCATGACGAGCTTCATCGCGAAGGTGTCGACCAGAACTTCGTCGTATGCAACGTCCGGGTATTCCTTTGCGAGCTTTCGGCATTCCTCGGCGAACATGCCGCAGCCCAGCTTGAACACCGTGTCCTTGTGTACTGCCGTAAGCTTTCTGCGGGGACGGGTGCGAGCGAGATCGAATGCAGCACGCGCCACTTTGCTCGAGCCTTGCCGGGTGATGACGCGAATGCCGATGGTCATGTCGGGCGTCGGCCGAAACTCACCGTTGCCCATGTAGACGTTGCGGTCAGGCGGCATGCCTTCGTTGTTCTCGCGTACGATCACGAGATCGACGTCTTTGTACAATGCAGGAAGTCCCGGCAGAGATTTGGCCGGACGGATGTTCGCAAACAGGTCGTAGTGCTTGCGCAGGATAGGGTGCGGATTGATGGCGTTCGGCTTGTTTTTGGGATACGCCTGATGTCCGATCGGGCCGAGCACCCAGCCGTCGAGGGTATCGAGCTTCTCGAGGGTTCCAGGCGGCAGCGTATAGCCCAGGTCGTCGTACGCTTTGCGTCCGATCGGCGTGGGGTGCCATTCGATTTCAACACCACACTTCTGTGCGGCCGCACGTATCACTTTGATCGCTTCAGG
>JAQGNH010000054.1 GCA_028291945.1 Betaproteobacteria bacterium
TCGGGCGCTTCGCGCGAGATGATCCGCTCATCGGCGATGAACCTCCGCCATCGACACTGCCGCGCGAGCACCTCGAGCGCCGCGTGGGGGACTCCCTGCAGGAGCTTTACATTCTTGAGCCCGATTACGGACGGCTCGATGGTGGCGGATCTCATCGCTCGAAGGGGCGGGTTTTTCAGGGTCGTCACAAGTGGCATTATGCGTAAGTCGCGGGTGTGCCACAAACGTATGCGTATTTCGCACCTTAGGAGGCTGGCGCGGCGTTCCACAGCATCCTGGAGCGTTTCCTATAATCTCGATGCTTTCGTCACCGCTGGAGGTTCCGATGCCCCGCGTCGTCGCGCTCTATCGCTATCCGATCAAAGGTTTTACCCCTGAAGTCTGCGATGCCCTGACCGTGCTGGAGGAAGGTCGCATCGCCGGCGATCGCGCGCTCGCGTTCCGCTTTGCAGATTCAGGACTGCCCGAGTCGGCGTGGAGCAAAAAGTACGGCTTCGCAGTTCTCGTGAATGCGCCCGGGCTTGCGCAGCTGACTGCCTGCTTCAACCACGACTCCCAACAATTGCGCGTGTCGAATGGCGATCGAGTTTTAGCCGAAGCCGCTCTCGATGAAGGAGGACGCAAGCGGATTGCAGCTGCGATCGAGCGCTTTGTTCTGAGTCTGCCGGAGAACCCGCTGTCAGGTCATCCCGAACATTTGCCGCTCGAGCTCATCGGCGACGGGATCACACCACGGTATCAGGATAGTGAGCGCGGCGAGATCACCTTGCATAGCAGGGAAAGCCTCTCGGCGTTGGCGAACGCTCTTGACGATCCGAAGCTCAGCGAAGTCCGCTTCAGATCCAACATCTCGATCGAAGGCGTCACCGCGTGGGAAGAGCAGCACTGGGTGGGTCGCACGCTTCGCATCGGCGCAATCGAATTCGACGTCGTGCGGCCTAAAGTGCGCTGTCTCGCCACGCACGCGAACCCGCGCACGGGAGAGCGCGACGCACCCGTGATGCAGACGCTGGTTCGCGCGTTCGTGCAGGAACAGCCGACTTTCGCTGTAGCACTCGTCACGCGCGGACGCGGCGGTGCGATACGCGTGGGAGATGAAGTTATAGTGACCTGACGCGCGCGCGCCAGCACTTGCACGAAGTGCGCGGGTCGAATCAGAGTCGAGCGACTACGACGTGCGATATGCGGCCGGCCGCACGAGCGGCATCAACGCCATCAGTCCGAACAGAGGTCCCAGCGCCAGGGGCACGTACAGATAAGCTGCGCTCACGAGCGTCGACAGTTGGTTGAGCAGCTGGATACTCACGATGGTGATCGAGAAGCCGATGCAGTTTCCGATCGTGAGCGCCGATCCCACGAGCTCTCGCGGCGCGTTCTGCGCGTTGAGTGCAGAGAACTGGGGTGAATCCCCGAGCACCGTAATACCCCACACGAGCATGAACGCCAGAAACAACGGCGTCGGCGCGTAAAAGAAAAGCGGCGAGACAATGCAGCACGCGCCCGAAGTCGCGAGCTGCGCGAAGGCCACGCGGGCGCTCCCCTTTTTCACCGAGATCAGCCCGCCGGCAATGCAGCCGATGCTGCCGGCCGCGATAACGCAGAATGCCCAGAACGAAATGTTCAACGCGGCGTCGGCGTGAGCGACATGCGCAGCAATCACGAGCGGCAGGAACGCCCAGAATGCGTAAAGCTCCCACATGTGACCGAAGTAGCCGAATGCGGATGCGCGAAAAAGCGGGGAGCGGAAGATGAAGGCGATCGCGCGCGGGTCGAAGCTCGCTGCTTTGCTCAGGTACGGCCCATCGGCCACCAGCAGGTACATCAGGAGTCCGCCCAGCGCTGCAGTCACCGACACGCCGGCGGTCACCACGTCCCACGGCAAAGCGTGCCCGAAGCTTTTAAGCAGATGTGGAAATGCGGTGCCGATTGCGAGCGCGCCAACCAGAAATCCAATCGCGTTCCCGAGATCGCGCTGATACCAGCCGGCCGCTATCTTCATGCCGACCGGGTAGATACCGGCAAGAAAAAACCCTGTGGCAAAGCGCAGCGCAAGCAGACCCGCGTAGCTGCCGTCGAGGAAGAGCACGCACGCATTCGAAGATGCACCGAGCACCGAGCAGAGCAGGAAAACTTTGCGCGGCGAGTAGCGGTCCGCAATCGCGAAGAACGCGAACGTAAGCGTGCCGACGATGAATCCCAGCTGCACGGCAGAGGTCACGTAGCCGAGCGCATCGCTTCCGAGATTCCATGTTAGCTGCAGTTCGCCCAGGACGGCGTTGCCGGCGAACCATAGCGACGTGCCGGCGAATTGGGATACGACGATAACCGGCAGCACTCGACGGGGACGTGTCGCGATCGGCCCCGTCATCCCTGCCACGACCACGAATGGTCGAGCACGATCAGCGTGCCCCATGCGAGGAGCGCAACTCCCAGCGGGACGCTCAACTTGCGGCCCCACGGCATATTCTTTTCGATCGCCATGACCGCACCGAGAGCAAGCATCCACCCTACGCTGCCCGTGCCGACCGCGAACATGAGCAGCATGAGCGCCCAGCAGCAACCGACGCAGAACGCGCCATGATGCGCGCCGAGCCGCAGCGCCTGCAAACGCGTGTCGCCGCCGTGCCAATGCTCGATCACGAACGAGAGCGGCGCCCGGCACTTATCGAGACAGCGATACTTGAGCTTCGAGAACTGGAATGCGCCCGCGACGAGCAAGGGCCCCGCGCCAAACACCCACGCATTGTTTTGCAGCCAGTCGCTTTCGTGGAAAGCCTCGTGCAGACCCAGATCGAAGAGATGGGCTGCTACGCCGAACGCGAGCCAGACCCCAACGTAACCGGCGATCAGCAAGACCACCAGCTGCGATGCGTCCACGCGCGCGCGCGTCAGCCGTCGGAAAATGTACAACAGCGGCAACGTCGTCGGCAGCATCATTGCCGCGGTCATCAGCGTCCAACCTGCCACATACAGTGCGGCCTGGACGAGCAGCGTGTCCGGTCCGGCGCCGTGACCGACATGCGCAAGCTCACCGTGCGTGAGGTAGCGCCCATACGGCGAGCGCTCCCACATGAACAGCACGAACCACGCGACTGCAACGAGAGCGACTAGAAGCGGCAGAGCGAGATCGCGGTGCGCACCCGCCCGCGCCGATGTTGCGTGCGGTGGCGGTAAAGGAGATGACGCAGACGCGCCACCGCCGTCCCCGGTCGGGATGTCGAACGGCACGTGCGCGGCGTCAGCTGACGAAGCGGAACGTACCCTGGACGGCGTTGTGGCCGCTCAAGTCGACATTGATACCGAGCGAAGGCGCTTTGGCTTTGTACTTGCCCGCCTTGCCCACGTACGCCGGCGAACCCGGGATCGTGGTAAACACCGTGTCGCTCAATGTCGTCGGCCTGTCACCGGGGCCCTTGAACGGTTCCAGATCGGCTTCGACGACGCTGCCGATGCGCAGACGCCCTTTGCCCTCGTTCACTTCGAACAGCATCGGCACCCGTTCGAGCCCAACGACCTCGCCGATCAGCTGGGCAAGATCCGCGACAGGCCCGCCTTTCTTACCGGTGTAAACGGCAACGAGGGCATCCTGCTGTGCCTGCGTCGCCTTGCTGTCGACGAAGGCGATGATCTTCCAGTTGCCCTTCAATATGTTTCCGGGAATGTGGCACAGCGCTGCGAACGTCAGTCCCGAAACGTCGACGCCGTCGATGTTGCCTTTATCGAAATGCCAGGCGAGTGTGCCCTCGCAGGTGCCAAAGTCGGGATCCTCGCCGACCCAGCAGGGGCACAGTGTTTTGCAGTTACAGACTTCGAGCAGCTTCCCTTCGAGCGTGTAAGACATGGTCGGGCCCTCCGTAAAGGTGGTTGAAACCCTTCCTGCTGACTGAAGAACGCGTGAGCCGAGTGTGAGGCGGGAAATTCGTCAGTTATGCTGCGGAGTCGGCTGCGACGGCGCCAAAGCGGCACGCTCTCATTATAGAACCGCTAACCTCGTTTGCAAGTATCGGAGGAGCAGCCCTTACGGATTGTCCTGCTTGCCGTACATTTCCCGATACATGAACGCATCGCGCCGCTGTGCAATGACCGCGGCATAGTTGGTGCAGTTGTCATTACGGCGTTGGAGCTCGCCGTCGAGCGCACGCTTCGTGTCATCGGACAGATTGATGCCTTGAGTCGCCCGCAAGTCGCAAAGATCGACACTCGGCATCCGGGCGAGCTGGCCGGGGCTGTAGGAAACGCAGCCGGCGATGAATGCAGCGGTGGCAAGCGTGAATGTGAGCGTCAGCCCAGCGCGGATGCGGGAAGCAGCAGTCTTGGTCATGACTTTCCTTTCGAGTAGTTTGTCAGCACCAAGTTGAACACCAGCTTGGAATCCATTATTCCTGATTATCTACTCTGGCACGGCGAGCTGTCACTGTGCTTACGCCCGCCGACCGCTGACGGTGTTACATCTCCACCTTGATCCCCGCGCTCTTGATTATTTTGCTGTACTTCGCGATATCGGACTTGATCGTCGCGGCGAAATGCTCGGGGCTGTCCGCAATTGCGTCGAACGCAAAGGTCTTGAGCCGCTGTGTCGCGTCCGCCGATTGCAGTGCGGCGGCAATCGTCTGATTGAGCCGATTCACAATGTCCTTCGGCAAACCGGCCGGACCGACGATGCCGAACCACGGTGCGACTTCGTAACCTGGGAGCGATTCGCCGATTGCGGGCACCTGAGGCGCAGCCGCCGAGCGCTTGATCGTGGATACGCCGAGCAGCCGCAGCCTGCCGGATGCGGCATGGACCTGAGCAAGCCCGAGATCGGCGAACATGAGCTCGATTTGCCCGGTCACGACGTCCATCAGCGCGGG
>JAQGNH010000055.1 GCA_028291945.1 Betaproteobacteria bacterium
AGCCACGCCATGGAGAGATAACTCGCCACATGCATGATTTCGTTCAGCACGCTTTCTTCGTCGCGGTCGCTGCCCCAGTAGATTACGGGGACGATCCAAACGAGCAGAAACGGGACTGCGAGCGCAAGGCGCTGCCATAAGTGCGACGTGAGTCTCCATGCGACGTACGCATACGCCAGTGCAAGTATTGCGGTTACGACGAGGACGAAAGGTTGAAGGAGACGTTTCAAAGAGACCGGTCGATCTGCAGGCGGCCCTGTCATAGTGCCTGAATGCCGGTGCGCTAGCATCCTATGCAACAACGTCAGGAGAACCGGCTGTGAGGACGCTGAGCGTGCGAGGTCGAGCGGAACTCAACCTCGTTCTAACTACATTTAGCCGCGATCTTTGCCGCCGCGCCCGGGCTTCCCGGTGCAGATTTGACCTTGGTACACGCCGATTGGGTTTGGGTTTTCGACGCTCGGGGGGGCCATGTAAGAGCCACTTAAGAAAATAGTACCGTATGCGTTCTCATAAATCCCTGTTCCAGATGTGATTGTTAGGACTTCATTCGACGACATGCAGGAGGTCGGGCCGTTCAGGCAGTTCGTGCCGACGCCGACATCCGCAGTGGTAATGGAACCTTTGCCATCTGACCGTGTGAGTGTAGAAGTCGCCGTGAATATGAATGCGTTCTTAATATTGGGCACCGGCTGCAGTCCGATCAGGCTTGAATTTGACCTTCCGGTCAGAGTGCCGCTGAATGCTCCTTGCAAGCATAACAAGCCAGTCCCACATCCTGGGTCAGGCGGCGCTGTCAGATTGAAGTTGCCAGTGACAGGTGTGCACTGCTGTGCAAGTGCAGTGCCACTAGCGGCAAACACTGCACTGAGCACAACACGCGCAAACGTAGTTCCGAAACGAGTATGTACTGGGGCTAGGGAAACTGCCGATACGTGCCTCATGTTTTACTATGACTCCCTGGAAATTGATTGTTAGACGAGCGTTTCCGATTTATCACAGCGAATCTTGTAGAACGGCCGTACCGATTAATTTGTCATCGCTGCTTTTGTTAAGCATGTGCGTTGTTTTCGCAACACGGATGTAACACTGTGATAGATCCACTGCGACAACGCTTGACCTGAAGTCGATTTATGTTGTCGAGTCAGGCCGCGCGTCGGGCCAAACGCTTGTCGATCCCTTTTAGAAAACGAGCACAGAGGCGTGCGTGGATTGACTCAACAGTCGCATGATCGTCCGATTTGGCTTGAATGAAGCTCAAGAGAGCTGGGCAGCGAAAGCACTCTGGTCTCGCGAATTAAGCGCGCTTCAGTGTCATCCATCGAGTACTCGGCTGTCATGGCAAACTGCAGAGACTGAACATAACCGTGATGAGCGTCCTCCCCGAAAATGGCTGCCTCCAGCTAATATCGCGTCCCTACCATTTTGATCGCAGCGATTATGCAAGTGACCTGGCGTTTTTTCATCGGAGAGGACATGCGCTGGCGCTGGCAGCAGCTTTCTACCGATCGCAGCGTAGTGTCTGAATCCCCCGCGTCATACGAAGATTACGAGTGCTGTGTTGCTGCTGCGCGCGCTCAAGGCTATGTCTTTCACGCGGCTCAGGGCCGGCTCGTGCGGCCGGGCAACGAGGGTCGCTTCTCGAGGCGTTAAGGCTTCGTCTGATATGCTGTTCTTCAAGTGCGCGTCAACCTAAACAGGTATTTCCTGGTCATCCTCGCCGCTGCAACTTTGGGCGGTTGCTCGTCGGAGCCGGTGAAGGACATAAAGGGCATGTTCCAGCGGGCAACGGAGGCGAGTGCCCCTTCGGAAAACGAGGCCAAACCAGAAACAAGAGCTGAGAAAACACTCCAGCCCGACAACCCGAACAACAGCCGCCAAGCTGCGCTTCCGCTCAAAAGCGAACCGAAGGTTACACCCGAGCTGGTCGCCGGAATCAAAGCGTACGATGACGGCAAATATCCTGAGTCCGCAAAGATCCTGCGGAGCGCATTGCCGCGGCTCAACAAGGCTGACCAGGTTCAGGCGTATAAATACCTGGGATTCGTCGAATGCAGTCTGGGCCGTAAAACCCAATGCCGCAGCGAATTTGCAAAAGCCTTGAAGATAGACCCTTCATTCGAGCTCGAACCATCGGAAGCAGGGCATCCGCTGTGGGGACCGGTATTCCGCGCTGCAAAGCAGAAAGCACAGCAGCCACAACAAACAGCGGACATCAAGAAACGCGCGAAGTAGACGAGGCTGCGGTATTCAGGCGGGATCGCTGACGTAGCGCGCGAGCCGAACCGTAATTTCCACGCCGGACGGATTTTCGCAATTGGCCGCACTCGCGGCGCCTTGGTGAAATCCTGCAATCAGCTTGACGATGTAGAGGCCGAGGCCAAGGTGTGGGATGCCGGACCCCGTGGGACGCATCGATACCATCGAGTCGAAAAGACCGCTTTTCATAGCATCAGGCAACGGTTGACCCTGATTACGTACGCGCAGGATCACGTCAACATTGTGTTCTTCGAGAATGACCTCGACCGTCGTGTGGGCCGCAGCATATTCGGCGGCGTTCTCGACCAGCTTGTCCAGCATCTGCGCGATCAGATCGGGCACTCCGGTCAGATGCACAGGGCGTCCGGGCCCGCTGTAGCTGAGCGCGAGCGGCGCGTAGGCGACTCGATAACCTTCGACACAGCCTGACACGACCGCGTTGAGATCGAACGTTTCACGGTCGGACCGGCGCATCATTTCTTCCAGCCGCGCCGCCTCACTCATTCGCGAGAGGATCGCGGAAAGCCGGTTGAGGCCAGTCTCAGCGCGATCGAGGTAGACCGATGTCCCCTGCGGCAGCGTTTCGCTGCGCAGGTTATCGAGCGATGAGCGCACGACGGCGATCGGCGTGCGAAGCTCATGATTCAGACGGCGCGCCAGATTCTCCAGGTAGTCCGTGTATTGCGCGAGACGCTGCAGCATGGCGGAGTAGCTGCGCGAGAGATCCCCGATTTCGTCTGCGGCGTTGGATCCTGTAACGAGGCCTCGCACGCGTCCAACACTGTCGATCGCCTGTTCCGCTTCATCGCGAAGCTCGCGTAACCGGTTCGATACGCGCGAGACGTAGAAGATCAGGATCAGCGCGCCGCACACGAATGCCGCGAGGGTTGCGAGCAGCAGACGCTCGAGCGCGATCTCTCGCAAGCGCGTGATTGATTGAGTCGACTGCTCGACGAGCACGGCGCCTGCGATCTCGCCGCCAATCGAGATCGGATGAGACGCTGCGTTGATCCGCGTCACACCGGACGTCCGTTCGTATGTGCGCGACGCGGGGGTTCCAGCGAGCGCCGCGGCGACTTCGGCAGTTTCAAGCCGACTCGCCTGCGCCAGCGGGTCGAGGAATTTCTGTGGGCGCCAGGATCCAAGCAGCGATTCCAGCGGTTCCACTGCGAGCTTGACCGCTTTTGTCATCCCACCGGAAGTGGCCGCCGGCTGTATTGTTCCCGCGCGGCGCACGACGACCCCGTCGCGGTCGACCAGCCAGATACGCAGATTGGCCCGCGCCATCGCGTCCAGGACAGTGCTGATGTCGTCCGTGACTTCGAGAGTCGTGCCGGTCTGAATCCCGCGCTCCTCGGTGACGATGACGGTGTTCACTGTGGTCGCTGCCGGCTCGTCGACGTCCGCAACGGCGAAAGCGAGCTGCTCGAGACCGGCGGCGGGTAGCCGCAGCTCGACGGTGTAGCCGCGGCTGCGCTCGCGCCACGCGCCTTCGATCGAACGTGAGATGCTGCCCGTGGTGCGGCCGGAGACCGGCGCAACTGCCACGGCGCCCGGCCCGCGCGCAGTCAGGATGAGGCGTTCCAGTTCCCCGCCCATGCGCTTTACCGAGATTCGTACATGGTCACAAACGGTTGCGCTCTCAGGCGCGCAGTACACGACACGATCATCTGTCACGTCGAAAAATGCGTAGATGTAATCGCCGTAACGTCCGACGGCGTGACTGAACGAAAGCGAATCCGCAGTCCATGGACCGTGCAACTCGGCGATGCGGTCGCCGCCATAGCCTCGCACGTCGGCGCCCTGAGCGATCCAGTCCTCCACGAGACCGTCGAGCTCGATGGGGCGCGTCAGCTCGGGTGCAATCTCGTGTATTTCGCGTTTTTCGCTCACTCTTTTGGCCCGCTCTTGAACGAGCGTGGCGACTGCGCGGGCATTGTCAGCGAGCATGCGCACCTGCCCGTCATACAGAAAGCCCTCCATCTGAACGACGAATGCGTAGCCGATCCAGGGGATGAGCAGGAGCGCGCTCGACGCGAGCAGGACTTTCGCGCGGATGCCCGGAGTGAACCGGCGGCGCACACTCATCGGGCTTGAGACTGCGATAGCTTCGTGACGCTCAATGCTCAGCGCCTGACGCACCACGCCAGCGGTAACCCATGCCATATACGGACTCGATCGCGTTGAACTGCTCGTCGATCGCTGCGAGCTTTCTGCGAATGCGCTTGATGTGCGATGTGATCGTGCCTTCGTCCACGACCATGCTCGCGTCGCGCATCAGCTGCTCGCGGCTTTTGACATGGCCGGGGTTGCGCGCGAGCGAATGCACGATCCAGAACTCGGTCACCGTGAGCTCGACCGGGACGTCACGCCAGCGGGCGATCATGCGTTTCAAATCCAGCGTAAGGGCGCCGCGCTCGAGCGCGTCTTCGGCAAGAGGTACAGCCGACAACGCATCCATGCGGCGGAAAAGGGCCGCAATGCGCGCGAGCAGGTGCGGCAGGCTTACATCCTTGGTGAGATAGTCGTCCGCCCCCAGTCGTAGCCCGGAAACCACGTCGAAGTCGCTGTCGCGCGCAGTGAGAAACACGATCGGCATCGATGCGGAAAGGCTGCGCAGTCTGCGGCACAGCTCGAAGCCGCCATCCACTTCAGCACCGAGCCCGATATCGATGATCGCCAGATCCGGCAGGCGCGTGCTGAAAGCTGCTTCGGCATCCTTACGGTTGCTGTAGGCAGAGACCTCGTACCCGTGACGGGTGAGCGCGTCGCTGTAATTCGCGCGAATCCCCGCGTCGTCTTCGACGATTGCAATGCGTCTGGCCATGACCGCCGAATCTTACCCGAAGGTGTCGCGAAGCGACCGCTTCGGGGCGGTGAACCGAACAGGGAGAACCCGAGGTTCTCTCCCTCCGGGAGGAGGCGCATGACGAACAGGGAGAATCCAAGGTTCTCACCGTTACCTCGTTCCTTGGGGTCGGGAGCGATCTGTAAGATCGCTGCCCTTTTTTAGCCACAATTCATCGCTGCTTTGCCCGGGGTTCTCCCCGCTGTTGTCGATCTTCAGGTCTCTAATCGATCTTGCGCGCCGCAGATCCTCTCGAAGCCGGGAATGAAACCTGCCGGTCCGGAGTCCGCCGGTGTAAGCCGGCGGACGGTGCGTCAACTTTGTGTGCGACATGAGAAAAGGGCCAAGCGATGGAAGTAACCAAGGCAGGAGAGCCGCACGTATCAGTGAGTTCGCCGCGGGTGGCGTTCGATTTCCTGCTGCTCGCTGCGGCAGCCGTAATGGCAGGCCTCATCACTGCTGCCGTGGCCGCCGCTCTCGTCATCTTGCTCAGCGCTTCGGCGAACGCCGCTGCGCCGTCGTCGAGCGAACTCGCGCTGATCAACACGTGCCCGATTCAGACCACCCACTATCTTTCCGCCTCTTCGCGACGCGAGAGCACAAGAATTGAGAATACCTGAATCTTCCAGCTGACTAAGCTTCTGCCCGACCGCAATCCAACGAAGCTTTACTTCAGGAGACTCACGATGGCACAAGTTCAGGGCAAGGCAATCACGGTGATCAATCCCGCGCCGACCTTTGGCGTCATTCCTGGTGCTGCAGAAGAGATGATCTCGACAGACGTCTCCCTCGATACCCTGAAAGCCAACATCAAGGAGCTGATCAGCGAATGCCAGGAGATGTTCCAGGACGCCGCGCAACCTTCGGCTGATGCCAGGATTGCCCACGTCGATCTGTCTCTTGCAATATCAGTGGACGGGTCGGTGGGATTGTTCGGCACTGCGGGCGGCGCAGAGCCCGGCGGGGGCATCACTGTGCGCCTGGAGTTCAGCCAGGGCGCGCAGGGAACCTCGGTGCATTAGTCTTACGCTCGCCGAAAGGCGGAACGACGCTTGCTGATGCTTGCGCGGCAGGGTGCGGCACCGTTGCCGCACCGTGTCGAGGCAAAGATCGGTGAGTGTCCTATCTGCACGTCGACATCAGGCACTGGGCAGACCTTGGAAAGCGGTCTGCGCCTATGCGTGCATTTTGGCGGCGAGTTACGCGGACGCAGCGACTCAGCCGGCAAAAGTGCCAGACACAATCGCGCAGCGCGTGGTCGCCTGCACCACGTGCCACGGCAAGAAAGGTCGCGCAACCAACGACGGGTATTTTCCGCGCATCGCAGGCAAACCAGCAGGTTATCTCTACAACCAGCTCGTTAATTTTCGGGACGGACGCCGTGATTACCCCCTCATGACGTATCTGGTCGAGCACCTGACCGACCAGTACCTGAGCGAGATCGCGCTGTACTTTGCAGGACTCGACCTGCCGTACCCTCCGCAGCAACCTGCAAGCGTTCCGCAACAGGTGTTGAGTCGCGGCGAAGCGCTCGTGCGTAGCGGTGATTCGTCGAGGAATATTCCTTCATGCTCACGCTGTCATGGGGTCGCGCTCACAGGTGTGAACCCAGATATTCCGGGCCTGCTCGGCCTGCCGCGGGATTACCTCGTCGCGCAGCTCGGCCGCTGGAAGACGGGAGAGCGCCGCGCACGCGCGCCCGATTGCATGGCGAAGGTCGCAGCCGAACTGACGCCTGAAGAAATCGGAGCAGTTACCGCGTGGCTTGCCGCGCAGCCGGTTCCGTCTAACTCCAAACCTATCAGATCGGCTCCTGGCGCCCTTCCGATGCCGTGCGGTGGTGTGCTCAAGTGAGGTGCTCGAGCTCGTATGGGTTCTGGAATCCCTCGCACGACTCATCGCTCGAGCTGATGAGGTTTGAATGATGATCATGCGGATTGTCACCGTGTTCGCGATTATTGTCGCCGCGTTGGCGGCGATGGTCGCATGGCTCAACTTTCGTGAGGAAGACGGAATCCCTCAAGCGACTGCGGCATTTTCGCCGACGCCCGCCCAGATTCAGCGCGGCCAATATTTGGCGCGTGCGGGCAACTGTATTGCCTGTCATACCAAGCGTGGCGGCGAACCGTACGCTGGCGGTCTCGGTGTGCGCACGCCTTTTGGCACGGTGTATTCGACCAACATTACGCCGGATGCTAAAACGGGCATCGGGACCTGGAGCTCAGCACACTTCTGGAGAGCGATGCACAACGGGCGCTCGAAGGACGGACGATTGCTGTATCCGGCGTTCCCATACCCGAACTACACGCAAATTACGCGCGAAGACTCCGACGCGATCTTCGCGTTCTTGTGGAGCTTGCCGCCCGCGGAGCAGATCAAACGGCCGCACGACCTGCGTTTTCCATATAACAACCAGCTCGCTCTCGCCGTGTGGCGCGCACTGTTTTTCGAGCCCGAGTCGTTTCAGCCGGACAACTCGAAGTCTGCTCAGTGGAATCGTGGCGCCTACCTCGTGCGCGGACTGGGACATTGTGTCGCCTGTCATAGCAGCCGCAACATGTTCGGTGCGACCAGTGAAAAGCTGGAGCTGAGCGGTGGGCTCATTCCGATGCAAGGCTGGTATGCACCATCGCTGAGTTCGTCCAAAGAAGCAGGCGTTGCCGACTGGGAGACCCAGGATATCGTCGACCTCCTCAAAGCAGGTCTCTCCACACGCGGTTCAGTCATGGGACCGATGGCGGAAGTCGTCTACCGCAGCACGCAGCACCTCACGGATGAAGACTTGCGCGCGATGTCGGTCTTTGTGAAAGCGCTTCCGCAGGCGTCCGCCGAAGCTGATGAGACAACCTGGTTTTCATGGTTTTCAGCGCGGAAGAAACAGGGTCTGTCGGAGGACCGGCGTAGACGCGGCGCGAAGATTTACGAGCAGCAGTGTTCGCAGTGCCACGGTGACTCGGGGGAGGGCGCAGTCGGTGCGTATCCGCCGCTCGCAGGCAATCGTGCTGTCACGATGGACATTCCAGCCAATCTGATCCGCATTGTGTTGAGCGGCGGTTACCTTCCGGCGACGGCGGGAAATCCGCGACCCTATGGCATGCCGCCGTTTGCGCACGTACTCAGCGATGCCGACATCGCGGACGTCGTAACGTACATCCGAAGCTCCTGGGGCAATACGGCCGAGCCTGTGTCCCAACTCGAAGTCATGCGTTACCGCGCAGGCAGAGCGGACTAAACCCGCGCTGCCTTTGGATCTGATTTGCCTTCGAAAGCCGAGAACTGGCGGCTGCACCACAGTGACGCGTGCCGCTCGCGTTGAGCACTACTTCAGAGCGCCACTGCCGGTGTTCTCGGGGCACAGGTCGGCTATTGATCGTGGTCCGGAAATTGCGAGATCACTTGCGCTGCTGGTTTACTCCTCCTCCTAACCGGTAGTCCGCTACGGCCAGTCTCTGGCAGTGCGCGGATTCAGGCCGGCGCCTCCGGGTGCC
>JAQGNH010000020.1 GCA_028291945.1 Betaproteobacteria bacterium
AGCAGGCGCTCTGGAAATTGCGCAGCCATTCGTGCGATGCCGTCGTTGGTGATGCGCGAAGCCTCCAGTGCGATGTCGGCATTCAACCAGTAGAACAGGACGAAAGGCGCGGGCGAGATGACCGACATGTCGAGACCTTTGCGATCCATGCCTTTCACCTTCATGGATGGATCGGAGAACTCCTGAAAAAGCGGCAGTGCACCCGTACCTTCGCGCACCAGTCTGTTGCGTTCACGGTCGATCCGCATCTGGTAGCGCTCGGGCCTCGCGGCGATGGCCTCGAGCATCTCCGCCGGGATCACGTGACTGTGCACGTCGATTTTTTTAGATTTGTGCATCGCCATTGTTCTTCCTATACAGGTTCGTTGCCGCTGCCGGCAATTTGACCACAATGCTCAAGTGCGTGGCGTTTTGACAATGGATGCAGTGACTGGCACATTAGGTGCGCCGCTCCTCGTCGCAGGCTCGCTGCGACTCGGGCGTCAGCGCGCCACGCAGCGATGGCCGCTATTAAAAGGGCAGCGTTCACGCAGTAATCCTCTGGGAGGAGGTCCATCATGCGACATCGCACGCGCACGCTCGTCAAACTCGTGTCCGCAGCCGCGGCAGGTCTGTTTGCCGTCGGCGGCGTAACGTATTCGGCGCAGTACACACTGACCGTCAATCGTGACCGGCTGCTGAATGCGCAGAACGAGCCGCAGAACTGGCTGATGATGAACGGCGACTACGGCTCGATCCGCTATTCGAAGCTGAGCCAGATCAACCGCGATAACGTCAAGGATCTGAGGCTCGTGTGGGCGCTCGCGCTGGGCGGCATGCAGGACGTCGGGCAGAACGGTCTAGAGAACGAGGTCAACCCGCTCATCGACAACGGCTACATGTACACCACCGATGGCTGGGGGACCGTGTACAAGATCGATGCGCGCAATCCTCAGAAAGGCGAGTTCGTGTGGATCACCGATCCCGGCGTGCCGCACAAGGGGAACGTGCCGCGCACGCGTGGAATCGCGCTCTGGGAAGACCTCGTCATCGCGAACCTGCCCGATGGCCGCGTCATCGCGGTCAATCGCGACAACGGCGAGATCGTGTGGGACAAGATGATCGCGAAAGCGAACGAATTCGGAAGCCGCGAAAAGTTTTTCACCGCGCCGATCACCGCCGAAGGCAGAGTGATCATCGCGAACGGCGCGGGTGACGGCAAAACGCGTGGATGGATCGCGGCGCTCGACGCGAGAACGGGCAATGAGCTGTGGCGCTGGTATGCGGTGCCGGCGCCGGGCGAACCCGGCAGCAACACGTGGAAGGACAAGAACAACGCGTGGAAAACCGGCGGCGGCGGACTGTGGCAGACGGGCTCGTACGATCCGGCGACGAAGCTCACCATCTGGGGCACCGGTAATCCGATACCTCAATATGATCCGCAGGCTCGTCCCGGCGACAACCTGTATACGAACTCAGCGGTTGCACTCAATGTCGACACGGGCAAGATGGCGTGGTATTTCCAGTACACGCCGAACGACTCGTGGGACTACGACGAAGTCGGCATCCACATGCTTCACGACAGCGCGGTGAACGGCCGCGAGCAGAAGGTCGTCACGCACTTCGCGCGCAATGGATTTTTCTATACGCTCGATCGCACGAACGGCAAGTTTCTGAAAAGCGGCCAGTACGTGAACGACGTCAACTGGACGAAAGGCATCAATCAGAAAACCGGCATGCCGCTCGACTACGACCCCAAGCTTGACGTGCAGATCTACAACCCGGCGGCTCGCGCGCTGCGCGGAGACGGAATGAAGAGAGCATGTCCGACGTGGCACGGCGGTGTCGCTCACCAGCCGACCGCGTACAACCCGATCAAGAAGATCGCGTACGGCGCGGGCACCGAAGGCTGCTTTACCCAGCATGGCGCGGAGGTCAAGTTCCGCTCGCCCGAAGGCGGCATCGACGAGAAGGGGAGCCAGGAGCGCAAGTACACGAGCGATCTCTACTACGGCTCGATAACCGCTTTCGACACCGTGAACCACAAGGTGATCGCGAAAGCCGTGACGGACATCGAGATTCGCTCAGGTACGATCGCAACGGCGGGCGGGCTCGTGTTCACCGCGTTGCAGGACGGCTGGGTCGTTGCGTACAACGATGAGACGCTCGAAGAGCTCTGGCGTTTTAATGTAGGCACCCCGCTGAAGGGCGCCCCCGTCACTTATGCGATCGGAGCGAAACAGTATCTCGCGGTACAGACGAGCGGCCGTCACCTGCACCCGGTGAAGTTCGACAAGCTCGAGAATTCGAGCTACTTGTTCGTGTTCGGCTTGAATTGAAACAGGCTGACGCAGTGATGTAGTGACGCAGTGACGAAGTGACGAACACCGCGCTGCGTCACCTCGTCACTTTCGTCACCTTGCACCGTCACTTCAAATCTCTGCACACGTCTGTCGCCGATCCCCAGTAATCGATGCACTTCGCACGGTCCATTGCGCCTTTTCCGATGACCTTCGCGAAAAGGAAGTCGGCCAGTGTCTCGATCTCGCGCGGCTGCAGGGTAGCAGGCGGATCGAAGAGCCCGAGCTTCTTCGCCTCGGCCTCCTTCATGCCGTAACAACGGCCGTCGCTGTAAGCGAGCTTGTCGAACGCAGGCATGCTGCGCCCCGGCCGTCCGCACTTGATCGTGAGGATGACTGCAGCGCGGTCGAGCGTGGTCTCACGCAGGTTCGAGCCGTCGGGCATCTGATTGTCCATTTTGCGCCCATCGCCGGCCCAGCCGTGGCACGCCTGGCAATTCGCTTTCTGCAGGAACAGGCGCATGCCTTCAGCCGTGTCGGGCGCATCCGCGCTCTGCGCTGCTGGCGCAAACGTGATCCCGACAAGAATCGCGGTAGCCGCCGCTCTAAAACAGCGCAGGCCGATTGTACTTTTGCGAAAACGAGGGCGCCTTGTGTTGTTGGTTCTCATCATTCTCCTGTGTAGTTAGAGCTCATGAAAACACCTTCAGCGTTCATCCTTCGACTGCGGGCTACCGTGCCCTGCCCAGGACGAACGGGTTTTGAGGTGCGTTTTAGGTCAGCTTGAGCAGGCGTTCCGCATTGCGACCGAGGATGAGCTCGCGCTCGCGCGTCGACAGACCCGGCACGCTCTCGACGAAGTCGATCGGGTTTTTGACACTCATGAGCTGGGGAAAATCAGTGCCCATTACCACGCGTTCGACGCCCACGAGATCGATCAGCATACGCATGATCTGAGGATTCAGCACGATGATGTCGTAGTGGAAGCGCCGCAGGTACGCGCTCGCGGGCTGCTTCATATGCTTGAGCGCGGGGCTCATCTGTATCGCGTAATCGGCGCGTCCCACGAGCCACGGAAAAGTGCCGCCGCCATGCGGCAGGTACACATCGAGCTTCGGGAATGCATCCAGAACCCCACCGAGCACGAGTGACATCGCGGCGACGCCGTCTTCGTACGGATTGCCGAGCACGTTGATCATGTAGAAATCCTTCAGGCGCTCGGCGCCGTAAGGATAGAGATTGTGGGTGAAGAGCGGCAGCCCGTACGCTTCGGCACGCTCATACACCGGCCAGAACTCTTTTTCGTGCAGGTTCTTGCCATTGACATGCTCGCCGATATTGATCGCCCGCATCCCGGGCAGCTTGGCGGCGCGGTCAAGCTCCTGCACTGCGAGCTTCGGATCCTGCATCGGCAGCATGATGGTGCCGACGAACCGCTGCGGGTACTTGAGGTGCACTGCTGCACATGCATCATTGACCGCTTGCGAGAGCTTCAGCCCGAATTGCGGTGGCGCCCAATACACCATCGGGTTCGTCATCGAGAGCGCGTAAAGGTCGACGCGGCGTTCGTCCATTTCCTTGAGGATGAGATCGACTTCGACCATATTGCGCCGCATGACCGACGTTTGAGTCGAGCCCGGCACGCTCTGCACCACCGCGTTGCCGGCGGCATCTTTGCCCATGCGTGCACCGTTCTCCGGGCCTTCCTTCTCCATGAGCGTGACGAACTCGCGCGGGTACCAGTGCGCGTGCGCATCGATGATGCGCACGTTGTAACCGCGGCCGCTTTTCTCTGCCGCAGATCCCGCGCATCCGGTGAGCATCATGCCGGTCGCAGCCGCTGAAGCGGCGATGAATCCACGTCTCGTAATCGTCATCTGCTCCTCCTTGAGCCGGCGCGTTCGTGGTGAGATGATGTGCTGACGATGGCATAGTTTCGCGGCGCGCGCGGCTGGACGCAACATCGTTGCTTGAGCTCGCCAGCGATGCGTGACCGGTGACGGCAGCGGTCCGGCCCAGACCATATCGTGGAAGGTTACAAGAGGGGAGTGTACGTCTTTGGGCGCGAAGAGCGACGACGGCGTATACGAGTTCTATCGCTTCATCGCCGAGCGCGTCGACATCGGAATCGTGCTCTTCAATATTCCGACGCTGTACTACCCGATCGGCGAGCATCTGACGAAGCGTCTCGCGACGATTCCCAACAGTTGCGGCTTCAAGCAAGGCGGCCCGCAGCCGGCCGGAACCATCCTGCCGCGTGAAGCCGTTGGAAAGGAGCTCGTCGTGAGCGTCGCCGACGAAACGCCGTGGCTTTACAACCTGAGCGTGATGGGCGACCAGTCGCTGCTCAACTACTGTCCGCATCTCTATCAGGTGCCGGGTTATCTGCCGGTGCGCGATTACACGCAGGCCGCGCTTGCGGGTGATATGAAACGCGCAACGGACATTTCTCGCTCGCTGAATGCATTGCGCGCGGTGCATGCAAAGTGGATCACCGGTTATGGCAAGCCGACGGGGCGGGTGCCCTCGGCCGAGCTCAAGTACTGCCCGGTGCGATCGCCATGCACGGAAATGACGGACGAGGACAAAGAGCAGTTACGCACTGAGCTCGAAGCAACGGGTCTGCTCAAGAAAGTCGCACTGAATCGGACGCCAGCGCGTCAAGCTGCCTGATCGAACGCTAGCAAACGCGCGCGCGTGTCTGCCCGCGTGCGAAGCCTGTCTTCACACGCGATTACGGCATCGATGGTCAGCACCTGGGCCGGACCGGCGATCCGCCGTTCGAGCTGCATGGGCCGATCTCGACGGGCCCAAGCGCAATCGTGTGTACTTCTGCCATGGGAACAACAAATTCGGCATCCTGCATCGTTGATCGGCAAAACCTCATGAAATGGGCCGAAGAAGTCACCCGCGAAAACTTGTTGTACCCGCTGCCGTCAAGGGCTAAGCTAAGCCACATGGACTCTGCGCGTATTTGGCAGACGGTTGTACAACTATCGGTCATTGAACTGGTACTCCTGGGCTGTCTGACCGTTGTGGCGCTCGGCGGCATGTTGGTCGCAACTGCCATGTACGGTCGCTTGGTGGTGGATGAATGGCGAGCGAACCGGAGCCGTAGCGTACGGCGCAAAGCATGGATCGAGGGCCACACGAAGGTATCTAGCGCTCACCGCGATGACTCCCAAAATGTGCCGTGATCGACTTCTGTCGCCAAGAACCGGGGCGCAGCAGTTTGGAATGACAAGATGCGGCTCGGGTGATCGATACGGCGCCGTCGCACTATGACGAAAAGGGCAGTGAGGTAAAACAGGGTCAGCCTACCCTAGTGATGCGTTTTCGAGCGACGAGTCGGAGGAAGGTAAATCATGAATCGTGCAATAGCCATGCGGTTGATATGCGCATTCCCGCTCGTTGCCCTCATCGCCGCTTGCGCGAGTATGTCCGACCCCAAGCCAACCGGCGTCGAGCGCATGTACGTGCTTTACTGCGGCGAGGGGACAGCGGCGGATCGGTCGCGCTGGTCTCCCGGCGTCAACGTGGGCGAGCCCATCACGCTCAGCAACAGTTGCTATCTGATCAAACACGCCAAGGGGTGGATGCTGTGGGAGACCGGGTTTGCGGAATCTATAGCGTCGATGTCCGAGTTTGCGACACCCGTGCTGACATGGCGCTGGAA
>JAQGNH010000194.1 GCA_028291945.1 Betaproteobacteria bacterium
TAATCAGACGATAGCACAGGCTAAAGAGCATCGGCAAACCTCGCCTCGTAGCATATGTACTATAGATGGGGAGTGGGTTGGTGGCGAGTCAGGGATTTGAACCCCGGACCAACGGATTATGATTCCGCTGCTCTAACCACTGAGCTAACTCGCCACAGGGAGCGGCGCAGTCTAATCACGGGGCACCCCCCTGTCAAGTTAAGCACGCCAGGTGCCTGATTCAGCAGAAGAAGCTTTGTTGCCGTCGCAAAAATGCGTATAGCCTCGCCTACCGGCGACCTGCACACAATGTCGTGCGCTCACGAGGCCAATTGCGGAAGCGAGGCCATTGAAATCCGAAATCGCAATGTTTATGTGCAGGATCGCAGCAACAGCAGCCGGCTGTCGACTCGGCTGCCTCGATAATGAACGGAGCGCATAAATGAGTCCTACCGAAAGCTTTGATGTAGCGGTCGTCGGCGGCGGTGTCGTGGGCGCGAGCTTCGCGCTTGCGCTCAGGAGTGCCAATGTCAGCGTTGCCCTCGTCGAGCCGCAACGGCCGTGCCCTCCGCCAGATGATTCATCGTGGGATCCGCGCGTGTACACCATAAGTCCCGGCAACGCGGAATGGCTCGGTGGGCTCGATGTATGGGACCAGTTACCCATGGACCGCCAATGCGGTGTGGAGACCATGCTCGTTTATGGCGATCAGAATTCCTCCCGTATCGAGTTCGACGCATACGATGCCGGCCTGCGCGATCTGGCGCAGGTGGTCGAAAACCGCCAGTTGCAGCACGCGCTGTGGAACGCGCTCGAGCGCTCCGCACATGTTTCGCTCAGGACGGGCTCTCGTTGTGCGGACGTACGGTGGGAACGTGAATGCACGCAGCTCGAGCTGGAAGACGGTACCCGTGTCAGCGCACGACTCGTTGTTGCCGCTGACGGCGCTGATTCGTGGGTGCGCTCTCGGGCGGGGATAAAGCAGTATGTACACGATTACGGGCAGGTCGGTGTGGTGGCGAACTTCGCAACGCAGCGCTCCCACAATGGCACCGCCTTTCAATGGTTTCGGCCTGACGGCGTTCTCGCGTTGCTGCCGCTTCCGGGCGATCGGGTTTCGATGGTGTGGTCGGTGCGCGAAGCGCGTGCGCGTGAGCTGCTCGCCACCGCTCCGCAGCGCCTGTGCGACGAAGTAGGACACGCCAGCTCCGGCATGCTGGGCCGACTGGAACTGCTCACGGACTGCGTCGGATTTCCACTGCGGCTGCAGCGCGTGGAACGGCTCGTGGAGCCGCGCGCAGCACTCGTCGGCGATGCAGCCCACAACGTGCATCCACTCGCGGGACAAGGCGTAAACCTGGGCTTGCGAGATGCTCGCGAGCTTGCCTGCGTGATCGATCGACGAGGTGCCCAGCAGGATTGTGGGGATTACGCGTTACTTCGACGCTATGAGAGGGCCCGCAAGGAGGACATAATGGCGCTCGAATTCACGACGCACGGGCTGGAGAAACTTTTCAGCGCGAAGCGTGTCTCGCTCAGCAGGCTGCGGAATATGGGATTGGCGCTGGTCGATGCCCAGCCTCTGCTCAAAAAGGCCCTTATACAGCGTGCGGTTGTATAACCGCGTCGACCCGAGGACGAAGATGCTCAAGAAGTTTGCGGTTTGTCTGCTCGCTTTAATCGGCGCGATGTGCTTAACGGCCCGTGCCGATGAGAATACGGTCCGGAACGCGGTGCAAACTAAGTTTCCGAAGATGGCCGTAGAGAGCGTCACCAAAACGCCTTTCCAGAACGTGTACGAGGTCGTGCTCGACGGGCAGGTGCTGTATACCGACGACAAGGCAAGCTATCTCTTCAGCGGCAATTTGCTCGATATCCGGGGACAGCCCACGCGCAATCTGACGCAGGACTCCACGAACAAGCTCTCCGCCGCGGCGCTCGCCAAATCGACTGATTCCGCGGTAAAGCGCGTGAAAGGGAGCGGCAATCGCGTGATCTATACCTTCGAAGATCCCAACTGCGGCTACTGCAAGGAGCTCCAGAAAGAACTCCTCAAAGTCAACAACGTCACCATTTATACGTTCCTGTGGCCGATTTTGTCGCAGGATTCAGTCGAAAAATCCAAGGGCATCTGGTGCGCCAAGGATCGCGCCAAAGCGTGGGAGGACATGATGCTGAAAGGCGTGGCACCCACGGGAAAGCGTGATTGCGACGCGCCTCTCGAACGCAACGCACAACTCGCCCAACGCTTTGGCATTCGTGGTACGCCGGGCGTGTATCTCGCGAACGGTCAGCAGATCGGCGGTTTCCTCGCGGCCGACAAGATCGAAGCCGCCCTCGCAGGACGCTAGTCAACATCCTCACGCTGGCCGCGTTAACGGGAGCATGACCGTATGCTCCCTGCCATCTCCAGACCGAATCAGGGTTCGCAGGCGTGTCCTTGCGGCGGGGGTTATCTCGCTGCTGCTGCATCTTGTTCTCGCAAGCAGCTTCACAGGACTGTCAGTGGGGGGGCGCCGCGGCGGGGTGACTCCAGCGCAAATTTTGACTGCGCGTTTGATTCGCGAAGCGTCACCTTTTCCCGCACCTGCAGTCCCGCAAGTGAGCGACGATGCGGCTCCTCCGCAACAGGTGGCGCAAATACCGACGCAACGCCATCAGCTCGCACCGTACGTTTCAGCAGAAAGCGCTGCTGCTGAAAGCGCCGCTGCAGCAGGCGCTCCCGTAACTGACCCACCTGACCTCGCGTATTATGCCGCCCGCCAACTGGACATTTATCCGGCGCTGACGAGCGTGCTGGATTTGCGCTACCCGAAGCAGGCGTCTGCCGCACGCGTTACAGGTCGTGCTGTGATAGTCCTGCTCATCGATGACACGGGCACTGTCAACGATGTCGCTATAGTCGAAGCGGACCCGCCTGGCTATTTCGAGGAAGATGTCAGACGTGCTTTCCTGGCTGCGCGCTTCAGGCCGGCACTCAAAGGTGGGCGCGCTGTGCGGAGCCGGGTGCTCGTGAACATCGATTACAGCGCGGATCACACGAATCCGGAGCCTACTCCGCACTGACCGGGTTCGACGGGGTGTATCCCTGAGGCAGGAGTACCCACATACGCAGCTTCTGCTTCATGCGTCCCGCCTCCGCGGCAGCGCCTTCGCCATAGCCCCAGAAAAAATCTGCACGTATTGCCCCGCGTATCGCGCCGCCGGTGTCCTGCGCGATCATGAGCCGGTTCAGAGGTCGCACAGTGTTCGGCCACGTAGTTGCAATATAAACGGGTGCGCCGAGCAATGTGTAACGTGCGTCCACGGCAATGCTGCGGCGGGGCGTGAGTGGAACGCCAAGGGACCCCGGAGGGCCTGACATGTTGGAGGGAAGCTCACGAAAGAATACGTAGCTGCTGTTGCTGTTCAGTAGCTGCGTAACCTGTGCTGGATGGTTTCGTGCCCAGGCCTTGATTCCTTGCATCGACGCCTGTTCGATCGCGAGCTCTCCGCGTTCGACGAGCGCACGCCCTATCGAGCGGTAAGGGTAACCGTTCTGGTCAGCGTAGCCGACACGGATCGCCTCTCCGCTGTCGAGGAGAATCCTGCCGGAACCCTGGATATGCAGAAAAAAAAGATCGACGGCATCGTCAACCCACAGCAGCTCCTTGCCGCGCAGCGGCGCCTGTCCGTTTTCGATCTGGCTGCGCTCGTAATAGGGCACAACTCGTCGTCCGTCGAGCTTCCCACGCAATCGCATCCCTTTCAATTCAGGGTATACATCGCTTAACTCGATTGTGATCAGATCGTCGGGCACCCCATACAACGGAAAGCGATACCGGCTTGTGGGTTTGCGGCTGCCGCGCAGCATCGGCTCGTAATACCCCGTTATCAGGCCCTCTTCAGCGCCATCGGTACTCCTGACCTGCCACGGGATGAATGCGCGCTCGAAAAAGCGCCGCGCAGCATCAGTCGTCGGCGCGCTCATGCGAGACGCTGCGTTACAGACCTCGCGCCACGCGTCGCGAGTGCTCAGAGGACCGCAACTCGAGATGAAAGCGCTCCAGGCTTCGTTAACCTGATCGTCACGCCAACCCGGCATATCGGCCCAGCTCGACGCACGGAACACTACATCTGTCGCCGCCGCAGCAGGACCGGGTCGAATGGGCGTTTGCTTCGCTGTCGATTCCGAAACTGCAGCCGGTGCTTTGGGCACGGGTGTAGTGACGGACGTGGGTGGAATTTGAACCGGCGCCGGAGTGGTAGGTGATGGTGAAGTACATGCGCCGGTCAGAAGAACGAGTGCAGCTACGCATGTGCGCAAGACCATCGAATGGATTTTCGTCCGAGGTTCCCTCATCATTGCCAGTCAGTATACCGTCTGACTTGCCATGGAACTCTTCTGGTTGTTGCTCGAAGCCGGCGTCGCGTTGCTGTTGCTGCTCGGCATCGTGTGGTGGACGTGGCCACGCCAGCGCAAGGACAGCTCGCGCACGCGTGATCCAAAGTGACCAGTTACAATGGGCGGGTTCGCGGGAGAAGTGATGACATTTCGCATTGCACCGAGTATTTTGTCGGCCGATTTCGCGCGTCTCGGCGAGGAAGTACAGGCCGTCGTTCGCGCTGGCGCAGACCTCGTGCACTTCGATGTAATGGACAACCATTACGTGCCCAATCTCACCATCGGGCCCCTCGTGTGTGAGGCAATTCGGCCGCTGTGCACTGTACCTATCGATGTGCATCTCATGGTCAAGCCCGTCGATCGCATCATTCCGGATTTCGCTAAAGCAGGGGCCAACATCATCTCCTTTCATCCGGAGGCGAGCGAGCACGTCGACCGGACGATAGGCGTGATTCACGATTGTGGATGCAAAGCCGGGCTTGTGTTCAATCCCGCAACGCCGCTCGCGTGGCTCGACCACGTGCTCGGCAAAATCGATCTCGTACTGATCATGTCGGTGAATCCGGGTTTCGGCGGACAAAAATTCATACCTGAAGCGCTGAACAAGCTGCGCGCAGTCAGAGAGCGTATCGCACGCTCGGGCCGTGATATCTGGCTGGAAGTCGATGGCGGTGTGAAAGCCGAAAACATTGCGCAGATCGCGCGCGCAGGCGCAGATACGTTCGTCGCCGGGTCCGCGATATTCAACACAAAAGATTACGCGCAGACATTAGGGTCGATGCGCTCCGAGCTCGCGCGCGTTGAAGCATGAGTGGCGTGAGCTTTCCCCTGCGAGTAAGCGCAGTGATCATCGACCTCGACGGCACGCTGCTGGACACGATTCCGGATCTCGCGGTCGCCGCCAATCGAATGCTGCAGGAGCTCGGCAGACCCGAGCTCGACGTCGAAGTGATACGCACGTTTGTCGGCAAAGGCATATCGCGTCTAGTCGAGCGTACGCTGGGTGCGGCCTTTGAGGGCCCCATCGATCCTGAGCTCAGGGCGCGAGCGCTCGAGATATTCGAGCGTCGCTACACTGAAACCAATGGACGGCATACCACCATTTATCCCGGCGTCAGCGAAGGGCTGACACGCTTGCGCGATCGGGGGTTTCCGCTTGCCTGCGTAACCAACAAATCGGAGCGCTTTACGCTGCCGCTGCTCGAGATGACAGGGCTCGCTCCTTATTTCAAACATGTCGTGTCGGGCGACAGCCTTGCGCGCAAGAAGCCCGATCCTGCGCCGCTGTTACATGCGTGTGATGCACTCGAGATCGCGCCGCGCGAAATGCTGATGATCGGTGATTCGGTCAACGACACGCAAGCGGCGCGCGCTGCCGGTTGCCCGGTGTTCTGCGTAACGTATGGCTACAGCGAAGGACGCGACGTACGGGAACTCGGCAGTGATGCACTCGTCGACTCGCTCATGGAAGCCGTCGGCCTGATCGAAAAAGTATGACCGAGACCGAATTCAATCGGCTTGCCGCGGACGGGTACAACCGCGTGCCGCTCGTGCTCGAAACCTTTGCCGATCTCGATACGCCGCTATCAATTTATCTGAAGCTCGCAAACGAGCCCTATACGTACCTCCTCGAGTCGGTCGTGGGCGGCGAGCGCTTCGGGCGCTATTCGTACATCGGGCTAGCGGCCGCGCGGCGACTGGAAGTGCGCGGCTACGAATGCACGGAGGTCGACGAGGGGCGTATTGTTGTGCGCAGTTCCGTGGCTGATCCGCTGGCGTACGTGCAGGACTATCTGGCGCGCTTCCGAACGGCTCAGGACACGCGGTTACCCCGTTTCTGCGGCGGCCTGGTCGGGTATTTTGGCTACGACATCGTCCGTTATATCGAAAAACGCCTCTCGCATACACGCAAGCCAGATCCTCTTGGTGTTCCGGACGTGATCCTGCTTGTATCCGAGGAGATTGCGATCATCGATAACCTCTCCGGCAAGCTCTCCCTCGTCGTTTACGGTAAGCCCGGACAGGAAAACGCCTACGCCACGGCACGTGCCCGATTGTCAGAGCTCCTGCAGAAGCTTCGTGCGCCAGTGGAGATACCGCCCGATACCCAGGGCCCCTCTGAAGAGGCCGTATCCGGTTTCGGAGAGAGCGCGTACTACGCGGCGGTCGAGCGCGCGAAGCACTACATTTACGAGGGAGACATCATGCAGGTTGTACCCTCGCAGCGCATGTCGAAACCGTTTCGTGCGGCGCCCATCGCGCTGTATCGAGCGTTGCGTGCCCTGAATCCATCGCCTTACATGTTCAACTTCAACTTCGCCGATTTCCACGTCGTCGGCGCGTCACCCGAGATCCTCGTGCGGCTGGAGGGAGATGCCGTGACGGTGCGGCCCATCGCGGGCACGCGGCGGCGCGGCGCTACGCCCGAGGAGGACGCGGCCCTCGCCGATGAACTGCTGAGCGATGCCAAGGAACGTGCCGAACACATCATGCTCGTCGATCTTGGGCGTAACGACGTCGGGCGCGTTGCGCAGACCGGCACTGTGAAAGTTACGGAGCAGATGGTCATCGAACGCTACTCCCACGTGATGCACATCGTGTCGAACGTCGAAGGCAGGCTGAAGCCCGGGCTCAATGCGATCGACGTGCTGCGGGCGACATTTCCTGCCGGCACCGTTTCCGGCGCACCGAAAGTGCGCGCAATGGAAATAATCGACGAGCTGGAGCCGGTCAAACGCGGTGTATATGCGGGCGCCGTGGGCTATCTGGGCTTTCACGGCAACATGGACGTCGCAATTGCCTTGCGCACTGCGGTGATCAAGGACGGCATGCTGCACGTGCAGGCAGGCGGCGGCGTGGTGGCGGACTCGCAGCCGGAAGCCGAGTGGCAGGAAACGCAGAACAAGGCGAAAGCGCTGCTGCGTGCGGCGCACATGGCCGAATCGGGCCTCGATACGCGCTGGGACTGATGCTGCAGCCCCACTGGTTCGGCAACGCCCGTCGGAACCCATGCTCGAGTTGGGATCAGGAATTGCTCGGCGAAACAGATGCGAAAAGAGTTCACCGAGTACGACGTCTGGTCTTTTCAGAAAGCTGACTCAGATGCATGGAATTGGCGCCGAACGTCGCCGGATGGAGAGATTTTGCTGCAAGGCGGGGCCGAGTTTGGCAGCTTGGACGACTGCATGGCGGACGCGCGCCGGCATGGTTATGGCGGATCGGTTATGCAGTCCGGCTGATCAAAGCGCCGCGTGGTGGCTAGCCGGCATTCTCGAGCGCGGAGACGGGCATGCATGCTCATAGACGCCCATTGCGGTCCGCGGCACAATCCGGGCCTTGGCTTGGAAAGGGGCGAGATCGACATGACATGGGAGTTCGTAACCAAACCGGTCCGCGGCCGGGACTACGTGGTCTGGGAATGGGAGTGGCGGTTCACCGCGGAAGACGGATCGAAGAAAGCATCGACGCGCAGCTATTCGAGCTTCCGCGAATGTGTGGCTGATGCGCGAGTGCATGGCTTCACGGGCAACCCGGATCCCGCGGACTCGGGAACGACTTTGTTCCATCGCCCGGAATCGCGATTCAACTGGTTTTAGAAGCTATTGAGGAAAACAGCCCGATGGGCTGGGAATTCGCAGCTTTATGGGTCGATGACCCCGACTCCGCGTGGCACTGGGTATGGCGGCGTGTCGCTGACGACAGCGGCGGGGTCATCCAGGAATCGCATCCGTTTCAGGATCTGGCGCTGTGCGTCGCCGACGCAAAAGAGCATGGTTTCGATGAGGATGGATGCGGTTCGATCTCGTGAGCGCTCCGGCAACCCGCCCATGGAGCAGTGCTGACGCGTCGCTCCGTTATTCCACGCTCAGCCCCTTTCCGTAGAGCAAGGTCACGTTCACCCTCCGGTTCTCGTACCCGGGCTTGAACTGCATCCGGTCGGAAATATGGATCAGACTCGAATCGAACAGCACGCAGCGATTTTCCCGGTACGGCACCCGTAGAGGTTTGGCGTTGTGCACCTTCAGGAAAGCCGCGAGCCTCTCGGGGTCGGTGTTGTAGTCCGCAAATGTCCAGCTCTGGGGGACTGGCAGGTCGTACACGACCATGCCGCCGCTGGTTGGATCTTCGCAGGCTTCTTGCGGGGTAATCCAAAAGTTCACGTTCACCTTCGCGAAATCCGCGTGCATGTTGATACCCTGCATGCGCTGGTCGTACTTGTAGCCCCATGCTTGCAACAGCGGATGATGACCGATGATCCGCGGCATGGCCCGTCTCAGTTCATCGGAGACTGCTAGCAGCACTTGCGGACTGAACCCGAGTGCCAATAGCGCGCCGACGTAGCCGTGCTTGTTATAGTTCTTCCATACGGTCGCCTCTTCGCAAAAGCGACGCAACACGCTAAGCGCCCCGGGAGACAGGAAGTTGTCGATGACGACCAGCCGGTCCTGAAAGTATTTTTCTTCGATCGCACCATAGTCGTTCTCCCCCAGGGCGGGTTCCGCGAACGGTACATTCGGAAGGTTATAGCTCCCGGCGAGTGCGCTCTTCAACGCCTGTCCCTCTGCACCCGCGGGCGCAAAGGTGGTTTGTAAGTCTCCGGTTTTACCGTAGTAACGCTTCAGCGCCTGCAATGCGTCGAGCCCGGCACCGTTGAGCCTGCCTCGCCGCTGCAGGAGATCGAGTTGCTCGTAATCGTGGCGGATGCGCGGTTCGGGTACGGGCCACGGCACATCATCGAGCGCATCGCCGCTACTGTCGTAAAGCGTTAGAGAATCGCTGAACATACGGGCAGCATCGTCCAGATCCCCGCGGCTGAGGCGCCCCAGACCCAACCAGTACACGCATTCCCGGTCACCGTTGATTTCGGCCGGGTAAACCTTTATCAGCGTCTCCAACTCGGTGGTCTCTCCTGCAGTGGCATGAATCGCTACCAGCGCGCGAATGGCTGTCAACGACCGTGGACCCGAGGCCAGCGCTGCACGGTATGCCGCGATCGCCCGTGCACGATCTTCGAGACCGGAATAGCTCGTACCCAGCTCAACGTGAATATCGGGAGCGATCGTTTCCTTGTCGACCAGTTTGTCGAAAGCAACGATCGCGGCGTAGTAGTCTCCCAATCTGTTCTGGCACCGCATGATCTGCAGGATAGCCGGGGTCGAGCCTTCATTGAGCAGAATCGCGCGACGGGCGTTGCCCAGCGATTCGTGGATGTTGCCATAACCGTAGTTCGCAAAGCTCAGCGCCATCAGCGCGCGATAGTCGTCCGGATCGGCGGACAAGACCCCGCAGGCGAGCCGGTAAGCCTGTCGCCAGTCTTTCGTGGATACCGCAATCTCCGCCATGATGGTCAGCAGGAAGCTCTCGCCGGCGGGTGGGTGCTGCAATCGGCTGCTGATGTAGGAAGCGGCTTCCTCGATCAGGCCGCTTTTCTGTAACAAAAGGAGATAGAGCGCGGATGCGTCGTAGGGAGCGGCCGCATCTTTGATTGCGGTTCTCGCGAGCGACAGGGCAGGGGAATCATCGCCGCCTTGTAAAGTGCCGGCGAGTGCTCCAGTGATCTGGAGCGCCCATTCCTTTTTCCAGGCGTGGGTTCGGCAGACGTGCACGGCACTTTCAATATCTCCACAGACAAACAGACAGACGGCAGCCTCGAACGCATCCTCGTCCGAGGTGGGCGGCCGGGTCCGCAGCAGCGAAATAGCGGCCGCGCAATCTCCACTCGAGCGCAAACGCTTTATTTCGCTGTAATGCTGAGAGAGCATCGTAATCGTGCGGCAGTGGAAGGCTCCCGATTTTAACGCGCGTCCCGCGCTAAACGCGGGAGGCTCGGCATTTTCGATCCGGCAGTCTCGTGTGCCGAAAGATTCTGCGCTCGCGTGACCTTCACGAATGGTGCGCCCGACGAAGGCGGAGATGACTCAATCAGGTCGTAGAGTCAGAGTAACAGGAGAAGTGCGAGCGCCGGTCAGTTCGAATCAGTCCAGCGGCAGCAGCTTCGGGTGTTCGGCGATGTACGCCCTTACTTCCTGCACACCATCCGGTTCGGATAGTCTTGCCAGCACCTTGTCGCATGTGAGATCGAACGCGGCGCATACGAGCAGCGGCGCCTTCAAATCCACGATCGCGGTGCCCGCACCCGCCACTTCGATGATGGCAAACTCGTTACGGTAGACGGTTGCGTGTGCGCGAAAAAAGAGCTCCCCCGAACGCGAGCTCCAAATCCTTCAGCATCTGACTCACCGCAGGCTGCGACAGGTCCAGTTCTTCCGCCGCTCTGCGGACAGTGCCGTGCTCAACAAGTAGTTCAAGCAGGCGCAGATGATTTAAACGCAGGCGGTTAATCGCGCTGCGGGTGTTGCTTCCCACGCGGCTCGAGGTTTCAGGATCTGTTTTCATATGAGGGTCGATACCTGCTGGCCCGCTGCGGAGGTTCATTACTTCCTCCGGTCTGAGTTCACGGCTTTACCCGTTCCTCGCGTTCTTGTTTAGCCAATGGATGAGATCGTTGGCACGTCGATTTGCTCGATGCCGAGATTCCGATAGCCCTTCGGCTTCCGCGCTTCGACCTTGTGGGCTGCAGCCTCTGCGGCGATCCTGGTGTAGTGGTAGTCATTGACCTCACCACTAGGCGCACTGTCGTCGCAATACTTGTATCGCCAAATAATCATATCAAGGAAGCGCGGTCGTATGACAATGGATTCCAGAGCTGACCCGTTCACAAAATATAACGGTATTCCCCTGAAGATCTACCATCCACGCACCGAGCGCCTGATTACTGCCGGATGCACCGAGCGCTTGAATCTGTCGAGTCATAGTGACTCGCGGCTGCGACGCTGCGTACTGCGCCGTCACTACAGCTAGCGCACCTAAGCTGAAGCAGGCACCTAACACAATTGCACGTTTCATCTATTGCCCTCACAAGTTTTCACCGACAAATCGTATCAGTTACGTAGCCGCACGGACGCCCTACACAGTTAACGCTGGCGTAAGCTCACCCAATGTCTTAGCTGCATGGCGATCCCACGGCAAAGTTGGATGCTGGCAGGCTTTCGTCGACAACGCTTTCAAGGGATCGCACCTCCGAACCGCCTGGCCGGGATCGTGCGCGAGCTAATCCGAAAGCCTGAAAGTACGGGCCCTAAAATGAAATGATAGAGTTTCCCTGGTCAGTCTGATTGGGCGTATGCTGAGTTTTCGCCCTTGTCGGCATGGGATCCTACAAGACGAAACTATGAGCTTGGCGCGTATCTTAGGAACGGGACTGGTAGTTGTAATTTCATCCGCCTGCGATCGTCCCCCGGAACAACGAGGCGTGGTCTCGACCCCCGGTCAACGCATTGTCTCAACGCCGATAAAAAAGCCCCTAGTCACCCCGCCACCCTCGCCTTCTGAGGTTCCCGCATCGAGCGAATTGCCTCTACCTTCCTTAGCTGCACCCCATGCGAGAGCTGCACCGCATGTCAAAGCTGTCTCGCGTTCAGAAGCGGCATCGCCTGCTTCGATAGCGGCTTTTGGCGCTGCGCTCCCTCTGAATAGCATCGTGCGAGAGGGGTTTCCAGCAATACCTGAGACATTAGCGACAGGGCAGACGGTCTCGGGAGGTCAATTCACCGACACGACACGCGCCGAGGTCTCAACGCGAGCCACAGATCAGCACGCCCCGTCGCAGTATCGTGTTTTTGCACCCAAGACCCCGCCTGCTGTGCAGGGACCCCCTACGTCATCAGTAACCAATATCGGCGACGGATAATTGGCAGTGCTCGTCCCAGCACCAGTCACTGATGACGTTACATGGCCAAACGTACCGAATGGCAAAGCACCCAGCGCTGAGGACTGCATGACAGCGCTCCAGGCCTGGTAAAAACAGTTACGACACCAAGCTGCCTTGCAAGATCAAAGATTGCGATTTCGTCGACTGTGGTTGGGGCTGGGTTGCGTCCTGGTCCTAGTGGTGGTTTACCTCTCCCTCACCCCGGATCCTGTCGCTGAGTTGCCGGGGGAGAACGGCGACAAGTTCGGTCATATGCTGTCGTACGCGGCGTTGATGTTGTGGTTCGCGCAAATTTATCGTGGTCAGATGGCACGAATCGCTTTAGCAATTGCTTTCGTCTGCATGGGGATCTCCCTCGAGTACCTGCAGCTTCTCGTAGCAACGCGAACCTTTGACTACATGGACATGGCGGCAAACAGTCTCGGCACGCTAAGCGCGTACGTCGTGGCGCCGCCAAGATTGCCTAATTTCCTAGAAGCGGCAGAAGCGCTCATTGGCCGACACATTAAACCGCGCTAACTGATCCTGTGTGCCGAACCAAGGCCTGAAGGGCGCTCGCATCCTTCTCCCCGGTTCCCTCAAAGCTCGAGCTAGGCCGAAGGGCTTATCGATGAGCAATCGCTGCGGTGATATCTTGCTTCGCGGATCGCTGAGGGAAACCCTTGAGCGCCGATGACCGGGGTAATGATGAGGGAGGAACGATGAGCAAAACTTGGAACTTGATCAATATGAGCATTGCATGCAAGGCTCTCCTCATAACCACACTCCTTTTTGGGTGCGCGGCTCAGAAACTGGGCGCGCCGCCTGCCGAGGGTCTGCTGCTCGATGCGGCCGTAGAGCGTGCGGTCGATGACATCTTCCTGCAAACGCAGGGGCGTCCTGGCGTTCTCGCTCGAATCGAGGGCAAGCTAAGCAAGAAGAGACTCCTTGTCGATCCGCTGCTCGACGCGGCGTCGGGACAACAGACTGAAGTGATGCATGCCGTCGAACAGAAGATCGGCGAGCGAGTGCACAGCGACTACTCGCAATGGGAGATCCTTCCCTTTCGTCCGTCCAACGTAAGTCAGGCGCACTACCTGATGGCAGGCACGCTCACGCACGAAGAGGCAGTCCCCCATCGCAAGCTGAGACTCAACCTGTCGTTGACCGAGCTCAAGACGGGCGTGGTTGTTGCGCAGACATCCGTCCTCGTCATCGAAGAGGGATTGGATGCCAACCCAACCCAGTATTACCGCGATAGTCCGGTAATCGTACGGGACGGCTCTACAGATGCTTATGCTCGGACCGCAGCGATGCCGTCAGGCCAAAAGGCTGATCCCGAGTACATCGAGCGTGTCGTCACCGCAGCGCTGATCAGCGAAGCAACGAGTGCATACAATAGTGCTCGTTACGACGAAGCGTTGAACCTTTATACCAACGCCGCCTCTAGCCCCGGTGGCGAGCAGCTGAGGGTGTTCAATGGGCTCTATCTCGCGAACTGGAAACTCGGCCGGTCCGACGACTCCGAAAAAGCGTTCGGACGCATCGTCGCTTATGGCCTCGCCAACAATGCGTTGGGCGTGAAAATCTTATTCCGACCCGGCTCCACCGAGTTCTGGCCCGACCCGAAGGTAAGCGGTCCCTATTCGATCTGGCTCCGTCAGATAGCGCGTGAAGCAAGCGCCTCGAAGGTGTGTCTCAACCTGGTTGGACACACGAGCCGTACCGGTCCTGAGGAAGTGAATGTACGGCTTTCGCAGCAGCGCGCGTCGTACATAAAGCAACGGCTCGAAGCCGAGTCGCCCGTGCTGTCTGCAAGGACGCGCTTTACTGGCGTGGGTTGGCGGGAAAACCTCGTGGGTATCGGCTCAGATGACGCCCGCGACGCTCTTGATCGTCGAGTTGAGTTTAACGTCATCAATTGCACTACGGGCTAACTTGAGCATCAGAGATGATGCGGCTGTAGTTATACGGACGCTACCCAACCTCGCCGCATCCGGTCGCCCAAAGGCGCAAACGCAACCGAAGCAAAAGTGTGAATCTGACGCAATATCGCTGCGTCATGTGCCAGCGCCGATGCTGTCCTCAGCGTAGAGAATGTACCTCGTTCGGATTCAACTAAGTCCGTCACGGAGGCCATGTGAAACTCGCGCAAGCCAGTTCTATATCGAAAGATGATCGGCAAGACGTACATGTGTCACTGCGGTCAGAACCGAGCGGCTGCA
Source organism: Betaproteobacteria bacterium (assembly GCA_028291945.1). Lineage (GTDB taxonomy): Bacteria > Pseudomonadota > Gammaproteobacteria > Burkholderiales > SG8-41 > JAQGMV01. The sequence goes on from JAQGNH010000194.1 coordinate 14,339, forward strand.
CCGTTCGACACGCGTTGGAAAATGGCGACAGCCAGCCCCGCCTTATTGCATTTGATGATCTGCTGTGGCTGCACGAATTTGAAGCACAACAGAAGATCAACGTTCATGCAACGCGAATCCCTCGGCGCGTGGTAGATCTCTTCGTGGCAAGAGGTCTGGTTGAGCGCCGGGTCTCATCACTGCAACTTACTCCAAAGGGGACCCGGGCACTTCAGCAACTGATCTGATACATAACAACCACCGTATCGACGCGAGATTGCACCGCCGACTCAGGCGGACTATTTAGCGAGTCGAGTTATGTGAGGTTCTTTCGCCGACAGCGCTTTACGGCGTAAGCGCTTCGCTCGCCGTTCACGGCCGGGCTCTAGCGCTACGGTGAGACCAATATACATGGCGATGCAAGCGGAGACGACTGCACAGAATGCCAGCAGTCCCAACATGATCACGTACGGAAACGGTAGGGTCGCGATCGCGCTCTTGATGCTGCCGAACTCCATGGGGGTCTTCGCTAGCCGCTCGGCTGGGGAGGATCTTGAACTCTACGTCTCGCAGCCCGGCGCTTGAATGTCAAAGTGCCGCTTCGGCTCGCTAGCTAGATCGGCATCGCGCTCACGAGCCGTAGAACCTAGCTTCTCTAGTCGAAAAAGCTGAAGAGTACGGACGGAAGAAACAGCCCAGACACCTTCCACATGATCACTGTCGGATTGCTATCCGATCAGCGAGAACGAACACGCACATCGCTACGAGAGGGCTCCGTGCTGTGTGCCTGGCGATCCGTGCGAGTCGCCGGCTTTCCTGGTGCATGGCTAGGTCGAGAACCGCGCCCGTCGGTGCAGGCATAGATACGCGGAATCCGCTGATGTGGCTGGATAGACTCGGTCGGATGAACAATGTTCGTCCTCTGTTCGATCCCGATCCCGACGATTGGCACCGTGTTCTGCGTAAGCTCGTCGACGTTGCGCAACGTCAACTCGCTGCTACAGGCCAAGCCGCGCTGACGTCGCAGCAGGCAGCGCAGATCGTAGACAGTGTTCATGAGGCCGCCAAGTGCTGGCGTAAGCCCCTCCGCGGCCAATTAGAGACACAGTCCGCAGTAGATACGATAAGCGAGATCCTGGCCTACGCTGCGCGCGAACGAGTCGAATTTGAGGTGCGAACGTTCCGGCCGGCATTTCGTTGGCCGCCCCTGGACCCGCGGTAACTCAGCTTGAACTTGGATATGATCCGTCAGCGGTGCAGCAAATGGCTGCTGGCAAGGTATCGCACTAATCCGCACATGGTGAGCACGCGGGTTAACACATCAAAGAACAATGATGCGAAACTGCTAGTGCCCTTGAGTTAAGCCGGCTCGCACCTCATCACCAAGATGGACCTGATCGACATATTCGAATTTATCTCGAGCCTGCAGTTCGGGCAGTTCGCGATAGTGGCGTCGCTCCTGGGCTGCGTCGCCGTGGCCGTTTGTATTTGCCTGTACACCGCCATCTGTTCAGCGCTGGATGGATTGAAAGAGATGCGCTCGCGACGTGCAGAACGCGAAAGTTGGTTCGCGGAACAGGCTCGCATACATCGCGAGAGCAAATCAGGTTGAGATGAGTAGCGGGCCGTTTGCTCTGCAACTCAACCGGCAAACGGGGGGTACCAATGCGAGATTCAAGGTCGGACCGTCCGATGAGATAATCGCAACGTATTTACGCCGCCTCGACGCAAAAGCGGGTAGGTGCGCAGGTATCCCGCGGTTCTTGCGCGCATTGAGACGGGCAACGTGTCTACGAAACAACAACTTAGGTCGCGATAGTGGGCCATTATGCTGCTGATGATCGACAACTACGATTCGTTCACCTACAACCTCGTGCAGTACCTGGGGGAACTGGGACAGGACGTGATCGTGCGCCGCAACGACGAGGTCACGCTCGAACAGATCGAGGCCATGAAACCGGACCATATCGTCGTATCGCCTGGCCCGTGCACGCCAAACGAAGCCGGCATATCGGTGCCTCTGATCGAGCGGTTTGCCGGCGAGATTCCGTTACTTGGGGTGTGCCTTGGTCATCAAAGCATTGGCCAGGCGTTTGGTGGCCGCATCGTGCACGCGCGCGCGCTCATGCATGGGAAGACTTCTCCCATTCTGCACAATGGTCGGGGCGTGTTCCGGGCGCTGCCGAATCCGTTCGTGGCGACCCGTTATCACTCGCTGGTGATTGAAAGGGAAACGCTGCCCGAGTGTCTGGAGATTACGGCGTGGAGCGAAGAGGGCGAGATCATGGGCGTCCGCCACAAGACACTCGCCGTGGAAGGGGTACAGTTTCATCCCGAATCGATCCTGACAGAGAAAGGCCATGATCTACTGAGACATTTCGTCGAAGAGACGACACGATGACACCGCAGGACGCTCTGACACGGGTTATCGAGCACCGCGAGATATTCCGGGAGGAAATGCTTACCCTCATGCGAAGCATCATGACGGGTGAAGTGCCGCCGGCGCTTATTGCCGGCATACTGATCGGCCTGCGCGTCAAGAAGGAAACTATCGGTGAAATCGCTGCCGCTGCCGAAGTGATGCGCGAGTTCGCCACACGAGTACCGGTGCCGGACGAGCCCAAGCTTATCGATACGTGCGGGACAGGGGGCGACTCGGCTCAGTCATTCAACATTTCGACTGCTGCGATGTTCGTCGCGGCCGCAGCCGGCGCGAAGATTGCCAAGCACGGAGGCCGATCGGTCTCGAGCAAATCCGGAAGCGCGGACGTTCTCGAGGCGCTCGGCGCGAACATCAATCTCAAGCCGGAACAGGTTGCCGGCACCATTGCCAGGACTGGCATCGGTTTCATGTTTGCGCCCAATCATCACAGCGCCATGAAATACGCGGCACCGGTGCGCAAGGAGCTCGGCGTCAAGACGCTTTTCAACATCCTCGGACCGCTCACGAATCCCGCCGGCGCGCGGCAGCAGGTGATGGGTGTTTTCCATCCGGACCTGGTCGGTATACAGGCGCGCGTGCTGCAGCGGCTCGGCAGCCGTCGTGTGATGATCGTGCACGGTGTCGATGGGCTCGATGAAATTGCGTTGAGCGGTTCCACGATGGTTGCGGAGTTGAAGGACGGCCGCATAAGCGAGTACAACATCGTGCCGCAGCAATTCGGACTGCGTGCGGCTGAAAGCCACGCGATTCGCGTAGCGGATGTGAGCGAATCGAAAGCGATGATGCTTGCCGCGCTGGAGAACAAGGAAATAGCCGCACGCGATATCGTCGCGCTGAATGCAGGCGCGAGCATCTATGTCGCAGGGCTGGCGGAGTCGCTCGCCGACGGTGTGCAGACCGCGCTTTCTGCGCTGAAAAGCGGTGCCGCACGCCGCAAGCTCGACGAGTTCGTCGCCTGTACTCGCAGCGTGAGCACATCGTGAGCGACATTCTTCAGCGCATTCTGAAGGTCAAGGCGGACGAAATTGCAGCAGCGCGCCGTGTGAAGCCGCTCTCGGCCGTGACTGCCGAGGCGCGTGCAGCAGCGCCCGCGCGCGATTTTGTGGCGGCGTTGCGCTCCAAGATAGCCGATGGTGCGCCGGCAGTGATCGCTGAAATCAAAAAAGCGAGTCCCAGTAAAGGATTGCTGCGCGCACGATTCGATCCGGCCACGATCGCCGCGAGTTACGAGCGCTGTGGGGCCGCGTGCCTGTCAGTTCTCACCGACACGCAGTTCTTCCAGGGTCGGCTCGAGGATCTGCGTACCGCGCGAGCCGCGTGCCGCCTGCCCGTGCTGCGCAAGGACTTCACTCTAGACCCTTACCAGGTCTTCGAAGCTCGCGCTGCCGGGGCCGATTGCATACTGCTTATCGTTGCGGCGCTGGAACCGAACGCAATGGGTGAGTTGGAGGAGGTAGCCCGCGAGGCGGGCCTTGCAGTTCTCGTAGAAGTACACGATGCGGCCGAGCTCGAACTTGCGTTACGGCTCAAGACGCCGCTCATCGGAATCAACAATCGAAATCTACGCACGTTCGAAACGCATCTGGAGACGACGCTCGATCTGCTCGAACGGATCCCGTCCGAGCGCCTCGTCGTGACCGAAAGCGGAATACTGGAGCCGGAACACGTTCAGCGGATGCGAGAACGGCGCGTCGGGGCTTTTCTCGTGGGCGAAGCATTCATGCGCGCCGAGGACCCCGGCGCAGAGCTCGAACGTTTGTTTGCCAAAGCGGCCTGACTTCAAACGCCATGTTCGATATCGACCGACTCATCATCAGTTTTGACCGCGGATTGCGCACAATTGTGGGGCCCGCTGCTACCGCGCGCCCACGACCAGGCGAAGATATGGGCGATGGCGAGCTGGAGGCGTCAGAGCGCCAGCACGCTTCCGCACTCATGCGGGTAAACCATACGGGCGAAGTGTGCGCGCAGGCTCTTTATCAGGGACAGGCGCTCACCGCACGCGGCTCGAGTGCTAGGAGCGCACTCGAACGCGCCGCTGAGGAGGAGACGGACCATCTGGCATGGACCGAGCGCCGCATAGAGGAGCTCGGAGGACGCAGGAGCGTTCTCAACCCTCTTTTTTACGCCGGTTCATTCGCGATGGGCGCGGCTGCGGGCCTGCTGGGAGACCGTTGGAATCTCGGGTTCCTGGCGGAAACGGAAAGGCAGGTCGTTGCTCACCTTGATGACCATCTAGGAAAGCTGCCGATCGAGGACCGAAAAAGCCGCGCAATCGTGGAAGAGATGCGCATGGACGAAGCGCAGCATGCGACTACGGCGCTGCAGGAAGGTGGGCTGCCGCTGCCGCTGCCGGTGCGGATGCTGATGCGCGTCGCGTCGGCCGTCATGACCCGAACGGCATATTGGATCTGAGCTCGTCGATGGTCACGCGTAGGCAGCGCAAGACGGCCGCGGTGGATCTGGGAACGAATGCAGAGGTCGGCGTCAGAATCCCTACCTCGTGTGCGCGCCGAAGCCGCTGACTGCTGACGCTTACGCCTCGCGTATCTCGAAATCGTGAGTGATCACTGCCGTCTTCGCGAGCATGATGGAAGCGGAACAGTACTTTTCCGCCGACAAATGGACGGCGCGCTCGACCTGCTGGGCCTTGAGCCCCTTTCCGGTCACGACGAAATGAAAGTGAATGCGCGTAAACACCTTCGGGTCTTCAGCCGCACGTTGCGCGTCGATATCCACGACGCAATCGATGATCGGGGCGCGTGACTTTCGCAGGATATGCACGACATCGTAGGCGGTGCATCCCCCCGTCCCCATGAGCACCGTTTCCATCGGTCGCGGCCCCAGGTTGCGCCCGCCGCCGTCAGGCGCGCCGTCCATCACGAACGCGTGCCCGCTTTCTGACTCGGCGACGAAAGCAACGCCCTCGAGCCACTTGATACGGACTTTCATGAAATCTCCAGCGGTGAGCGTTTGGACCGAAGGCGCCGGCTATCGCTCGCGCCCTTGCGGTGCAGAGCGCCGAATCAGCGTCGCGACGCTTCCCGCACCGTCCTTCAGGTTTGACACAGAAGCCTGATTTCCAATAGAATTCGCGGTTTCCTGAAATTCACCGCCGCGGGACCCAGAATGAAAACGTTTTCCGCCAAGTCGCATGAAGTGCAGCGCGGCTGGTACATCGTCGACGCTTCCGGCAAGGTGCTGGGTCGCGTCGCTGCCGAGATCGCCCGCCGCTTGCGCGGCAAACATAAGCCCGAATTCACGCCGCATGTCGACACCGGTGATTATATCGTGGTCGTCAATGCCGACAAATTGCGTGTCACGGGCAACAAGACCAAAGACAAGTTGTATCACCGTCATAGCACGTATCCGGGTGGGATCTACACCACCAGCTTCGAGAAACTGCAGGCGCGGCATCCCGAGCGGGTGCTTCAGCTCGCGGTCAAAGGCATGCTGCCCAAAGGCCCACTAGGCTACGCAATGCTGCGCAAGATGAAAGTGTACGCCGGAGACAAACATCCGCACACCGCGCAGCAGCCCAAAACGCTTCAGATCTAAGGCGTAACGACACATGGCAGTCCAGCAGAATTACGGAACGGGTCGCCGCAAGAGCGCAGTCGCCCGCGTGTACCTTAAGCCCGGCAAGGGCGATATCACCGTCAACGGTAAGCCCGTGGACGAATTTTTCTCGCGCGAAACCGGTCGCATGATCGTTCGTCAGCCGCTTCAGCTGACTGACAATCTCAGCCGCTTCGACATTTTCGTGAACGTGGACGGCGGCGGCGAGTCGGGGCAGGCGGGAGCGGTCAGGCACGGCATCACGCGCGCGCTCATCGATTACGACGAGACGCTCAAAGGCACGCTCAAGAAAGCCGGACTCGTGACACGCGATGCTCGCGAAGTCGAACGCAAGAAAGTCGGGCTCCACAAGGCACGACGACGGAAGCAGTTCTCCAAGCGTTAATACCCCGCTCAACCAAGGCCGCCTGCGGGCGGCTTTGTCGTCTCTGGGACCACTTCGTGACGGGTGACGTAGCCTGAATACCTGCATTCGGAGATCTTCGCGACATGGCCAAGCACACGATCAAGATCGGCATCGTCGGCGGCACCGGTTATACCGGCGTCGAGCTCTTGCGCCTTCTGGTGCAGCACCCGCACTGCGAGCTTGCGATCATCACCTCGCGCAAAGAGGCCGGCATGGCCGTTTCCGACATGTTTCCCAACTTGCGCGGCCGCGTTGCGCTCAAGTTCACGGAGCCCTCCCGCGAAGCGTTAGCCCGCTGCGATCTGGTCTTCTTCGCCACGCCGAACGGCGTTGCGATGAACGACGCGCGTGCGCTATACGACGCGGGTGTGCGGCTAATCGATATCGCAGCAGATTTCCGGATCAAGGACGTGGCGTTGTGGGAGCAGTGGTACAAGATGAAGCATGCTTGTCCGGAGCTCGTTGCCGAGTCGGTCTACGGTCTTCCGGAGGTCAACCGCCAACGCCTCCGCGAAGCGCGTATCGTTGCGAACCCCGGCTGCTATCCCACGTCGGTGCAACTCGGTTTCCTGCCGCTGTTGGAAGCCGGTGTTGTTGATCTAGACCATCTGATTGCTGATGCAAAGTCAGGCGTTTCGGGGGCTGGACGAAAAGCGGAGGTTCATACCCTGCTCGCGGAAGCTTCAGACAACTTCAAGGCCTACGGCGTATCCGGCCACCGCCACCTCCCGGAAATCACGCAGGGTCTGAACGCCATGGCAGGCCGTCCTGTCAGGCTGGTTTTCACCCCGCACCTGACACCGATGATCCGTGGGATACATGCCACGTTGTATGCGCGTCTGTCAGGTTCGAGCGACTTGCAGGCGCTTTTTGAAAAACGCTACGCCAATGAGCCGTTCGTCGATGTGATGCCCAGCGGCAGCCATCCCGAAACCCGTTCCGTTCGGGGGGCCAATACCTGCCGCATCGCCGTTCATCAGCCGCAGGGCGGCGACATCGTGGTCGTTCTTTCGGTCATCGACAACCTCGTCAAAGGAGCTTCGGGTCAGGCGGTGCAGAACATGAACATCATGTTCGGCTTTCCCGAGACGACGGGCCTCGACCAGGTCGCGCTGCTGCCTTAACGCTCATGGCGGCCCTTCGTCGATTGAGGCGTGCGTTCGGCATCTCCGCTGAACGCATGGCGGTGCGGCCGGACATGCCATGGTACTGGCGTATCGCGATCGTCGTTTTCTTCGCTGCTACCATCGCGTTGGCCGTTTTTGGACTGTCCGCTCGCGATTCGAGCCGCGCCGAAGCCGACCGCGAGCTCGCGCAGCTGCAGCAGCAGCTTCAGCGCCAGGAAAGTGAGCTCGCAGAGCTGCGGTCGAAAGTGGCCGGCTCCGATCGCCTGCAGCAGATGGACCGTGCAGCCGGCGCTGACCTTGCGAAGCAGGTCAAGTCCCTGTCATTCGAAAACGCGAAGCTCAAAGAGGATCTCGCGTTCTTCCAGTCGCTCATGTCATCATCGGGCAACCGCGAAGCCACGCTCACGGTGAATCGTTTCAATCTGCGCCCTGACGCGATTGCAGGCGAGTACCGCTATCAGCTGCTGCTTGTGCAGACCGGTCAGCGCGTGCGTGAATTCAATGGGACCGTACAGTTTGTCCTAGACGTACAAAACGAGGGACGTAAGCTCACGCTCGTGTTACCGGCGCAAGGGGAACGCGAAGCGCGTGACTACCGGCTCAACTTCAAGTACTTCCAGCGAGTCGAAGGCACTTTCAAGCTGACCCCAGGCAGTGTGTTGAAAGGGATGCAGGTCCGGGTCTTTGAAAACGGGGCGAACACGCCCCGGTTGACCCAGGCCTTGAATGTTTCGTAGGAGGCGAGCATGTTCGGAGCGAAGACTGGCAGCACCAAACCGCAAAGCCGCATTGACTGCCTGATCGGTGCAGGCACCGTCATCGAGGGCCATGTGGTTTTCAGCGGCGGATTACGGGTTGACGGCCACGTGAAAGGCAACATTACGGCCGAGGACGGCAAGCCGGGGACGCTCGTGCTGTCTGAAAATGGCCGAGTCGAGGGTGAAATCCGGGTTCCCCACATCGTGATCAATGGCGCCGTGATTGGGCCGGTGCGCTCGACGGAGTATGTTGAACTGCAGGGAAAGGCCAATGTCACAGGGGATGTCCACTATAATGCGATAGAGATGCAGCTGGGCGCCATCGTGCAGGGCGCGCTGGTGCACAAGACCGACGCGAAGTCGGAAAAGGTGGTCCCGCTCAAATCGGCCTCAAGCGAACAAACTTGAGACTTGCCCCGGGACCCCGATTAAGGCGGATTCCCCGCAGGAGCATGAGATGAACGCAGTCACTGAGCAAATGCCTGAACCCCTGGTCTTCACGGACAGCGCGGCGAACAAGGTCAAGCAACTGATCGAGGAGGAGGGTAACCCTGATCTGAAGCTGCGCGTGTTCGTCACGGGCGGGGGGTGTTCCGGCTTTCAGTACGGTTTTACATTCGACGAGGCGACGAACGAAGACGACACGACGCTTCAGAAAGCCGGTGTCACGCTGCTAATCGACCCTATGAGCCTGCAATATCTCGCAGGCGCAGAAATCGATTACCAGGAAAACATCGAAGGGGCGCAGTTCGTCATCAAGAACCCGAATGCAACTTCGACGTGCGGTTGCGGATCGTCGTTTTCGGCGTAACGTCCAGCGCCCGGTAGGCAGTTGGAGTCGGGCAAACAAAAAGGGAGCTGAGGCTCCCTTTTTTTATTTGACTGGCTTTAGGCCAGCCTCACGGGCTTGCGCGTCGCTTACTGCAGGCGGGCGAGGTTGGTGTTACGCAGCAGGCCAAGCCGCAGCCCCATCGGTTGAGCGACGGCGTCAAAGGCGGTTCGATAGTCGGCGGTGATGGGCAGAGCATCGGGCATCGCGACGGTCAGGGGATCCTGGTAGACATCGTCGATCCTGAATTCGTAATGCAGATGAGGTCCGGTGGCAAGGCCGGTCATACCCACATAGCCGATGACGTCGCCTTGTGAGACCCGGGCGCCGTCGTGTATTCCGCGGCCGAACCCGGACAGGTGGCCGTACAGCGTCGTGTAGCGCTTCTGGTGCCGCAGGATGACGACATTTCCGTAGCCGCCCTTCTGTCCGGCAAATTCGACGATACCGTCAGAGGTCGCTTTGACGCCTGTGCCTGTGGCTGCTGCGTAATCGACTCCGGTGTGTGCGCGCCAGCGTTGAAGAACCGGGTGAAAGCGCGCGGTCGTGAAGCCCGAGCTGATGCGCGAGAATTCCAGCGGCGAGCGCAGAAAGGCTTTCTTGATCGGTTTGCCGTCCAGCGCGTAGTAATCGCCCTGGCCATTTGCCCTCTCGAACCAGATGGCCTGATAGGGCTTACCTTCGTTCACGAACTCGGCAGCGAGCATGCGGCCGGATCTCACCGGTTCGCCTGCGTCGTAATACATTTCGTAGACCACAGTGAAGCGGTCTCCGCGGCGCAGGTCTTTGTGAAAATCGATATCGGTCGAGAATACCTGTGCCATCTGATCGGCTACCGCGTCTGTCAGCTGGGCGGCATCGGTGGCGGCAAAAAGCGAGCTCTTGATCTCGCCGGACTTCATGACGATGCGCCGCTCGAGCGGTGCCACTTCTTCCCTGACGCGAAAACCATCGCCTTCCGGTTTGACAGTCAGCATCGTCACGCCGAGCGAATAGCGCAGCTCTTGTAAGCGCCCGTCCTCGGTCGCGCTGGCACGTACGACGCGTCCCGGCACCAGCTGCCTGAGCCCTTTCGCATCAGCGCTGGTGCGAAGGAACCGCACCGCGTTCGCGTCTTCGACGTTCAGCCGCGTGAGCACGCTGCCCACAGTGTCGGAGCGCTGGATCCGCTCCTCGCGCCAATAAGACTCGTCTGTGGCGCTGGCAATCGAAAGCGCCGGCAGCGCCACTTCTTCGACGACGCGCGTCAGCTCGACCTTCTCTGTCACAGTGTCAGGGGCAATGCCGAACGCGGCTACCACGCTCACGAACGGCAATGTGGTGGCGAGCATGATGCGACGGAACGTACTGTTGCGGGCAAGCCGAGCGAGCTTTTCGGCTACAATGGGTGGGCCTTGATGCATGATTTACCTGCGTTTTCCGGACGTCTGGGCGTTCTGGCCGGAAGCTTAACAGAATGACTGTCGCTGGCAAGCGAATATTTCGCAGTGTACCGGAACGTGAAATTCGCTGACCATGGCAACGCTCGAAGAGAAACTACAGATCATTCGCCGCGGTTCCGACGAGCTGCTCGTGGAAGCGGAACTCACGGAACGATTACGAAGCGGCGAGCCGTTGCGCGTCAAGGCGGGATTCGACCCGACCGCGCCCGATCTCCATCTCGGTCACACAGTGTTGATCAACAAGCTCCGTCAGCTGCAGGAGCTCGGCAACCATGTGTTGTTCCTGATTGGGGATTTCACGGGAATGATCGGCGATCCCACCGGCAAGAATGCGACCCGTCCGCCGCTGACGCGCGAAGAAGTCGCCCTGAACGCCAGGAGCTACACGGACCAGGTTTTCAAGATTCTCGACCGCGATCGCACCGAAGTCGTTTTCAATTCGACCTGGATGGACCGGCTCGGGGCAGCCGATATGGTCAAGCTCGCGGCGACTCATACCGTTGCCCGCATGCTCGAGCGTGACGACTTCTCGAAGCGCTACACAAACAATCAGCCAATTGCCATCCATGAATTTCTGTACCCGCTCGTGCAGGGTTACGACTCGGTTGCCTTGCGCGCCGACATGGAGCTCGGCGGAACCGACCAGAAATTCAACCTGCTCATGGGCCGCGAGCTGCAAAAACACTACGGCCAGAAACCGCAGGTCATCCTTACGATGCCGCTGCTCGAAGGGCTGGACGGCGTCAACAAGATGTCCAAGTCGCTCGGCAACTACGTGGGCATCAATGAGGATCCGAACGAGATCTTCGGCAAGCTCATGTCGGTTTCCGACCAGCTCATGTGGCGCTACATCGACCTGTTGTCGTTTGCATCGCTCGCGACCATCCGAGGCTGGAAGCAGCAGGTGGCGGAAGGCGGCAATCCACGGGACATCAAGGTCGCGTTTGCCCAGGAAATCGTCGAGCGTTTCCACGGGCGTGACGCCGCACAGGCTGCGCTCGCCGATTTCGAAGCCCGTTTTCGGCAGGGCGGTACCCCCGCCAACATGCCAGAGGTGAACGTCCCAGCGGCAGGCGTCGCGCTGATCATTCCTCACGTGCTGAAGCAGGCGGGGCTCGTTGCAAGCACGTCAGAAGGGTTGAGGCTGATCGCACAAGGGGGCGTCAAGCTCAACGGTGAGAAGGTGAGTGACAAGTCACTCAAGCTTGCCCCGGGCGAGCAAGTCGTACTGCAGGTCGGCAAGCGCAAGTTCGCGCGCGTGACGATCACCTAGCGCCTGGACGCAAACGGCCGCACTTCGCCTGCGTCAATCTCCCGCACGTCCCCACAACGCCTGCAGGCGCGCATCGCGCCCACAACCAGTGCGGTAGATCTTGTAGCGCGCGGGATTCTTCTTATAGAAATCCTGGTGGTATTCCTCGGCGCGATAGAACTCACCGGCAGGCGATACCTCCGTCACGATGTCGCCTTTGAAAGGTTTGTTTTTCTCCAGCGCCGCTTTCGAGGCCGAGGCCAGTTTCTGCTGTTCCGGCGTGTGATAGAAGATCGCAGTGCGGTACTGAGTGCCATGATCGCAGAACTGCGCGTCGCGCTGCGTCGGGTCGACGTTGCGCCAGAACACGTCAAGCAATTGAGCATACGTCACTTTGCTGGGATCGTATTCCACCTGCACGACTTCGGCGTGGCCCGTCGAGCCGGTCGAGACCTGCTCGTAAGTGGGGTTCTTGGTCTTGCCGCCCATATAGCCCGACGTCGTCGAGATCACGCCCGGCAACTTGTCGTAAGGTGGTTCCATGCACCAGAAGCAGCCGCCGGCAAATGTCGCTCTTGCAGAACCCGACTGAGCGGCTGTCTGAGCATGAGCGAGGCCGCCGAGCGTGCAGCACAAAGTAAGCGCCAACCACAAGATACGATCGGAAAACAGCGTCATGTGCGAGCTCCGCCGGAGCGGATCGAAGGGTGCATGTTTATCGAGTATAGCGGATAATTTCGGGTCCAAAAGTTCAAGCTACAGGAGAACCGATGCGCCGCGTCACGCTGACCCAATACCTGATCGAGCAGCAACGCCAGTACGGCAAGGTCTCGCCCGAACTGAGATTGCTGATCGAGGTCATTGCGCGCGCGTGCAAGGCGATCAGCCACACGGTCAGCAAAGGCCCTCTTGCCGGCATCGGCGACGCCGTCGGACTCGATAACGTCCAGGGCGAAGCACAGAAAAAGCTCGACGTCATCGCAAATGAAGTGCTGGTCGAGGCGAACGAGTGGGGCGGACAGCTCGCAGCCATGGTTTCCGAGGAAATGGCCGAGCCGTACCAGATCCCGAACCGCTATCCCAAAGGCGAGTTTCTTCTTCTATACGATCCGCTCGACGGGTCGTCGAATCTCGATGTGAACATTTCGGTCGGAACGATATTCTCGGTGCTGCGGTGCCCGACCAATTGCTCCGACTTCGATTACAAGGCGTTTTTGCAACCAGGCGCGCGGCAAGTCGCCGCTGGATTTGCGGTGTACGGATCGGCGACGATCCTGGTGCTCACTGTCGGCAACGGAGTGGTGGGATTCACGCTCGACCGCGAAATGGGCTCGTTCGTGCTGACCGATGAGCGCATCGTGATCCCCGACGACACGCAGGAATTTGCGATCAACGCATCGAACGCGCGCAATTGGCACCCGCCGGTGAAGCGTTACATCGACGAATGTCTGGCGGGAAAAAGCGGTCCACGTGACAAGGATTTCAATATGCGCTGGGTCGCGTCCATGGTCGCGGACGTCTACCGCATACTCTGCCGCGGCGGCGTGTTCCTCTATCCGAAAGACGCGAAGCACAAGGAAGGGCGGCTGCGTCTGATGTACGAAGCGAACCCGATGGCGTTCATCGTTGAGCAGGCCGGTGGGGCTGCGACCGATGGCCGCCAACGCATTCTGGACCTCCAACCCACCGCGCTGCATCAGCGTGTAGGGGTGGTGCTGGGCTCGAAAAACGAAGTGGAGCGCGTTACGCGCTACCACGCGGAGGGCTGATCGTCCTCACGGCCTGCTGAGGCCGGCGCCTGAGCTCGGCAAACGCTTCGAGCTCCCATGGGCGCAATGCAACCAGCACGCTCATCGCCGAGCGTTGCTCGAGCGGAAGCCTCACGTCCTCATTGTGCAGCTCGGAAAACTCGAGCGCCACGCGCTTCAGCTTTTCGATGATCTTTGCGCTCGATCCCTTGGACAGCATGCCGTTTACGACGAGCATGAACTCATCCACGCGGTTGAAGCGGGATCGGAAGAACTCCGTATGCGCCTGCTCCTTGAAATAGCGCTGTATCGGTCCATCCGGCAGCCACGCGAACGTGCGTGAAACCAGCAACCGGATACGATTACCGGGCTGCAGCTCGATGAACTTGAGGCGGTCGAGCCGCGTGAGCAGTCGGACGCATTCCGCAGCGCTGATCTCGTACTTGTTGACGATCTGCTCGAACGTGACGTGATTGAGGGCGCATACCGCGACGAGGAACAGGGTCTTGTCCGCGACGATCTCTTTTTCCTGCTGTTCAGTAAGCTGCGAGATCAGCGATTCCTCACGAGCCAGTGCGCGTGCAAGCTCGGAAAAATCGATCTTGGCGCAGCCGCAGATCTGGTCGAGGCGGGTCAGGGTGAAATCATGCCGCGAAAACATGCGCTTGACGCTCGCCTCGCTCAGACCGAGATGAGGCGCGAGATCGGCGTATTTGACGCCGCGCGCCCTAAGCTCGCGCTTCAAAACTTCCACTAAAGCCGCACTGTGCGCCATCCCCTCCTCCCCTCGAAGTGGCGCCTAATGATACCTCCGGGGAACGCAGGCGCAACCTGGACGATGCCGCTCGCCGCATCAGCGCACCAACGCCATCATGGCTCCACAGCGCGCGTACACGCGCAGTCACCACCACCTCGGGAGACCTACCATGGAAACCAAAGCGCTGATCGACACCACCCCACGCTTCGCGCAACGTTCCATCCAACTCGTGCTGGTTCGCGCCAATGGGCCTCTGTTCTACAGCGTGGCCACAGCGTCCCTGCTCGAAGCCCTGGCGCCGCTGTATGCCGATCGTATGCGCCAGCTCTTTCGCAAAGACGAGGTGTTCTCTGCCTGGATGGACAAGGAGTGGCTGCCGCGCAAAGCCGCGCGGGCCGCCGCGTTGCGGCAATATGTGGAAAAGACCTGGCCTGAGCTCGATTGGGCGGCGGCCTACGAGCAGTGCCGCTGCACCGTGGTGTCGGACGGCGGCATGGGCCCACTTAAACCGACCGCAGCACACGAAGCGCTTGCACACTGTGTCGCCGCGACGCAGAGCGGCGTCTTTTACCGCTCGGTTGCCCGCTGGGCAGACGATGCACAGTTGCGCGAAATGGCGGCCGGGATGGCACGCGAGGAAGCGCTTTCGTTCGGACATTTTCGTGCTGCGTACGAACGCCGCGCGCGTGCTCAGCGGTTCGGCGCGATTTCTGCGTGGCGCACGGCATCGGCCTGCATGCGCACGGCAAGAGATCTCCACCTCGCGATGGCGTTTCGCGCTCTCGGCGCGCACTGCCGGGCCCAGGTGCCTTTCCCGGTACTCGATTACCCCGAATTCCTGACCCGCATGCGCGCTGTCATAGAGTGTCACGCCGGACTGGGCACCCGCGAACGCATCCTCCTACGCACGTGGAAAAACCGGCCGCGTATCATCAAGCGCCAGGAGACTCAGGCACGTGTCTCCCGCGACTTCAGGCCGGTGCTGCAAGCGGCCGCTTGAAAATCGATACGCGGAGAATCGGCGCTTGCCGTGATGGTGCTTTATTCGCTAGATTGGTCGCCTTCTTAAGGAGCTCATATGCAATCCAACAACGATCCATCCACGCGCGAGGTCGCGACGCTCGCGGGAGGGTGCTTCTGGTGCCTCGAAGCGGTTTACGACGAGCTCAAAGGCGTGGAATCCGTGGAATCGGGCTACATGGGAGGGGCCGTCGTCAATCCAACCTATGAGCAGGTGTGCGGCGGCGATACCGGGCACGCCGAAGTCGTTCAGATCAAGTTCAATCCCGCGGTTGTGACCTTCGGGGACATCCTGGGTATTTTCTTCGCGATTCATGACCCGACGACGCTGAACCGGCAAGGCAACGACCTCGGCACACAATATCGTTCAGCGATTTTCTATCACACGCCGAAGCAAAAAGAGGTTGCGCAGGAAGTGATGGGGGACATCGCACGTGAGCAGTTGTACCCCCGTCCGCTGGTGACCCAGTTGGAGCCCGCGTCCACCTTTTACGTCGCGGAGGATTATCACCGGGAGTACTTCGCGCGCAATCCCAACCAGGGCTACTGCCAGTTCGTTGTCGCGCCCAAAGTGGCCAAATTTCGGAAGTCTTTCTTTGATCGCCTCAAGAAAACAGAAAAGACGAAAGCATGATGGCGTCGTAATACGCGGGCCCGCAGCGAACATCGCAGCGGTTACATTGACAGCGAAAGCGATTCACCCTATCGCCCGAACCCAGCGTCAGCTCACCAGCTTCCCGAACTGCCTCCGCCGCCAGAGCTGCCGCCGCCTCCCGAGTAGCTGCTGCCCGAGGCGTCAGAGCTCGAGCTCCACGAAGAGCCGGTCGAGCTTGCGCCCCCCAGGACAAAACCGCCGACGCTTGCACGTCCCTTAGTTTTCAAGCTCCGTTGTGCCTTGGCGTACCACGCCGTGCGCGACACGATCAGCTTCGACAGCGGGAACAGGATGAGATAAGTGACGAGCAGGACTAACGCGCCGTGCGTGCCGACAACGACGATGGGAAACATCGCCCAGAACGGGATCAGGAATAGGTACAGGAACCAGCCCACCCCGGGCGTCAGTACCCCGATCACCGTAAAAAGCCCAATGATCCCGAATATGAACGCGCCGAAAAGGATGCGCTGCGTCAGCGGTAAGTCAGGTGCCTGAATACCCGACAATCCTGAACGGGACGGCTGCCCGCCACTAGCGGGCTTCGCGTCTGCAACGGCGTCGCTTTCACCTCGTAGCTGAGAGAGAATCGCGCGCACGCCGTCTTCCACACCACTGTCGAAGTCGCCGGCCTTGAAACGGGGAGCGATGACGTTCCGGATGATGCGGTTCGAATTGAGGTCGGTGAGCCGTCCCTCGAGGCCATAACCGACTTCGATTCGCATCTTGCGCTCGCGAGGAACAACGACCAGGAGCACGCCGTTGTCCTTACCTCGCCGACCCAGCTTCCACGATTCGAAAACAGCGACTGCGTAGTCCTCGATGCTGCGTCCGTCCAGGCTCTGCACGGTCAGAACGACAACCTGATCAGTGGTCCTGCTCTCGTGAGCCCTGAGCATCTCCGAGACACGCTCGTTCGCGGCGGCAGACAAGAGCTCTGCATTGTCGACGACTCGTCCGCTGAGAAAGGGGATCTCAGCCGATCCTGCAAGCGCAGCGCATGTCAGGAGCAGCGCGAGCACTGCGCAAAGCACCTTTACGTAACCTTTCACGCACCTTTCTCCAGCACGACATCGTCATCAAGCTCGTTGGGAGCTCCAGGCGTTATCGCCAGTCCGCCCTGCTTCAATACGCTCTTGATCCGCTCGAAAGCCAGTTCGAATGCGGGAACCGCACCGGCCCTCGACAGCAGCGCGCCCGTCGCCTGCTCGATAGCAGCGAGCTCGGCGCGAGGCGCGTACGGCGTCAGCCCGGTGTCCGCCAGCACGATTGCGGCGCGCTCGTAACGGCATAGCAGGACGAGCACCGCTCGGCGCTGTGACGTCCGGAAAAGCTCACGTTGCAGGAACAGAGAGCGCGCATATTGCTGCGCCTCGGCGTGCGCGCGCGCTCGGTCGAGAAAAAGCCGTCCGAGCGCCGGGACGAGTGCGGCTCCAATCGACACCGCCGCACCTGCAGCGAGGACCAGCATGGCGTCGAACGCGATGAGACTCGCGTGCGTCCAGTCTGCAAAAAGCGGCGGAGCGAACCCTGCGATCAGCGCGCCAACTGCTGAGCCCATTGCGTACGCTTTCCAGGGGATTTCGGGGTATACGTCGGCTTTGCCCGTCATAGCGGCGACGGCCTGTATGCCGGTGTCCGCTTCGAAGCGGGCGACTAGAGTATTGATTTGTTGTCGCTCTTTCTGTGAGAGGGGCATCGCATCAGCCTCTAATTCGACCAAGTATTGTGTTCCTGCAGACGCGCACTGACAAACCGCGCGTCATTTATTTGAGATTCTCCTATGAAACGACACGCTCATTCAGCACGTGATAGCGATTGACAACGGCGTTTTCCCTCGGCATCCTCTCGTCACCGTGCTGCGTTGAGAGCGGCAAGGGCAGCAAAAATCCAACCCACCATATAACGGGAGACACCGAATGGCTGCAAAGAAAAAGGCTACCAAGAAAGCACCGGCAAAGAAAAAGGCGGCTTCGAAACGCAAGCCGAACGCCGCATTCATGAAAGCAATGCAACCGAGCGCATCGCTCTCAGCCGTGATTGGCGGCAGCCCCATGCCGCGCACCGAAGTAACGAAAAAAATCTGGAACTACATCAAGAAGAACAATCTTCAGGACAGCAAGAACCGGCGCAATATCAACGCTGACGACAAGCTGCGTGAAGTATTCGGGGGCAAAAAACAGGTCTCGATGTTCGAAATGACCAAGCTCGTCAACAAGCACCTCAAGTAACTCTACCGTATTCCCGAACGGCCGGCGTCGCGGTTAGCGGCGACCGGCCGTTTGTTTTCTTACACACCGCGCCTCGCGTACCAACCGCCTGCCAACAGTGCTGCCGACATGGACCAAAACACGGGAGCCATACCGAGCGCAGCACCGAGTGCGCCGAACATGAGCGGAATCCCGGCTTGGCTCAAGTTGAGCAGCAGTGTTCGAACGCCTACGGCCTCACCGCCCCGCCCTGGAGGCGCTTTGTTGTAAAGCAGCGCCATGATCATCGGCTGTGCGCCACCCAGGCCCATACCCAGCACAAACGCGAGCGCCATCAAGAGGGCGACATCCGAAACCAGCGGTAACATCGCAAGCCCCAATCCCGAGATGAACATCGCGGCGATCAGCATTTTCCATTCGCTCAATCGATGCACTAGCGCAGGCAAGGCGAGGCGCACGACGAAAACCGCCGCCCCAAAGCATCCGAGTATCAAACCGATCGTGGAGGCCGAAAGACCGAGGCGTGAGCCGTGGATCGGCATGACGAAGGTGAACAGATCCCACGCCATCGACAGCAGTCCACTCACGACAAATACGCGCCTTAATGTCGGAATCCGAAGCAGATCACTCAGTCGTTTTTTATCGCCAGCCTTGAGCGCAGCAGCGTGGCGCGGCACATTGATCGGTCGCGCAAACATGACTGCGAGTGTGATGAGGAGCGTCACAGCGTAGAGCAGAAAAGTGTAGCGGTGGCCGATCCAGTCGATCGAAAAGCCCGCCGTCATCGGCCCGAGAAAGCTCGATACGGAGAAGGCGAGAGCCAGAACCGTGAAATTGCGCGCGCGATCCCGAACTTCGCCGATGAGGCCGGCCGCCTGGTTGACCGCAATGTGAAAGAACATGAAACCGCTGCCCGAGAGCGCGCTGACGATGAACAGAGTCTCCAAACGCGGCACTGCGAATGCCGCGAGGAGTGCACCCAACACCGCTAGCACGCCCACGTACATCGGCATGCGAACCCCGACTCGATCGATGTAGCGCCCCCAGCTCACCGCGAAAATCATCGGTACGACCGCGAGCAGCGACATCAGCAGCCCGACCGTCGCCGCGCTTGCGCCGAGGCTGAGCGCGAACAGGGAAAGCGTGACGCGCGAGCCGGCGAAAGCGAGATGCAACAAAACCGTTATCAGGCCAATGCGGTAGAGCGTCACGTCGAGCGACGCCGCAGAGACGCTGTAGCCAGCGTCATGTTGCCGTTGTGCGCGTCGACAACCGTCGCGCCGATGGCGTCGGCGGCTTCCGCGGCTGCTCACGCCATGCCACGAGCCCCACGCCCAGCAGCGTGACCGCGATACCAAGAAGACTCAATCTGGATGGAACTACGCCAAACAGGGCCAGCTCGAGAGCGACCGCAAACAGAGGTGTCAGATAGATGAGGCTTGTCACACGTGCAGCCTGTCCGCGGCGCATGAGCGTGTGCAGTGCATTCACGCCGAGTATCGAGGCGCCGATCACCAGAAAAACGACCGCGGCCGCCAGCGACCACGACCATATAACGGGCGCGCCTTCGACCCACCACGCCAGAGGCGCAACCACGACGAGCGTGGCCGCGAACTGCAGCGTCGCTGCCGCACGCAGATCGACGAGCGGGCAGAAGGTGCGCTGATAGAGCGTGCCCGCGGTGACGCCCATCAGAGAGATCGCTACTGCAATGAGACTGCCCGCTGTCGCTTCGCGGACGTCGATCTTATGCCAGACGACCAGCCCGACGCCTGTCAGTCCCACGATGATGCCTGCCCACTGTCGTGGCGCGAGCCGTTCGCCCATCCAGCGTGCGGCGATGAAGGCAGTAAGCAAAGGTTGAATGGAGAGGAGCACCGCCGTGATGCCTGCGGACATTCCGAGATATTGCGTGTAGTGACTGCCTCCCAGGTGCACGACGTGCATGAGAAGCCCCGCGATGACGACGTGCCGTAACTCGGAGCGAGTCGCCGGCCACCGCGGCCTGGCGATCAGCACGATAGGTACGAGGCATGCTATGCCGAAAGCAAAACGTATCGCGAGAAACGTGAAGGGGGGCGCGTGCTGGAGACCGATCTTGGTCGCGATGAAGCCCGAGCCCCAGACTGCGACGAAATACCAGGCAAGTGCGGTTTCCAGCCATCTCCGCTCGGAGGAGGTCTGCAAAACTGTTGTTCGCGGCTGGGCCGCGTGTTTTCAGAAAAGAGCGGAAGTATACGTGAGCCGAGATGGTGTCGTACCGGCCAGCGGAAACCGATAGAATGCGCCTCGTCGATAAGCGGCGGCACGACGTGCCGCATGAATCAGGAGAGACTTATGTTCGGGCGACTGATGCCGCGCGAAGGGCGGTTCTTCGAGCTGTTCAATGAGCTTGCCGAAGAGCTCCTGCAAGGCGCACGCGAGCTGGCTGCGCTCATCACCAGTGGAGACGATATCGAGCGGCGCGCGTACGCGATCGAGTCGATCGAAAAGCGCGGCGACAAGATCGCGCACGCGGCGATCGAGCTCCTCCATCGCACCTTTATTACGCCACTCGACCGCGATGACATCCATCAGCTGGTGAGCAAGATGGACGACATCCTCGACGTAATCGAGGACACTTCGCAGTCGATCTATGCGTATGACGTCCGCTCGATCACACCCGAAGCGCTGCGTCTCGCCGAGCTCTGCGTCTCGTGCGTCGACAAAGTAAAAGCAGCCGTCGGCATGCTGTCCGATATGGACAACGCGAAGGCGATCATGATCGTGTGCGAGGACATCGATCGCCTGGAGTCCGAAGCCGATCACGTTATGCGCTCCGCAATGGCGAAGCTCTTCAGGGACGAACCGGACGTAAAGCAGGTGATGAAAATGCGTTCCGTCTATGAAATGCTCGAAACGGTAACCGACCGCTGCGAAGACGTGGCGAACGTCATACAGGGTATCGTGCTGGAAAATTCCTGAACCGCGACCTCCAAGAAGAGCAGACACATGTCATTCGAGGTCCTGGTATTCCTGATCCTGGTCGCGCTTGCATTCGACTTCATGAACGGCTTCCACGATGCGGCGAATTCCATAGCCACGGTGGTTTCAACGGGCGTGTTGCGGCCGTTATGGGCAGTAGGGTGGGCAGCAGGATTCAATTTTCTCGCTTTTTTCCTGTTCGAAACCAAGGTCGCGGCGACGATCGGCAAAGGCATCATCGATACGGGCATCGTCGACCATCACGTGATCTTCGGCGCGCTCATCGGTGCGATTGTGTGGAACGTCATCACTTGGCTTTACGGCATTCCATCGAGCTCGTCCCACGCGTTGATCGGAGGTCTCGTCGGCGCTGCAGTTGCTAAAGCCGGCTTCAGCGCACTCATTACGGGCGAGCTTTTGAAGATAATCGCATTCATCTTCGTGGCACCCCTGCTCGGGATGATGCTGGCGGCGCTGCTGATGATCGCGGTGTCGTGGCTCTTCGTGCGAGCGACGCCGCGTCGAATTGACGGCTGGTTCCGCCGACTGCAACTCCTGTCTGCGGCGCTGTACAGCCTCGGTCATGGCGGCAACGATGCACAAAAAACCGCGGGCATCATCTGGCTGCTGCTGATCACCGCCGGCTACTCGACGACGCGCGACTCGGTGCCGGCGTGGGTGGTGATCGCGTGTTATGTGACGATCGCATTCGGAACGCTGTTTGGCGGGTGGCGCATCGTGAGGACCATGGGGCAGCGCATCACGAAGCTGAAGCCGGTCGGCGGCTTCTGCGCTGAAACCGGGGGTGCGATCACGTTGTTTCTCGCGACCTCGCTCGGCATTCCAGTTTCGACTACTCACACCATAACGGGCGCCATCGTGGGTGTCGGCGCGGTGCGTAACGTGTCCGCGGTGCGCTGGGGAGTCGCTGGTGGAATCGTATGGGCCTGGATACTGACGATTCCATGCTCGGCCGCAGTCGCGGCGGTGGCGTGGTGGGTCGGCAAGTTCGTGCTCTAGAGAACGTCAGCGTCATCCGGTACTAACGATCGAGCGGAGACTACGTATCGATCACCGGCGCGGAAGTCCTCATGGTGCGAGGCGGACGATTTTCCAAGCTCCTCCGCCCGTGTTCTCATAGAGCAAACGGTCGTGTAGACGGTTCGGGCGGCCTTGCCAGAACTCTATTGCCTCGGGTACCACCCGGTAACCACCCCAGTTCGACGGGCGCGTCGCTGACTGTCCATAGCGTTTCTCGACGTCGGCGTAACGCGCCTCCAGCACGCTGCGGTCGGACAGAACCTCGCTCTGGGATGAAGCGATGGCGGCAAGCCGGCTTCCCAGTGGTCTGCTCGCGAAGTAGTCGTTGGACTCAGCGTCGGTGGTTTTTTCTACGCGCCCCTCGATGCGAACCTCGCGTTCGAGCTCGATCCAGTAGAGCAGCAATGCTGCGTGTGGATTGGCCGCGAGCTCCCGCGCTTTTCGGCTCTGGTAATCGGTGTAGAAAACGAATCCGCGCGCGTCGAAGCCTTTGAGCAGCACCATGCGGGCGGACGGCTGCCCCGTGCTCGACACTGTGGCGAGAGTCATCGCGTTCACCATCGGCAGCCCACCTTTGACGGCCTCGTCGAACCACGCACGAAATTGCGTGAAGGGGTCGTGCGCGACGGCGCTTTCATCGAGACGTTCGCGCATGTACTCCTGGCGCAGTTGGGCAATGTCCATGGTCACTGGAAATACCGACGGTATTCTAGTCTGACGTCATGCGCGGCAGTTCAGGCTCTTCCTGTTCGAGTGCTTCAGGGCACGAACGTAATACGCGGGCCCCGCTCTTCAGGCAGGGGAATGAATTCTGATTCGCCGGGTACCCGAGGGAAGTCGCCGCGCCGCCAGCGCTCGGCCGCTTCGTCGATCATGGCCCGGGTACTTGCGACGAAGTTCCACCAAATGAAACGCTCGCCGTCGAGCGGCGCGCCACCGAGCAGCATCAGGCGCGCGGCTGTACGCGCGACGATTCGTGTAGCGGCTTTCGGGGCGACGACTGCGAGATGGCACAGAGGCAGCGGCGAGCCCGCCACATCGACCTCGCCCGCGACTGCATACACGCCGCGCTCCTCATGCTCCAGGGGCAGCTCGAACGCCGCGCCTGCTTCCATTTCGACCGCCATATAGAACATCGGAGAATACGTCGGGGTGGGTGCTGTGCGCCCGAAAGCCGTTCCCGCCAGGAGATGCAGGTATGCGCCGGGCACCGTGATCAGCGGTATCGTATCGCGCGGATGATGACTGAAATGCGGTGCTGCATGCTCGTGTGCCTGCGGTAGTGCGACCCACGTTTGTATGCCGTGCAGACGCGGCCCTGCAGGGCGATCTGACTCGGGACTGCGTTCGGAGTGCGCGATTCCGCCACCGGCCGTCATCCAGTTGACGGCGCCGGGCTCGATGCGCTGCTCGGTACCCAAGCTGTCGCGGTGCATGAGTGCACCTTCGAACAGATACGTTACGGTCGCCAGGCCAATATGCGGATGCGGCCGCACGTCGACACCGCTGCCCGCAGCAAGCTGCGCCGGCCCCATATGGTCGAAGAAGATGAACGGCCCGACCATTCGATACGGATGGCCCGGCAGCAGTCGATTCACTTCGAACCCGCCCAGATCCTTGGTGTGCGGCTTGAGCAACGAGAGCGTGGACATTCGATCGACCTTCTGGCGGATGGCAAAGTGCTATCGTACGCCAGGTTCAGAAGGTGACGCCATCGTTATACACGTACGCGCCGACGCTCGATGTCCGGCCGCGGTGAAGCTGCGTTTACGCGCTGTCGCAGATCCGCGTTCAGGAATGGTGTTCGCGGCGTAGGCGCAATGATCAACGGTAATGACAACGACCGCTTTGACGCTCGTCATCGCATGATCGAGCGCTGCCCATTTGCGTTGTCAGCCGCCTGTAGTCTCGCCGCCCATGACCTGCAGGACGATGCCCGTAATGTAGGACGAGTCCGCATCGGACGCGAGAAACACATAGGACGGCGCGAGCTCTTCGGGCTGCGCGGGGCGGCCGATGGGCGCCTGCTTGCCGAATTCGGCGACCTTCTCAGGTGTCATGCCATCGTCTGACGGATTGAGCGGGGTCCAGACCGGGCCCGGTGCGACAGCATTGACGCGTATTCCTTTCTCGATGACGTTCTGCGCGAGCGTCTTGGTGAACGCGTTGATCGCACCTTTGGTCGCAGAGTAATCCGGCAGCTGTGCAGAGCCCATAATGCCGGTTTCCGAGCTCGTTGCGATGATCGCTGCCCCCGCCTTCATATGGCGCAGCGCCGCGCGCGACAAGCGGATGTAGGCCAGTATATTCACCTGAAATGTCGTTTCGAGCTCTTCGTCAGTGAGCTCCTCGAGCGATTTTTTGCGGTTCTGGTGCGCGGCGTTCGACACGAGGATGTCGAGCTTGCCCAGCTCGTTCACGGTCTGCTCCACGAGCTCGTCGCAGAACTTGGCCTCTGAGAGGTCGCCGGGCAGGAGCACGCAGCGGTGTCCTTCAGCTTCGACCGCGCGCAGCGTCTCTTCTGCGTCGGATTGTTCTTCCGGCAGATAGGAAATTGCAACGTCGGCGCCCTCGCGGGCGTAGAGGACTGCAACAGCGCGGCCTATCCCCGAATCGCCGCCCGTGATGAGCGCACATTTGCCTTCGAGCTTGCCGGCCGGTTTGTACTTGGAGGCCTGGTATCGCGGTTTTGGCTGAAGTTGGGATTCGAGTCCGACGCCGCTTTGCTTCTGCTTCGGAAACGGCGGCTTCGGCTCGTGCTGCATTTGCGGCTCGCTGCCGCTGCCTTTCGCCCGGCTGCCTTCGAGGGGGTTCGTGTCCTTTTTCGTAGTGCCGGCGGACTGCCTGGTCTTCGGCATGGGAGCTCCTGATGTGAAGCGACGCGCCTTGTGTATGCAGCGCGCCGGTGCATTCCACGATGCAAAGTGCATGCCGCCGAGCTAGCGGGAGCGCTCAGCGAGGAACCCCGCAAGTATGCGTGCGGTGTGAGAGGCGGCGGGTTTGCGTACGATGTCCCAGGGCGATCCTTCCGCAACGATACGGCCGCCGCCGTCCCCGCCTTCCGGGCCGAGATCGATGATCCAGTCCGCCTCCGCCATCACGTCGAGGTTGTGTTCTATAACCACGACGCTGTTGCCGGCGTCAGCCAGACGGTGCAGGACATGAATCAGCTTTTCGACGTCCGCCATGTGCAGTCCGACGGTGGGTTCGTCGAGCACGTACAGCGTGTGCTTGGTCGCGCCGCCGCGACCCGGCCGATCGCCCGCGTCGTTCACGTCGGTGCGGACCTTAGCGAGCTCCGAAACCAGTTTGATGCGCTGCGCTTCACCACCGGACAGCGTGGGACTTTGCTGACCGAGCGTGAGGTAGCCGAGCCCGACGTCCTGCAGCAGGCGCAGGCAGTGATGGACCGAACGATGCGCAGCAAAAAACTCGACGGCTTCGTCGACACTCATGGCGAGAACATCGCCGATCGATTTGCCCTTGAAATGCACAGCGAGCGTCTCGACGTTGAAGCGCGCGCCGCTACACACTTCACACGGGACGCGCACGTCGGGCAGGAAGCTCATTGCGATGCGCTTCACGCCCTGACCCTCGCATTCATCGCAGCGCCCGCCGCTCGTGTTGAACGAAAAGCGGCTGGCCGTGTAACCGCGCATGCGCGCTTCCGGAATTTCGGCGAAAAGACGGCGCACTGCGTCCCAGAAACCAACATAGGTGGCAGGGCACGAGCGCGGTGTTTTGCCGATAGGCGTCTGGTCGACTTCGAGCACGCGCCCAATCGTCTCCCAGCCTGCAATCGCGCGGCAGCCGACAAGCGTCGCTTTTTTCCGGGTGCGCTCTTCTCCCACCAGTCTGACGAGGTTGTCGTGCAGCACATCGCGCGCGAGCGTCGACTTCCCGGAACCTGATACGCCCGTCACGACTGCGAGCCGGCCCAGCGGCACACGGACATCGATCCCGGCAAGGTTGTGCAAGCTGGCGCCGCTTACTTTGATTGCAGATGTTTCGCGTGTGACTGGACGCGGCGGATGGAGCGGGTGACGCAAGGGCTGAGCGAGGAAGCGTCCGGTGAGCGACTGCGGCTGGCGCATCAAGTCTTCCGCAGTGCCCTGGGCGGTCAACTCACCGCCGCGCTTGCCTGCGCCGGGTCCGAGATCGATCACGTGTGCCGCACGCCGTATCGTTTCCTCGTCGTGCTCGACGACGATGAGGGTGTTTCCTTTCGCTTCGAGCCGCTCGAGCGTATCGAGCAGCACGCGATTGTCGCGGGGATGTAAACCGATCGTCGGCTCGTCGAGGATGTAACACACACCTCGCAGGTTGGAACCGAGCTGCGCCGCGAGGCGGATGCGCTGCGCTTCGCCGCCGGAGAGCGTGGGCGCCGCGCGATCGAGCGCGAGATAGCCCAAGCCTACGTGATCCAGAAAGCTCAGGCGGCTGCAGAGCTCCGGCACGATATCGCGCGCTATTTCAGCCTCGCGTCCGCTCATGGATATTTCGCCAAAGAACGTCGCGAGCTTCGCGACCGCAAGACCCGTCAGCTGCGCAATCGATTTTTCTCGATAGCGCACTGACAATGCTTCGCGATTGAGCCGCCGGCCTTCGCACTCAGCACAGATCTGATCGATCTCGAGCCATTCGAGCCAGGAATCGAGCACATGATCCTCTGCGCCCGTCTTCTGCCGCTCTTCGTCCCATTGCACTTCGTCGATCTGCAGTCCCGTCCCGTAACACGCCGAGCACCAGCCGTGCTTGGAATTGAAGGAGAAAAGGCGCGGGTCGAGCTCCGGGAAGCTGCGCGAGCACGATGGACATGCACGATTCACCGAGTACACGGACTCGCTCATGTTCACGAGCGCCGGATCCTTGACCGCCAGAGCCCGCTCGAGCGAGTCGAGCCCGTCGATGATGTGCACGACACCTTTACCGAGCTCGAGCGCTGTCGCAAGTCCTGCCCTCAAGCGCTGCTCATTTTCGGGTGTCACCGTCACTTCGGCCACAGGAAGCTCGATCGTGTGCTCGATGAAGCGTGCGAGGCGCGGAAAAGGTTGCACCGGCACGAACGCGCCATCGACGCGGAGATGCGTGTAGCCCTTTCCCGCAGCCCACTTCGCGAGGTCGGTGTAAAAACCCTTGCGGTTGCTGACGAGCGGTGCGAGAAAACCAATGCGCTCGTTGCGGTAATCGCGCATGATGTTCGCGACGATGCTGTCCATCGTCTGCGGCTCGATGGCGATGTTGCAGTCGGGGCAGTATTGAGTGCCGAGCTTCACGTAGAGCAGACGCAGGAAATGGTAGATCTCGGTGAGTGTCGCAACAGTGCTTTTGCGGCCACCGCGGCTCGTCCGCTGCTCGATCGCGACGGTGGGCGGGATGCCGAAGATAGCATCGACATCCGGCCGTGAAGCCGATTGAACGAACTGCCGCGCGTACGCATTCAGGGATTCGAGATAGCGGCGCTGCCCTTCGTTGAAGAGGATGTCGAAAGCGAGCGTCGATTTGCCCGAGCCGGACACGCCCGTGATCACGGTGAATTTTCCGCGCGGAATCTCGACGTGCAGCGACTTCAGATTGTGCTCGCGCGCGTTGTGCACGCAGATGTTCCCATTGTCGCGGCTGCGCGCAGGAGGAGAGCCTTGCAGCTGTGGCAACGCGTTACGCGTGCGTGGCTGAGCAGGCGCGGTAATGGGCGCATCGAGCACCGATTCGTAGTCGCGCAATGCTTTGCCGGTGTGGGAAGCCGCGCACGCCATGATCTCTCGTGGCGTGCCGATAGCAATGATCTCTCCGCCGGCGTCTCCGCCCTCGGGCCCGAGATCGATCAACCAGTCCGCAGCGCGGATCACGTCGAGGTTGTGCTCGATGACGATGAGCGAGTGTCCTGCGGCAATGAGCTTGCGCAACGCTTTCAGCAGTTTGGCGATATCTTCGAAATGCAGGCCCGTTGTGGGCTCGTCGAATAGGAAGAGTGAACCGCGATTCGCGAGGTGTGATGCGTCAGGGGCGGGCTTCGCAGCGCGTTTACCGCTTCGTGCCTCCGCGAGATGGCCGGCGAGCTTCAGGCGCTGTGCTTCGCCGCCGGATAGCGTGGGGACCGGCTGACCCAGCTTCAGGTATTCGAGTCCCACATCGGCGAGCGGCTGCAGCACGCGCTGCACTTCGCGGTTGTCGCGGAAGAACGAGAGTGCTTCGGAGACGGTCATCTCGAGCGCGTCGGCGATCGAGCGGCCCTCGATCTTCACTTCGAGGATCTCGTCTCTGTAGCGGCGGCCGTTGCAGTCCGGGCAACGCAGGTATACGTCGGACAGAAACTGCATCTCGACGTGCTCGAAACCGTTGCCGCAGCACGTCGGACAGCGGCCATTTCCGGAATTGAAGCTGAACGTGCCCGCAGTGTAGTTGCGCTCTTTGGCGAGCGGCTGGTGCACGTACAGTTTCCGTATCGCATCGAAGGCGCCGACGTAGCTTGCCGGATTGGAGCGCGTCGTGCGGCCGATCGGCGACTGGTCGACGAGCACGACGTCAGCGATGAGATCAGCACCTTTGATCGTCTGGTGCTTGCCAGGCGTTTCGGTCGGTTTGCCTTTCGCCTTGAGCAGCGCCGCACACAAGACGTCCTGCACGAGCGTCGATTTGCCAGACCCGGAAACCCCAGTTACACACACGAGCCGATTCAGTGGAATCCGGACATCGACGGCTTTCAGGTTGTGCTCGGCAGCCCCGACAACCTCCACATACGAATCGAAATCGAATCTCGGTCCGCTCGTGTGCGCATCGCCCACGGCCAGCGACCGCTCGCTGCCCGTAAGTTGGCTAGCGCCGCCTATGCGCTTGCGGCCCGCCAGATAATCCCCTGTCGAGGACTCAGGAGCGCTGCGGATGTCGTGCGCCGCGCCGAAAAACACGATTTCTCCACCGCGTTCTCCGGGTCCGGGCCCCATGTCCAGTATGCGGTCGGCAGCGAGCATCACCTGTGGATCGTGCTCCACGACCACGAGTGAATTACCCGCGTCGCGCAGCCGGTGCATGACTTCGATCACCCGACCCATATCGCGCGGATGCAGCCCGATCGACGGCTCATCGAGCACGAACAGCGTATTCACGAGAGATGTTCCGAGCGCAGTCGTGAGATTGATACGCTGGACTTCGCCACCCGAGAGTGTGCGCGACTGTCGGTCGAGCGTGAGATAGCCCAGCCCCACTTCACACAGGAACCCGACGCGCGTGCAGATTTCCCTGAGCAGCAGATCCGTCGCATCGTCGAGCGGCGCCGGCAGCGACAATGAATCGAAGAACGCGCGCGCGCGTGCAGCCGGCAGCAGCATCAGGTCGTGCACGGTAAGTCCCGGAAGACTCTCGAGCACATCGCGGCCCAACTTCGCATGGATCGCCATGAAGCGCCGGTCCCGCGGCAGAACAGCGTCTGCGTTTTCGCCGGTTCCCAGCCGCCATGCCTGGGCCTCGCTCTTCAATCGCGCGCCACCGCAGGTCGTGCAGGGCGTGTAAGCGCGGTACTTGGAGAGCAGCACGCGCACATGCATTTTGTACGATTTGGTTTCGAGCCACTGGAAAAAGCGCGCGACACCGTACCAGGTGCCGGGCCATGACTTGCGCCAGCTCTTCCATTCCGGCTCGCCTTCGAGCACCCAGTGTTTCTGCTCGCGCGTGAGATCGCGCCATGGCGTGTCCAGTGGGACGCCGCGTTTTTTCGCATAATCGACGAGCTCGTCCTGGCACTCCTTGTTCGACGCGGTCTGCCACGGTTTCACCGCGCCCTGGCGCAGCGTTTTCGACTCATCGGGAACGACGAGCCCGAAATCGAGGCCGATGACGCGTCCGAAACCGCGGCACGTTTCGCACGCTCCGAGCGGCGAATTGAAAGAAAAAAGGCTCGGCGTCGGCTCCTGGTAATGGATGTCGCAATCGGGGCAATGGAGGTCTGCGGAGAACTTCCATGTGCGAGCACTCAGGGGTTCTTGCGTTTCACCTTCGGCGATCTGAACGTTGACGCGTCCTTGTCCGACCCGCAGCGCCGCTTCGAGCGCTTCCACGACGCGGGATCGTTCGACGCCGCTCATGCGGAAACGGTCCTGCACCACTTCCATCGTCTTGCCGTGCTTGGCGTGTATGCGCGTGTAGCCCTGCTGCTCGAGCAACGCTTTGACTTCGGCTTCTGAAAAATTCTTCGGCACCGGCACCGGGAACGTGACGATCAGCCGTGGATCACCCGCGCCCTGCGCGCGGATGGCCATTTCCTTCTCGATCGTCTGTGGCGTATCGCGCCGCACGGGAGCGCCGCATCCGAGACAGTAGAGCTGCGCGCCGCGGGCATACAACAGCTTCAGATGGTCGTTCAGCTCGGTCATCGTGCCGACTGTAGAACGCGACGTGCGAACGGGATTGGTCTGATCGATCGCGATCGCGGGCGGTATGCCTTCGATCGCGTCCACCTGCGGCTTGTCCATGCGGTCGAGGAACTGCCGCGCATACGGCGAGAATGTCTCGACGTAACGGCGCTGGCCTTCAGCGTAGAGCGTGTCGAAGACCAGCGAAGATTTTCCGCTGCCGGAGACGCCCGTGACGACGATCAGCTCGTTTGTCGGCAGCTCGAGCGTCAGATTTTTTAGATTGTTCTGACGAGCGCCGCGGATGACGATCACGTCGCGCAGGGGTAGGTCGGCGGCAGCGGGCGATTTTTGCGACGTAATAGAAGGCTTGTTGCCGGATTCGGGCATCGTATTCGAGCTTAAAGGAAGGTGGCGCCGGGAGAAGCGGCTGTGCGCCGCGCGGCAGCAAGATCGCATTTTACCCGACCTGTAACGGCCCGGCACCGAGAGCGCAACGCCGCCGCAGTTGTGATAACTTCCGAAGCGCACACTGCCCGGTCGAGTATCTCGACACGGGCTGATGGCGATCTGGAGGTCCTACATGGCTAGGAAAGTTCTTCTGGTGGTGCCCGAGGCGCCTGCGCCTGGAGGCACTGCGGTAGTCGATGAGCGCCGGATCGACAAGCGCGGTATACGGCTGGGCGTGCTCGATAACAGCAAAGGAAACGCTGACCACTTGTTGCGATTCATCGTCGATGGCGTGAAATCGGCCGTGCCGGTTGCGTCCGTCGTAACGCTGCGGAAAGACAGCGTCAGTCTTCCTGCGCCCGCGGACATACTCGATCGGCTAACCAGGGAGGCCGACGTCGTCGTCAGCGCAATGGCGGATTGAGGGTCCTGCACGTCGTGGAGTGTCCACGACATGGCAGAGCTCCGCAAACGGGGGCTGGTGACGGCAGTCGTGTGCTCCAATGCGTTTCTCAAACTCGGGCAGACGCAGGCCAAGATCTTCGGTGTTCCCGACCTGCCGATGCTGGTGATTCAACACCCGTTGGGCGGTCTCGATCTCGAGAGTGTCAGAGGACGCGCGGACGTCGCAACGCCTCAACTCGCAAAACTTATTCAGGAACACACGCATTAATTAGCGAATGTGCATGCACGCGGGTCTGCATTAGAGGAGAACCGAAGCACCCGCGTGGTTGCACAGCCACATGCCTGACGTGCTGGCGGTCAGCTCAAGTCACGTTCACTGATCGGGGGGCGGACCCTGGCGAGCAAGCACGCGGCAGATCGCCATTCCCGGGACCTCGTTTCTGCTCCAGTGCTCCCGGCATAAACCGAACCTCACGTTCTCGCGGCATAGAAACGCAAGTGGACCTCTGCCGCACTCGGCGGCTGCGCGCTGGTAATACAGCTGGTCGATCGTTCGCGCCCCTCGCAATGTCATTTCCACCTGACCTGACGTCTTGCCTTGCGCGGGTTCCGCCGCAGGTTCCGTTCGCGGCAGCTCGTCAGCGGCGCTCGGAAATGGCCCGTCATGGCGCCCGGAAATGCGCGGCGCGGGTTCCGCGGCCAATTTGCTTCGCGCAGTCGCGGCATGCCCCAGCGATCGCGCGGCGGGCGGGGCGGCTCGGCTGGTCGCGGCCGGCTGTGCTGGCCGGGTAGTGGTTGGCGCGTCCGGCGCAGCCGACGGTGCTTCGGGTGTAGCAATGGGCGCGGGCTTTGGTTGCGGCGTCGCTTCAGGCAGCGATCCATGGCCTTCATTGGCGTGCGCCGACGCGTCATCGGCGACAGCCTGCTCGTGGCGCGCCTCGGCAACCGAGGCGGTCCTTCCCGCGAACCAATAGCCAGCGCCCGCCAATACGCCCAGGACAAGCACGAGTGCGGCCACGTCTGCCGTTCGGCCGGTGCTCCGCGCGAAGGTGCCGAGCGGTTTGTCTCCAGGTGTTCTAACCCGTTGTCCGTGACGAGTTGCAGCTAAGCTTTCAGCCGCTTCGAGGCTATTGTCGAACCGGGAGGCCACAGGGAAGGGCTCCAGGCGGTGCCCACACGCTCGACAATACTGCCCTGCTGGCCGAGCGCTCGCGACCTTGCCGCAATGGGTGCAACTGCTTGGTTTGTCATTGTCAGGCAGTGAGTCACCGACCGCCGGCGCGGTGCACGCAAGCTCGTCTGAGCTGGGTGGTAGATGGCGCTTTGTACCGCATTGCACGCAAAATCTCGAGCCGATTCTGAGTGGCGTGCCGCACGTAAAACAGTCAGTGTTTTGCAGCTGGTGCATTCAACAAGCCTGATTCTTGAAAACGCATGAAGACGAGAGCGGGAGGAAACGATGGTGATCAAATCCTGCCGTGTAAGCCACAAACGTGCCCATGAGGCCAGTCGCCATTCTGGCGGCCATGACGACCTGCCAATCGAACCTTCGCGGTACATTTGGAGTGTAGACAGACAGGAACATAAAATGCCCGTTAACTTACAATTATTTGCAATTGCTGAGACCAGCACATCCGCTCCTGCGCCCGCCGTACTGCCGCTCCACGGCAGCGCATAAGGGGCGCTCACGAGTTTCTCGGGCCACCCGAATTGGCATAAACCCGTGGCTGGGCGTTTGCGCGGCGAGATCATGCGTGGGCTTTCGCGCCGGATGAATCGCCCAAGCTGCAACACAGCGTCAGAGAGGCGAAACCATGAATTGCAAGGCATGCGGCGCAGACGCGCCGCATGACACAAGGTTCTGCACGTCGTGTGGCAACAATCTGACGGCTGCGATCAGCGCCAAAAGAGCCTGCCATGCATGCGCGTCCGAGCTCAATAACGGTGCACAGTTTTGTACGCGCTGTGGCACTCGGTCCTGCAGGGTGCGTATGGCACTGCCATCGCTGACATGGCGCGCAAGCGAAAGCGAGGGCGGCGAATCGGCTGGGCTGCAAGCGCAATGGCATTCCTGGCTCTCGCGGGGGCAGGCGCCTACATCACTTTGCCCGCCTTCCAACGCGTTTCGAAAAAGGCGATTGAGTCGCGCACGCCGCTCGCGAGGGTCGCAACCGTTGCGCGCGCCGCGCCGCCCGCACTCCAGGGTATGTCGAGATCGGACACTGCTCACACCGCCGAGCCCGCGGCTAAAGCAGCCGAAGCGCTGCCGGAAATCGGAAAACAAGTGGCAGCGGCTGGCGTGGCTGAGCAACCGACAGATACGCAAAAGCGACCTGAGCTCAAAAATCCGCAAGCCAGCGATGGGAGCGCAAACAAAGAGGGCCGGGACAGCGCGGGTCCTGTCGCTAGCACCGCTGCCAGCGACCTCGTCGCAGCCGCGATCAGCGGCGACATTGCGGGACTCCAGAAGACGGTCGCAGAGCTCAAGACGCAGCAACCCGCTCGCGGCAATCGTCCGCGTGCACGCCAGCCTAACGATGAAGGTCTTGCGTTGTTTCGGAATGCACATTACGCGGAGGCTGCGGCCGTTTTCGCGCAGGCGAATGTCACCGACAAGGGCGACGCCGAGATTCGCGAGAACCTGGGGTACTCGCTGAGGTACGCAGGAGAGCTCGCCGCGGCCGAGCGCGCGCTGCTTTTGGCGTTGGAGATTGGACCCCAGCGTGCCACCGCCTGGGGGTCGCTCGGCCATATCTACGCGAAGCGCGGCATGCATCGCCAAGCCGTGGCACTATTGCTGACGGCATACCGTTTTGCGCCGGACAGAAAAAAAAGCTCGAAGTGTATGCGCGCCAGGCGGAGACCGAAGACGATCCAAACGTGCGCGCAATGCTGGCGGAGTCTGTTTCCCGTTTGTCGAAAACACCCTAACACTGTCGGGACTGTCGCTTAATGTTTTGTCATAATTGCGGAGCATCCCAGACCGATAACGCGAGCTTCTGTGCACAGTGTGGTGCACGGCAGACGCCCGAAGACGCCGAGGTCGGCGCATCAGATGCAGGCGCGCCCAGTATCGGGTCTTCGCTGTCCGGCAGCGCAGCAAATGACGCGGCTCCCGCCGGTGTAACTCGCGCAACGCGGACAGATGAGCGACCGCGCCGATCGCGCGTCGGCATTGCGGTGTTGTGGCTCATAACGATTGCGTGGGTGTCGCTCGTCTCACTGCATGCGTACGCAAACTGGCCGCGCTTTTCGCAGCTCGGAGCGAACGGCCTGTGGGATTTTCTGATCCGCGCACTGGCGCCTATCGTCCTCTTCTGGCTCGTCATGGGATACCTGCAGCTGGCATCGAAGCTGCGTCAATCGGCCGCCTTGAATGCGCAGGCGGCGCGGCTCGTCGGCGATACCGAGAAAGCGGCTGCGCTCGTGAGCGGTCTCGTGAAGCAGGCGCAGGCGGCACTGCATCGCGTCGAGACCGAAGTTGAGAAACTGCGCGATCAGGAAAAGGGCCGCCTGCGCGCCGTGCAGCCGCGCTGGGAGGTGAACGGACGCATCGCGCACGAAAAAGTGCACGAGATCAATTTGCGCAATGCCGGGGCGGCGGCGACCGGCCTCAGCGTTGTATGCGACAAAAGCCTGCCGATAGCGGTGATCCTCTCCGAAACCAACTTCGTCGATCGAGGGGCGACACTCACGATCAAGGCAATGTTTCTGGAGGAGCGCAGGGACGCGTTCGAGCTCAAGCTCCACTACACCGATGGGGCCAATGAACCGCGTGTGGCTCACATCGTAGTGTCGAATATCGAAGTCGCCATAAAGCAGGACGAAGTTTAGCAACCGCGGTGAACACTCTCGTAAAGGAGCAACACGATGAGCAACCTGGCTGATCTACTGAAGGCGCCCAGCGCCTCATTCGAAGCGGAAGAGGATTTCGACGCGATCAACGCGCTCTACCTCGATCGCGGATGGGGCGACGGCCTTCCGATCGTGCCGCCTACGGCCGAGCGAGTCGAGCGGATGCTTGCGTGGTGCGATCGCGCATGGGACGAGCCGATCGCCAAGATCGCACCGCGCTACGGCGAAGCAACGCCGCTTCGACTGGCCGCCAACGCCGTAATGGCCGGCTGCCGTCCGGAATACTTTCCGCTCTACATGCTCGCTATCGAGGCGATGTGCGAGGAGCCCTTCAATCTGTACGGCGTGCAGGCAACGACGCATCTGTGCGCGCCCCTGGTCATCGTGAATGGACCCGTCGGTCGCGAAATCGGACTCAACTCCGGCCATAATGCTTTTGGGCCGGGCACGCCCAGCAACGCGACGATCGGCCGTGCGATTCGCCTCGCGCTGCTCAACATCGGCGGTGCATTGCCAGGATCGGGCGACATGTCGACGTTCGGCGCGCCGTCGAAGTTCAGCTACTGTGTTGCCGAAAACGAAGCGGCGAGTCCATGGGAGCCGTTGCATGTCGAACGCGGGTTTCCGGTGGACGCGACCACGGTGACGGTGATCGGCGCCGAGTGCCCGCACAACGTCAACGATCACGAAAGCCTGTCGGCGCAAGGCATACTCACCACCATAGCTGGCACGATGGCGCTGACCGGCAGCAACGATACTTATTACGACGCGCAGCCGGTGGTGGTCATGGGGCCTGAGCACGCTAAAACAGTCGCGGATGGCGGCTACTCGAAAGCCGGCGCTAAACGCTTCCTGCAGGAGCACGCCACGACGCCGCTCGGACGCTTCTCGAAGGAGAACATCGAGCGCCGCTTTCGTACTACGCTGAAGGATCGCTACGGCAATGCGCCGCTCGACACACCGATCCCGGCGGTGCAGCGCGCGGAAAACCTGATCATCGCAGTCATCGGCGGTGCGGGAAAACACTCCGCGTACATTCCGACTTTCGGAGCGACCAAGGCGGTCACGCGCGCGTTGAAGCGCAGCGACGGCTCACTCGCCCGCAGCGTCAAAGATTTCAATAAGAAGTAAAGCGACCAGCACAGTTCGACTTCCGGCCAATATGCCGATTCAGCTGAGTTTCACCGTGAGGAGCGAAAAGTCGAGAGAAGTGTGCACGAAATGAAATAGGGCACGGCGTTGTAGACGTCGTCGAAGTGGGTGCATTTGCTTATGCTGCGGTTTATTACCGCGATGATCGAGCAAGCCTGCCGTAACGTGCTCGCAATACTTTGAACTGGCTGTCCTTCCAGCGGGAGGTGACATATGACTGCCATCAGCAGAGTTATCGCGGGACTATGCGTGGTTGCCACACTCGGCGGATGTGAGATGTTTCGCCCTACAGGCCAGACGTCCGGGTACGAAGATTCACTCTCGGCAGGACCGTGGCAACAGAAAGGCGTATTGCTCCGGTTCACGCCGCCAAAGACCTATCAAGGATCGCAAGTCAGCGTTCATACCGAAATGCTGGAAGACGAACGCTGATTAACACGCCTTTCTGAAGGGCTCGCGCGCGGCAATCGCATTCGGCGCGTTGACGCGCGTGCTCGTCGCAATTCCCGAAGCATCTCAAGCCGCAAAGGACTCGAACAGAGTGTGCGGATCGTCTGCTGCAGCCTAGCGCACTCAGCGGACTTAGAAACACTGCTAGGGATTGCGCGGTTGCCTGGCAGGCTATTCGCGCAGCTCACTGTTGACGCGCGGCATGACTTCGGTGGCCATCAACTCCAATGAGCGGGTAGCGAGTGCTGCATCGTGCCAGTCATGGCCGCAATAAAGCAACGTACCGAACGGGCCAACCTGGCGACGTAACGCCACGATTTGCTCGGCGACGCGCTCAGGCGTGCCGTGTATCACAAGGTGCTTCAGCACGTAATCGAGCGTGCACTCCGAATCGGGCAGCGACGCATCGTGCTTGAACGTGTCGAGCTGGCCGCGCGCCCGCCGCTTGGTCATGAGGTTGTGGAAATAGAAGCCGTACGCGCCGGCCTGATCGAGTGCATAGCGGCGCGCGGTTGCTTCGTCGTCTGCAACGAAAATGCTGCGCGCCACGCGCCAGTCTGCGCCTTGCGCCGTGTGCCCACCGCGTTTGCAGCCTTCGACATATGTGGGCCAATGCGTCGACACCCAGTTCGGGTGAATGAAATTGGCGGAAATCGGCGTCCAGCCGCGAGCCGCTGCGGCCTCGAGGCCGCGCGAATGCGGGACGACGACCGTCACAACGATCGGCGGATGCGGCATTTGAAACGGCTTGAGAATGACACCCTGGCCCGCTTCGCGCAGGAGCGTGCGCTGAGTGCTGATGTTCCAGAAGCGGCCTTTGATCTCGTAAGGCGCATCGCCGGCCCAGATCGCGAGAATCTGATCGATGCACTCGACGAACATTGAATTGCGGTCCGCATCCAGATTACCGAATACTTCCCAGTCCGAGCGCAGCCCACCGGGTCCGATGCCCAATATGAAACGGCCTTCGAGCAGGTGATCGATCATCGAGACGTGTGCCGCTACCTGCGCGGGATGACTGTTCGGCAAGTTGAGGGTGCCGCTGCCCAGACGAATCTGCTTGGTATCGTGCGCGAGGCTCGCGATGAACGAGAGGCAGGACGGTATCGTCTCGCAGATATCAGTGACGTGCTCGCCGATGAACGCGTCCGCGTAGCCCAGGCGATCCGCAAGCAGTATCGCCTGGCGGTCTTCCTTCAGCGTCTGGGTGTAGTTGCGTGTTGCCGGATGGATCGGCATGGTGAAGTAACCGAGTTTCATCGGTTACTTCACCATGCCTTCGGCGGCGGTGAACGAACGGGGAGAACCGAAGGTTCTCCCCGTAACCTCTTTCCTTCGGTTACGGAGCGATCTATTGATCGCTCGCGGCATCAGGTTCATAGGATTGAGATGACACGCAGAACTTCGGGAGCTCTTTAGTTATACGCCACGGGGACATTGTCGCAGGCATTCGTTGCTCATCGCGTTGCTTCACTAACGACCGCAGTGTTGAAAAGCCGGGCGACGCTGTCGCTGCGCACGCGCGTCCTATAACGCTGCGCGTCTTCCGGAAGGAGCAGGCGGTCGCGAACGAGCTGCTCGACGGCTTCGTCGTAGCGCCTGACGTAAGCCGCATGGCCGCCGTAGCGCTCTTCCAGTGAAAGGCGTGGATCGCCGCGCCCTTCCCGCTCGGCTCGCGTGCGCGCGAAAGGCGCGTAAGTGCCATCGCGGTCGCATAGCTCGCCTTCCGGGAAAGGCTCACGATAGAGGTTCCAGCCCGTGTAAGTAGCGAGCGGCACCGCAATGTCCGGCAGCAGAACCCCGGCGATTTCGTTACCGTCAGCGTCGACCTGTGGAACCAGCGCGCGGTATAGCTTCGTCGTCTCGACATCGGGCCGAGTCCAATCCGTGATGATCCCGATCTCGTGCATTTGTCGCGCGACCTGAACGCCAGGTATCGCGGGGAATTTCAACTTGTCGGCAATCGTGAACGTGCCGTCCTTGATGCGCGGCGTGCGGGAAACGGGGGGAACCTTGCCGTCGACCCACCTGTCGAGCGCAACGAACAGCGCACGCTGCAGCGGAGTCGGACTGTGCGGGTTGCGCGCATTGACGCACAAGCCGCGCGTCGATGTCATCCATGCGACGGCATTGTGCTGCGTGCCTGCGAGTAGATACGAGCGTGCGTTGCGCGGCAATTCGACATCGCGCGTGCCGAGGGGGTCCGTCACGAGTAAGGAAGCACCTTTCTGCCAGTACTCGGTCGAAGTGTTCGTTTCCATCCACAGCGGGTCGTAGCCGTCGTTGCGGAAAAGAGCGCCTGTCTTGCCCGTGAGCGGATCGCTCATGCGAGCCGTGGAGAAGGGAAAAGCGTTCTCGGGAAAGGTGTGGTCTTCGTGCTGCGTGCTCGTGCGATTGGGCTGCGCAAACGGTTCGTTCAGGAACACGCCGCCAACGCCCGCCGTATGCGCCATCACACCGTCGAAAACCTTGCGGCTGGCTACGTCCTGATTGAACCCGTCCCGCACGAAATCGCGCAGAAACCGTCCGCTTTGCGACGAGCCGAAAGCGAGCGCTCGGGTTATCTTCGGGCCTGCCGGATTCGGTGCGCCTTTCGCGTCGCGCGTTTCGTAACGCAGGAAAGAGACGAGATCGCGCGTGGCCGCAAGACCGATGCCCAGCACTCGCGGATTTTTTGCCTGGTAGTGAAACTCGTAGATCGAACCGGGCTCAGGCTTGGTTCCAGCCGGGAGCAGCTTGATGCTACGTGCGTCGACGAAGGTCCAGCCATTGCCCGGAACGTCACGGCGCGTACTGCTCTCCGCTCTACGCACATTCAGCCTGGCCGTGTTCTGATCCACTGTGGCCGCTTCATAGGACAAACGGAACACTGCACCTTCGGCGCGTGTGCCGCCGTCGCCTTCGTCACGCGCCCGCGTTCCACTGATGAACTCATCGCGTATCGCGCGGATAATCGGTGCGCCGTTGTTGCTGGCGAGCACCGGTTTCATCGCGAGGCCGTTGCCACTCCTCGGCGCATCGGGATCCCAGCCGCTCCACACGAACGTGTAGCCCTGTCTGAAGAAGAGACCGTCGCCGGCATCCTCAGCAGTTCGCGGATCGTTACTACGGCCCTTCGCTTCAGTGAACCGCGAATGAAAGTTCATGCGTCCGCGGTTCGTCACGTCATAGATGATCTTGCCGTTGCCGCGTGCGGCATCGGCAGGACGCAGCATGAAAAAATCGACCTCGTACTCGACGTTACCCGCGGCGGTGCGCGGCGCCTTGTCGAGATTGATGATGACCCGGTTACGTCGATCCTGCGGATCGAGCTCGCCTTTGAAAACGCCTTTGACGCGTTCGTAGGCACCGGCTGTACCGAAGGTGGTGCCGGGCGCGAACGGTTCCACCGACGTGATCGCGAGCGACGTCAAGCGTGCCATCGCGGGCGTCGAGACCCACGCCACGGCGCACGCGATTGCGCAGAGTGCGAATCTCATTCGTATCCTCCGGCCGGTGTTATCACCACCTCGATCACCCGTGTCACAGCGGCAGGTGTCCCGGCCGCGTTTGTTTCGTTCTATGTTAGCGCATGTCCGAGATCGGCACATCGAGCGCGATAGCAAGCACGTTGCGCAGGCGGTAGCAGTGCGAGCCTTCCCAGTAGATGCGCTCCTATTGTGCGCAATGCCGTAGTGCTGCGCGACTTCGCTTAGTTGATCTTCCGGCTTGAGCGCATGCACTTAGCAGCCGCGCATCACGTCGCGACGCTTGAGCAACTCGCGGTCGTGCGTCAGCAACAACCCAACGCTCGGCCGCCCCACGCTCGACGATGCGAAAGAAAGCGCTTGAGCTCGCCATGAAAACGAAAGGAGGCGGCGCTCACCGGCGCTCACAATCCGCTATGATGGGCCCCTTTTCCGATCGGCAGGCGATTCATGGCTCAGTACGTTTACACCATGCGCCGGGTGGGCAAAGTCGTTCCCCCGAAGCGCGTGATCCTCAAGGATATTTCGCTTTCATTTTTCCCGGGCGCCAAAATCGGCGTGCTCGGTCTGAACGGCTCGGGCAAGTCGAGCCTGCTCCGCATCATGGCCGGCGTCGACAAGGATTTCGAAGGCGAAGCGATACCCATGCCCAACATGCGTGTCGGATTGCTCCCCCAGGAGCCCCACCTCGACCCGAACAAGGACGTGCGCGGGAACGTCGAGGAAGGCGTGGCTTCGACGATGGATCTCATCAATCGCTTCAACGAGATCAGCGACCGCTTTGCGGAACCCCTCGAAGACGAGGAGATGAACAAGCTGCTCGAAGAGCAGGGTGAGCTGCAGGGCAAGATCGACGCCGTAAACGGCTGGGAAGTCGGGCGCAAGCTCGAGGTCGCCGCCGATGCATTGCGGCTGCCGCCGTGGGACGCGGAGGTGAGCAAACTCTCCGGCGGCGAGCGCCGGCGTGTTGCGTTATGCCGGCTCCTGCTGTCCGAGCCCGACATGCTGCTCCTGGACGAGCCCACCAATCATTTGGACGCGCTCTCGGTGCAGTGGCTCGAGCAGTTTCTCGAGCGCTATCCGGGTACCGTGATCGCGGTAACGCACGACCGCTATTTTCTCGACAATGTCGCCGGCTGGATATTGGAGCTCGATCGTGGTCACGGCATTCCATGGGAAGGAAACTACTCCTCGTGGCTGGAACAGAAGGAGCAGCGTCTCGAAATCGAAGCGAAACAGGAAACGGCGCGGATCAAGGCGATGCAGCAGGAGCTCGAATGGGTGCGGTCGAATCCCAAAGCGCGACAGGCGAAGAGCAAGGCGCGCCTCGCACGCTTCGAAGAGCTCGAGTCACAGGAGTTTCAGAAGCGTAACGAAACCAACGAGATCTATATTCCTCCAGGACCTCATCTCGGCGATCTGGTGATCGAAGCCGATGGGCTCAGGAAGTCGTTCGGCGACAAGCTGTTGTTCGATGGCCTCAGCTTTCGCCTGCCGCGCGGTGGCATCGTGGGTATCGTCGGCCCGAATGGCGCGGGCAAAACCACTCTTTTCCGTATGCTCGTCGCGCAGGAAAAAGCGGACGCGGGAACGTTGCGCATCGGCGACAGCGTCAAGATCGCCTACGTCGATCAGAGCCGGGACACGCTCGACGACAAGAAGACGGCCTGGGAGGAAATTTCGGACGGGCTCGATAACATCACCGTCGGAAATTACACGACCTCGAGCAGAGGTTATGCGGCGCACTTCAATTTCAAGGGCGCGGACCAGCAGAAGCTCGTCGGCCAGCTCTCCGGCGGCGAGCGTAACCGCGTGCATCTCGCGAAGGTGCTGCGCAGTGGCGGCAATCTCCTGCTGCTCGATGAACCGACCAACGACCTGGACGTGGAAACCTTGCGAGCGCTCGAGCAGGCCCTGCTCGATTTTCCGGGCTGCGCAGTCGTGATCTCGCACGATCGCTGGTTCCTCGATCGAGTCGCGACTCACATACTCGCGTTCGAAGGCGAAAGTCAGGCGGTATGGTTCGAAGGGAATTACGCGGATTATCTCGCCGACCGGCGCAGGCGCTTCGGTGACGACGCCGATAAGCCTCACCGCATACGGTACAAGGGCCTTATGTAGGCTCCCTCAGGCGAGGAAGCCCGACGGAGCCTGGAGACAAATACATGCCGCGAGTCGGTGTGATCGGCGCAGGTCTCATGGGCACTGCTGTCGCCCAGCGGCTGATTGCCGCCGGATTCGAAGTGCTCGCCTATGACATCGACGGCGACAAGCGCGTCTCGATCGCTCGCACCGGCGCATCCCCCATAGCCGAAGTCGGCACCATCATCACGGCCTGCGAAGTGATCGTCGTCTGCGTGTTCAATACTGAACAGGTCGAAGACGTGATCGCGGGGCCCGGCGGTGGCGTCGACGCAATCACACAGGGCGGTACTGTCGCACGCCTGTTCATCGTCACCAGCACCTGCGATCCCGAGCGGCTTGCCCGTCTCGCCGAGCGCGTGGAGCCCTCGGGTGTACAACTGCTCGAAGCACCGATTTCAGGCACGAGCAGGCAGGTCGCCCAAGGCGATGGCGTCGGGCTCGTGGGTGGCGACCGAGAGGTGATGGGACGCGCAAGTGCCGTGCTGGACGCGATTTGCCCGCGGCGGTATTACCTGGGCGCCGTTGGCACGGGTTCGCGAGCGAAGCTCGCGGTCAATTTGATACTCGGCCTCAATCGTGCAGCGCTCGCCGAAGGGCTGGTGTTTGCCACGCGTCTCGGGCTCGACCCTGTTGCGTTCCTCGGAGTGGCGCGAGGGTCGGCTGCCTATTCGCAGGTGATGGACGTCAAAGGCGAATTGATGGCGCGGCGCGAGTATTTCGAGCCGCAGAGCCGAGTCGATCAGAGTCTGAAGGATTTCAAGCTGATGCTCGAGCAGGCGCGTGCCACCGAGCAGGCCCTGCCGTTCGCAACAGTCTACGTGCGGATGCTCGAGGACTGCGTGGCGATGGGCGAAGCAGAGTGGGATAACGCTGCGATCGC
The DNA here is from genome assembly GCA_028291945.1 of Betaproteobacteria bacterium. Classification (GTDB taxonomy): domain Bacteria; phylum Pseudomonadota; class Gammaproteobacteria; order Burkholderiales; family SG8-41; genus JAQGMV01. Next base: position 57,698 of record JAQGNH010000194.1, read on the forward strand.
CGAAGCTATCGCGCGCAGCCGCAGGGTTTAGTCCGCCCGTCATGCTCCATGAGTAAAGAGCTGCGCATGCACTGAACTTTTGGTACGTGGCACGTCCTCACTTCAATGGCGCGCAGCGTTGTGTGCGCGATTTGGAGTCTAGGAGATCAGCATGAGCGCACGTCTAGCCGGTATGAAGGTTGCAATCCTCGTGACCGACGGGTTCGAGCAAGTCGAGCTCACCGAACCTCGTGAAGCGATCGAGGGCGATGCGGGGATAACGCGAATAATTTCAGACAAGAAAGACAGTGTCCTCGGCATGAACCACATCGACAAGGGCGATCAGTTCGAAGTCGATGCGAGATTCAACGAGGTGAGCCCCGAGGATTTCGACGCGGTGCTGCTGCCGGGCGGCGTCGTCAATGCCGATGCGCTGCGCATCGTTCCTGAGGCGAAACAGTTCATCAAGGCGATCGCCGAGGACGGCAAGCCGATTGCAGTGATTTGCCACGGGCCTTGGCTGCTCGTGTCGGCCGGCCTGGTGCACAACCGCACGTTGACGAGCTGGCCTTCATTGCAGGACGATATTCGCAACGCGGGCGGCAAGTGGGTCGATCAAGAAGTCTGCGTCGACGGAAACTGGGTGAGCAGCCGCAAGCCTGCCGATATTCCCGCATTCAATCGCGAAATGCTGGGGCTGTTTTACGAATATTCCAAGCGCTGGCAGCACAGCCTTGAAAAACACGCGTTTGCGGGTGATCCTCGCCCGCTGTAGCAGACCTTGCGGCAGGCTCGGCTCACACGCACCCGATCGAGCCCCGCCGCTATTTTGCAGCGCGTAGCGAGCGGTCCAGCCCGCGCAACAGCGGCAGGACGAGGTCGATCGTCGGTACCGCCACTTTGCATTCGCGTGCGAACGCCTGCGTCTGACCGAGATGGGCTTCGCCTTCGAGCGGTCGGCCGAGCAGCACGTCCTGCAGCATTGAAGGCTTCGTAGCCGGTCCTGCTGTGGCGCGCCCGGCGATTTTCTCCACGTCGATTTCGGCGCGCAGATCCCAACCGGCCGCAGCGGCCACCTCGAGCGTTTCGCGCATGATCAGGATGCCGAGCTGCTTCAAGTCGGGATCGCTCGCGATCGCGTGATGGCCGAGACGCGTGAGCGCAGCCAGCGTGTTGCCGGATGCGTTGTTCATGAGCTTGCGCCAGATCTCGGCGCGCACATCGGCAGGAACCTCGGCGGATAATCCGGATTTGTTGAATAGATCAATGACCGTCCGCAACCGGGTCGTCGTTTGATCGCTCGGCTCGCCGATGACCCAGCGGTTCGCACCGTGGTGCACCACCACGCCGGGCGCTTCGAGCTCGTTCGGCGAATAAATGACGCAGCCGAGCGCCTTCTCGCGCAAGCGCGTCCACAATTCGCCGTCCGGATCGAGCAAGCGCAGCGGTCCCTGCGTGCCAGCACGACCGTACGGCCACCACCACGGAATGCCGTTGAGCATGAACACGATCGTGCCCTGTGGTGCGACCAGCTTGTCGAGCGTGGCTGCGAGTTGCGGCAACGCGTGCGCTTTGAGCGTGACGAGGACCACGTCCTGTTGCGGCAGCGTTGAGGCATCATCGGTCGCCACTTTCGGTTTGGCGTGGATTTCGCCACCGCCCGATTTGAGCGTGAGGCCTCGCTTGCGAATTGCGTCGAGCTGCGCGCCGCGGGCGACGACGGAGACATCAGCGAGACCTGCTGCCGACATGCGGGTCGCAATATGGCCGCCGACTGCACCGGCGCCGAATACACATACTTTCATGAGCGATTCCTTGTAAACATCAATGAGGGTGGCCGGTAATGCTCACGCTGTAAGCTGACGCACGACCTGGTCGATGTACTTCAACGTGAGCTCGCGCATCTCTTCGGGTTTGAGATTGCTGATGGGATGCGGAAGCTCGACATACGGGTGATTTTCCATGCCCTTACCGCGGAATTGAAAGACGCACGCGTTCTTGAACGCCTGCGTGATGATCACCGTTGCCGGGATTCCGCGTTTCTCGAATTCGATGGTGTCGTGCACACTGCACAACGTGCAGGAGCCTCAGCCGCCCACGGCCGCGATCGCGACTTGCACCTCTTTCGCCATGTCGTCGATGATCGCTGCAGTCGCCGGCTTGGAGTAATGCTCCTTGCGCCTGATCACGATGCTAGAAACCCCATGTCGGTTGCGTAAGGCGTCGCCGATGGTCTTCAGGATGATATCGCCCTGTTCCTTGGTGTTGTCGAGCAGGCCGACCACTTTTCCGGCGAGGTCCATTGGCCGCGGGGCGAGCTGGATTTTCGCTCTGCCGCCTCCGGCGGTGGGATCGATGAATGGCAGATCGTTCATGCGTGTATCCTTTTGGTTACGGTAAACGGCCGTCTCTGGCGCTGAGCCCGAAAGAAGGCGGTGGCAGCGGGGGGTACTCTGCGATCCTGATCGTAGACCGACAGGCAGTGAGCGCCGCAAAAATTCACTCACACCGGTAGGTTCCATGGACGGCACGGCTGCCGCCGCTCCAGCCATGGCACACGGCGGTGCAAGGGCCCCATCCGCCTGCGACGATCAGCTGAAGGTCTTTAGCGTTCTTGATCGCGGGGATAAAGAATTCATCATCGTCCGGATCGACTTGGATGGGGAACTGCAGCGCACGTTCTCTGCGCCAATTGCCACCGTCCTTGAGGTCGCGGACTTTGCGGCCGGCGCGCTCGCACAAGGCGCGGTGCACATCAGCCCGCTGCATGCCCGCCTGTGCGCAGATCGTCGCATGCTGCGGTCCCATCGCAACCACCATATCGGACTGCGCGTGCATGTTCCACGATCCCATGGCGACCATCGAATCTGCGATGCCTTTGAGCAGGCGCCGCGGCTCCTGGCTCACGTCGTCGAAACAGAGCCGCGGGCTCTCCACCATCGCGCAGGTGATTACGTTGTCTTCCTCGGTGTAGCCTTTCGATACCGCAAGTGTTTCCCACGGAGTGCGTTCGACGTTCTCCGTCACACATGCGGTATAGCGCATCGGCGTAGCGAAGATCGTGGCCGACGCGATTCCCGGTATGCCGCCGCCCAGATTCAGCATCATCAGCCGTATCGCCCGCCCGATCGTTGCATTCGCGCGGAATGACGGACCGAAACAGCCGTTGCCGCCGTGTATGCCGATCTTCTGAGCGTACGGGCCATTGACGATCATCAATGGTGCGACACCGTGCATCGTTCCCTGCACTCCGTTCATATTGAATTCTTCGCGCAGCATCAAGCCGAGGGCGCCGAGTACCACCGGCAGGTACTCGGGTTTGCAGCCTGCCATCAACGCGTGTATGGCAACGGTGCGGACCGTCGCCGCCTCCATCGCGGGCGGGACGTTGCCGATAAGCTCCTCGGGATCGCGTCGCGTCGCGTCGAGCATTTTTGCAACGCGCGCTTCGGTGGGCGTAACGACGGGAAGGCCGTCGGACCACGCTTTATTCAGAAAGAATTCGAATTCGTCGATCATCTAAGTTGGTCAGCCGTCAACGGTCAGCGGTCAGCGGTCAGCGGTCAGCGGTCTCGGTCATCGGTGAGCCGTCAGCTGGAACTTCCGTCAGCATCCGTTTCAGGACCTTCTCACCGATCGATCCGCGTTCATCATTCGGCTTTCAGCACTGGTACGTGCCATCCACGGCCCGGCTCCCGCCGCCCCAACCGTGACATACCGCAGTCAGCGGTCCCCAACCTCCGGCGACGATAAGGTGAAGATCACGCGAGTCCTTGATCACGGGTACGAAACGGTCTTCATCGTCAGGGTCGATGCCGAGCTTCTGCGCACGTTCACGCCGCCAGTTACCGCCGCGCTTCATGTCGCGCACTTTGAGGCCGGCCAGCTCAGAGAGTCTGCGATGCACATCCTCGCGCGACAAGCCGGATTTCGAGCATATGGTCGCATGTTCCGGGCTCATCGCGACCACCATGTCCGAGCGGACGTGCATGTTCCACGAGCCGAGCGCCGTCATAGAATCAGCGATACCCGCGAGCAGCCGTTCGGGTTCCTGGTTAGCGTCGTCATAGCAGAGACGCGGACTTTCCACCATCGCGCACGTGATCACGTTATCGTCGCGTGAATAGCCGCGTGATTCCGCGAGCGTCTCCCATGGGCTGCGCTCCACATTTTCTGTAAGACACGCCGTGTAACGCAATGGCGTTGCAAACACCGTTGCGGAGCCGACACCTGCGATGCCCCCACCCAGGTTCATCAACATCAGGCGTATCGCGCGCCCGATCGATGCGTTTGCGCGAAAACCTGGACCGAAGCAGCCGTTGCCGCCGTGGAGACCGGCCATTCGCGCATAAGGCCCGTTCACGATCATCAGCGGCGCAACGCCGTGCATGGTGCCCTGAACGCCGTTCAGATTGAATTCATCGCGCAGCATGAGCTGGAGCCCGCCGAGTACGATCGCGAGATATTCGGGCTTGCAGCCAGCCATGAGTGCGTGAATAGCGACGGTTCGCACCGTTGCGGGTTCCATCATCGGCGGGATGTTGCCTATGAGCTCCTGCGGATCACGGGCGGTACCGGTGAGTATGCGCTCGACGCGTGCTTCCGTTGGTGTCACCACAGGAAAGCCATCGGACCAGTGCTTCTCGAGGAAGAATTCGAACTCGTCGATCATGTATCTAAAAGGCGGTCAGCGGTCAGCGGTCAGCGGTCAGCGGTCAGCGGTCAGCGGTCAGCGGTCAGCGCGACAGGCATTGCGATTAATCATTCCGCGCCACTATTCGGGCGTAATTTTCGCCGCCTGGATCACCTTCGCGTATTTTGCAGTCTCCGATTTGATGAACGCCGCAAACTCTTCAGGCGTGGTGGTGACCGGTTGTGTCCCAAGCTTGACGAGTGCCTGCGCGATCCTCTGATTGCCGAGCGCCGTCACGATCTCCTTGTGCAGGCGAGCGACGATCTCTTTCGGCGTGCCTGCCGGAACGAGTATCCCGTACCACTGCGTGACTTCGTATCCTGGCAGAAGCTCTGCCATGGTTGGAAGCTGCGGCAGCGTGCGCTTGGAACCCGTTGTCGCCAGTGCTCGCAGCTTGCCGGCGTCGATATGCGGTACAACGGACGGGCCGCTGCCGAACATCATCTGCGACTCGCCTGTGAGGATTGCGACTGCAGCCGGACCGTTGCCCTTGTACGGGACGTGCAGGATGTCGACTTTCGCCAGCAGATTGATGAGCTCGCCTGCGAGATGCGGGCCGCCCATGTTGCCGCTCGACGCATAAGTCAACGCGCCGGGTTTAGATCTTGCGAGTGCGATCAATTCCTTCACCGAATGCGCAGGCAATGCAGGATGCACGGTGAGTATGTAATCGGACGTGGCGATGAGACTTACAGGCTGGAAATCCCTGACCGGATCGTAAGTGAGCTTCATTCCCGATCCCGGCAGGAT
>JAQGNH010000195.1 GCA_028291945.1 Betaproteobacteria bacterium
GGCTTCGCCTTTATGGACGTAATGCGTAGCAGTCACGTCGCGCGAGTCAGTGTGGTTGACCATCCTTTTTTGTGTGTTGCCGGTGACGAGCGAGTCGGCGACGCTGACAAACGTCTTGCGCAAACCGTGGGGCGTGACGCGCACGCCGGCCGCTGTGTTGATGGCTGCTAGAGTTTTCTTCGGGTCGCCGACAGCGAACAGCCGATCGGTGAGCTTCTTGCCGTCCACGTTCCGCTCGACGATTTCGAGCGCCTGCCGCGAGAGCAGCACAACGTGGTCCTTGCGGTTCTTGGGATCACGCAGCACGACGCGCGCGCCGCTCAGGTCGACGTCGCGAACGAGAATGCCTTCAGCCCATTTGCTGCCGACACCCTCACCCGGCCGAACACCCGTGAGCAATGCGAAGCGCAGAAAGTCGGCTGCATCCGTGCTGCCGCCCACTTCTTCGGTTCCGGCCACGCATGCAGCCTTCCACCACGCGCCGAGCCGCTCCGGCGGAATCGGCAGCCCCTTCGCCTTCGGCTGGGGTAGCACGATGCGTTCGCGGCCCGCTACGTCGTTGCCGAGGGGGTTGTCGGCCACCTTCACGCCGAACCAGTTGAGCACGGCACGCAGCACCTGCATGGCGTAGGCTGCGCGCCGCTCACTGCGCTTCAATGCCGCCGCATGGACCTCCCGAATGTCGGAGCCTGAAATCTTGTAAATGGATTTGTGGGCGAGTGCGTAGAGCTCACCGTCGTATGCCTTGCCACCGTTGGCGAGCACCTTGCCCTCGGTGATCATCGCGAGGTAGTCGGCTTTGGTGCGCGCCTTCAGCGGCAGTCCGTCTTTGGAGCGGCGCTTCTTCTGGACGTATTCGCGCATCGCGTCGGCCAACGTGACGGCCTCGGCCTGCTCCTGCTTGCGCTCCTCACGCGCGAGCGCCGCCCGGTCGATGCCCTTCTGCAGCTCCGAGCTGCGTTCGACCATGAGGTAGCGCGCCGCCTCGGCACTGATCGCGCCCGGGCCGCTGGCCTTTCCCAGAGTCACCCTTTTTGTCTTGCCGTCGACGCGCCGCTCCATGATCCAGGCACGCACGACGTGTTCGCCTACGGCGGCGCCGACCCGCAGGCCGAAGCCCGCGGTATCACCGCACCAATGGATGTCATAACCTGTCGCCGGCGGCTCGAGCTTGCGCGCTACCGAGTCGGTCAGTCTTTTGGTAAGCTTCGGCACCTTGCACCTCCCTGATACGAATCCGTTGGTCCCAAATGTAGGCACCCGTGTAGGCAGGAAGAGTAGCATCACAGCCTACTTCGTACAAGCAGGTATCAAGTAAACTACTGTTTTTAATGAATTGAACTGCGGACTATTACTCCTTCCCTCTGAGCTTTTTTGGAATCATAATCCGTTGGTCCGGGGTTCAAATCCCTGACTCGCCACCAACCCACTCCCCATCTATAGTACATATGCTACGAGGCGAGGTTTGCCGATGCTCTTTAGCCTGTGCTATCGTCTGATTATGCCTAAGCCGCTGCTTTTATTGATTTTCTGTGTAATTCTGGGCCACACCGCCGCGCAGGCGCAAGGTTTGCGATCGCTTCCGCAGCAGGGCGAGCGTGGCACGCTGGGACAGAACCAGGCCCTACCCGAGGTGCAGATTGGCAGTCGCTCGCTGCGGCTCGCACCCGGGGCGATCATTTACGATCAGAACAATCGGTCTGTAGTGCATTCTCAGCTGCCCGCCGACGCGGATGTCTTTTACACGACGGATTCGAAGGGCGAGATCCAGCGAATTTACATCCTCACGGAGCAGGAGAAGGCGCGGCTCGATCAGTCCGGTAGCCGGTAGATGGCGTCCAAGCTGTACATCAAGACTTTTGGTTGTCAGATGAACGAGTACGACTCGGACAAAATGGCCGACGTGCTCCGGGGCTCGCACGGCATGGAAACCACGGCCGACGCTGCCGAAGCAGACGTGATTCTCTTCAACACATGCTCTGTCCGCGAGAAGGCCCAGGAAAAAGTCTTCCATGACCTGGGCCGTGTGAAGCACCTGAAGCGCAACCGACCGGATCTTCTGATCGGCGTCGGTGGTTGCGTCGCCAGCCAGGAAGGTTCGGCGATCGTAGCGCGGGCACCGTACGTCGACCTTGTGTTCGGCCCTCAGACGCTGCATCGCTTGCCCGAAATGATCGAATCGCGGCGTTCGAGTGGCTTCGCGCAGGTCGACATTTCGTTTCCGGAGATCGAGAAATTCGACAACCTCCCGCCCGCACGAGTCAGCGGCGCCACCGCGTTCGTTTCCATCATGGAAGGCTGCAGCAAATATTGCACGTTCTGTGTGGTGCCGTACACGCGCGGTGAAGAGGTTTCGCGTCCATTCGATGACGTGCTGACGGAGATCGCCGAGCTCGCGAGCCAGGGCGTAAAGGAAGTGACGCTGCTCGGCCAGAATGTGAATGCTTATCGCGGCCGGATGGACGACGGCGAAACTGCGGATCTTGCTGTACTGCTCGAGTATGTCAGCGAGCTTCCAGGAATAGAGCGCATTCGGTATACCACGTCGCACCCGCGCGAGTTTACACAGCGCCTTGTCGACGCGCACTCCCGGCTGCCCCGTCTGGTGAGTCACGTGCATCTGCCGGTGCAATCAGGGTCCGATCGAATACTTGCAGCGATGAAGCGTGGGTACACGACACTAGAATACAAATCTATTGTGAAACGATTACGTTTTGCTCGCCCGGACATTTCGCTTTCCTCAGATTTTATCGTTGGATTTCCCGGCGAGACGCAAGCCGATTTCGAAGCAACACTGAAGTTGATCGAAGACATCGGCTTCGATTCGAGCTTCAGCTTTATCTATAGTCCTCGGCCGGGTACGCCGGCCGCAGAACTCACCGACAGCACGCCATCCGAGACAAAGCTCGAGCGATTGCACGCGTTGCAAACCGCACTCGAGGCTCAGGCCCAGGCGATCAGCCGTGCGATGGTCGGTAGCCGGCAGCGCGTTCTGGTCGAAGGGCCTGCTAAACGAAACTCAGGCGAGCTCGCCGGACGCACAGACAACAATCGTATGGTTAATTTCACCGGACCCAGCCGGTTCACGGCCGAATTCGTCGATGTCATGATCACGGCGGCGCGAGCGCATTCGCTGCGCGGAGAGATTGCGCCCCATTGAAACCTGTCGAGATCAGCTTTACTCCGGTGGACAATCAGCGACTCGCGAACCTGTGCGGAGCACTCGATGAGAATCTGCGCCAGATCGAAACCGCGCTCGACGTCAACATCGCGCGGCGTGGCGAGAGCTTCGCAATCGACGGAAAGCCGGCACAAAGCCGGATGGCCGCCAAACTGCTGCAGCGGTTTTATGACCAGGCGGGCAACGACCTTACCCTCGAAGACGTGCAGCTTGGCTTGATCGAGGCGGGCGCGGAAAAAACCGCCAGCAGGTCAGCGCCGGCTGAATCGCCTGCGCTGATGACCCGCCGTTCTGACCTGCACGGCCGCACGCCGCATCAGAATGAATACCTGCAGAACATCCAGACTCACGACATCACGTTCAGCATCGGTCCTGCGGGTACCGGTAAGACTTATCTTGCGGTGGCATGCGCTGTGGATGCGCTCGAGCGTGACAGCGTAAAGCGCATCGTTTTGGTGCGGCCCGCCGTCGAAGCTGGCGAGCGCCTGGGTTTTCTGCCGGGAGACATGGCCCAAAAAGTGGATCCTTACCTGCGCCCGCTGTACGATGCGCTCTACGACCTCATGGGGTACGACAAGGTCGCCAAAATGTTTGAACGTGGCGCGATCGAAATTGCTCCGCTTGCTTTCATGCGCGGCCGTACGCTGAATCATTCGTTCGTGATTCTGGATGAAGCGCAGAACACGACCCCGGAGCAGATGAAAATGTTTTTGACCCGCATGGGTTTCGGCAGCAAAGCCGTCGTCACCGGCGATATTACTCAGGTCGATCTGGCCCGTGGCCAGAAGAGCGGCCTCGTAGACGGTCACGAAGTGCTGAAAAACGTGCGCGGCATCGCGTTCACACGATTCGGCACCGAAGACGTCGTACGCCATCCGCTCGTGCAGCGTATCGTGAATGCTTATGAAAACCGCGAAGGTCGCAACGCGCGCTCGCGTAAGCCGGACCACGCGTAGCCGGCGGCCGTCTCGCGCTCTACGCCTCACCCTCCAGAATGCGACTACATCCGGCAGCGTTCCTGCAGCGAGCCAGTTTCGCAAGTGGATACGCGCTGCCCTTCACGCCGATGCCAGCGTCACGCTGCGGGTCGTCGGTCTGAAAGAAGGCCGTGAACTCAATCTCGCGTATCGAGGGAAGGATTACGCCACCAATGTGCTCACCTTCGTGTTCCGAGGCGAGCCGCCGTTCGAAGGCGATCTCGCGCTCTGTGCCCCGGTCGTTACGCGCGAAGCGCGCTCGCAACGAAAGCATGTAGCAGCGCATTATGCCCATCTGACCGTGCATGGAATCCTGCACTTACAGGGTTACGACCACGACACCGAAGCTGACGCGGCTCAAATGGAAAAACTGGAAGCGCGCATACTAAAGCGGCTCGGCTATCCAAATCCGTACGCAACACCACTCCATCATGGATGACACGCACACCAAACCCAGTCTGCTCGAGCGTCTCTCGGCCTTCATCATGCGCGAACCGGAGGACCGGGAACAGCTCATCGAGCTTCTCCATTCGGCGCACGAGCGCAACCTGCTCGACGCAGATGCCCTTTCGATGATCGAAGGCGTACTGCAGGTCTCCGAGCTGCAGGCGCGCGACATCATGGTCCCGCGCTCGCAGATGGACGTCATCGATGTCAACGAGCCGCCGGATCAGTTCATTCCGCTGGTGATCCAGACCGCGCATTCGCGTTTCCCGGTCACCAGCGGCAACAAGGATGACATCATAGGGATCCTGCTCGCGAAAGACCTCTTGCGATACTACGCGGGTGAGGAAGAGTTCAATGTGCGCGAAATGCTACGGCCTGCGGTTTTCATCCCCGAGTCCAAGCCGCTGAACGTCCTGCTCAAGGAATTCCGAAAAAATCGCAATCACATCGCGATCGTCGTCGACGAGTACGGCGGCGTTGCCGGACTCGTCACCATCGAGGATGTTCTCGAGCAGATCGTGGGAGACATCGAAGACGAGTATGACTTCGACGAGACCGAACACAACATCATCCAGGACAAGAGCGGCCAGTATCGCGTGAAAGCCGCGACCGAAATCGAAGACTTCAACGAAAAGTTCGGCACCACGTTCAGCGACGACGAGTTCGACACCGTCGGCGGCCTCGTGCTGAAGCATTTCGGCCGCGTACCCCGCCGCGGTGAGCAAGTCGCAATGGAAGGAATGACGTTCAAGGTTCTGCGCGCAGACAGCCGTCGTGTCTATCTGGTCGAAGTCGGTCCGAAGACGACGATCACCGTCTGAAGGTATGCCGCAGGAGATCGCGAACGCGAGCGAATCTGAATCGCGCGGTGTAATGCGGCGCGTTTTCCTTGCCGGTCGTCGCGAGGCGATCGCCGCGTTTGCGTTGGGCGCGGTATCCGTCGCCGGCTTTGCTCCGCTTTATCTCTTTCCGCTGCCGCTCATTACGCTAGCGCTGTTGATGTCGCTGTGGCGTCGCGCCGAGTCGCCAAAGCGCGCCGCAATACTGGGCTGGTGGTTCGGGCTCGGCTATTTTCTGACCGGCGTCTCGTGGGTTTACGTCAGCCTTCATACGTTCGGCGCGATGCCGGCGCCTCTGGCAGCATTCTTCACGCTGGTCTTTTGTGCGTTTCTTGCGTTGTTTCCAGCTATAACCGGTTACTGTTTCGCGGCCGTGCGCGTACCACTCTGGATAAAACTCACTGTCATAGCGCCAGCTGCGTGGACGTTGACGGAGTGGACGCGGGGCTGGATCTTTACCGGTTTTCCATGGCTCGCTCTCGGCTATTCTCAAGTACCGTCCAGTCCGCTTGCGGGCTTTGCGCCCGTGCTGGGGGTGTACGGTGTCACCTTGGTGACAGTGCTCGTCGCGGGATTGCTGGTGTTACTTGCGGACGAGTTAAGCCGGCAAAGACAAACCAACGGACACCGCAAGGCGCGATTGGTGCTGGCGCTGCTCGCAGTAGGGCTCGCGGGCTACGCATTCAAGCAAATACCGTGGACGACGCCCGTGGGGGAACCCTTAACCGTAGCGTTGCTACAGGGCAACATTCCGCAGGATATCAAGTGGACCGCGGAGGGCCTGCGGACTACGCTCGGCCGCTACCGCGACCTGACGCTCGCCAGCAGCGCGAAGCTGATCGTGTTGCCGGAAACTGCGTTGCCTCTGTTCCTGCGCGATGTTCCGCCCGAGTATCTGGCCGAGCTTTCGCAACATGCGCGCGCTAACGGAGGTGATATTCT
>JAQGNH010000234.1 GCA_028291945.1 Betaproteobacteria bacterium
GCAGCGCGATGCCATAGGTCGCGGCGAGGACCTGCACGGCGACGATTTTCACGATCGTGCCGACGCCGGGAAAAATCATCGCATAGTTGATGTCCGGCTTGCCCGTGGGCGCTAGTGAGTTGCCGTACGCGAGAATCGCCGGGTTGCCGGTCGCGCCCGCAGCGATGCCGAGCAGATCGTCGAATTTGATTTTCAACACGAAATAACCCACGAGCAGAACGATGAGCACGACGGTGAGGAGCACGATGATTCCGGCGAACACGAAAGCAAACCCGGAATGGCTCACCTGCTGGACGAACGGCGTGCCGGAATCGATTCCGACTCTTGCAAGAAACAACGCTAGTCCAATATCGCGCAGAACCCGATTCGCGGATACGGGCAAGTGCCAGATGATAGGTCCGGTGCGGCCGAGCCAGCCCAGCACGAGCGCGACGAGGAGCGGACCCCCGGCGAGGCCGAGCGTGACCGTGCCAACGCCGGGAACCGGAATCGGAATGAGGCCGACCGCTGCGCCGAGCGCGATACCGATGCCGAGCGCAACGAAGCTGAAGTTGGCCTCGGCCAGAACGGAATCGCCGAAATGCTTGATGGCGGCTGCACGGCTGCTCGTCTCGACGATGAGACCGAGCCGGTCACCATATTCGAGCACGAGATCGGGACGCGGCAGGATGTCGGCGTCGCCGCGGCGAACCTGGAAGATTTCCACCGTGACTCCGGGAGGCTGCGGCACGTCCGCGAGACGCAGGCCCACCATGCTCGGCTTCGAGACGTAGACCATCAGATAGTCGAGATGACGCCGGTCTGCCAGCGCGTCGCGCCCCGGACTGAGCCCCTGAAGTTTGGCCATCGCTTCCGGAAAGCCCGCGAGCACCAGCACATCGCCTTCGGCAAACACGAGCTCCGGCTGCGGCAGCACGTTCGTGCCTTGGCGGCGCAAACCGATGAGCTCCACGCCGTGGGGTATCTTGGGCATGACCGACGCGATCGACATGCCGGTCAGCTTGTGGAACGTCGCAGGAATCTCCGCGGTGGCCAGGCGCTTGGGCTCCGGCACTTCGATCTTCGGACGCAGCAGCATGCTGAAGAGATAAAAGCAGAGGATCGGCCCGAACACGCCGAACGGATAGGCACATGCATAGCCGACGGCGGGATGCTGGTTACCAACGGCCGTGGTGGCCGCCTGCAACGTGCCTGTGCTCGTGAGCGATCCAGCGTAAATGCCGAGCATGAAATCGATTCCGATACCCATGTAGTGCGCGCATGCCATAGCGGCGGCTACGCCGCCGATCACGGCCGTGAGCGCAAGAAGGTTTGCCTTGATCCCCGTAGGGCTTACCAGGCCGCGGAAGAAATCCACGCCATACTGAATGCCGATGCCATAGAGGAACAGCACGAGACCCATGGTGCCGACGAACCCCGGCGGCGCCGCCTTCGGCGCGACAACGCCGACGAGCAACCCGACGAACAGCACGGCGCCGACGCCGAGCGAAAAGCCCGCAATCTTGATATTGCCGACGGCGTAGCCCAGTCCGATAGTAAGAAACAAGGCGATCAACGGCTGCGAGTTCAGCAGTGAGCTAAGAGAGTCCATCTTTTTCCTCCGCTGGCGTGGAAACGGTCCGCTGCCACGGTGTAGAAACGATCGTGATCACGCGCGCATGGTCGGCACGCACCGCACTGGTCGTTCGCGACAGCGCAGCGCTGGGCCCTAACGCGTCAAGTTCACTTTCGCCAGATCGATGAGCTCACTCGCCCGTCCGTCGAGGACTGCCTTGAGCATGAACATGCCGAACTTATGCGCCTCCTCGAAGGTCGTCGTCGGCGGCATCACCAGCTCCTGGCGAGCGGTGACGACATCCAGAAGCGCGGGCCCATCGTGCTGAAGCACTTCCTGAACCGCGGCGTGAACGTCCTGCGGTTTCTCGACGCGCACACCCTTGATGCCCATCGCGCGGGCCATCTCGGCAAAGTTGGGGTTCTTGAGATCGACGTTGGCATCGAGAAAGCCGAATGCCTTCATCTCTATTTCCACGAAGCCCAGGGTGCCGTTGTTGAGCACGATGATCTTCACCGGCAACTTCGTCTGGAGCAGCGTCACGAACTCACCCATCATCATGGCGAAGCCGCCGTCGCCGGAAAGAGAGATCACTTGGCGCCCGGGGAAAGCGGCCTGCGCGCCAATGGCCTGCGGCATGGCGTTCGCCATCGACCCATGGAGGAATGAGCCGATGAGCCGGCGTCGCCCGTTCATCTTCAGATAGCGCGCCGCCCATGCGGTCGGCGTGCCGACGTCGCACGAGAAGATCGCGTCGTCGTCGGCCAGCTCGCTCACGATCCGGTTCAGGTACTGCGGGTGGATGACTTTGCTGCGCGGTCCGCTTTCCGCCAGGGCGTCGAGGTCGGTGCGGGCCTTGCGATAGTCCGCGAGGGCGGTGTCTAGATGCTCGGAATTCGTCTTCCCGTCGACCAGCGGAAGAAGCGCGCTTACGGTATCGCTCACCGTCCCGACGATGCCGAGATCGAGCGCGCATCGATTGCCGAGCGCGGCCGCCCGGATATCCACCTGCGCGATGCGGGCCTTCTCCGGGTAGAACTGGCGGTACGGGAAGTCCGTCCCGAGCAGCAGCAGCGTGTCGCAGTTCTTCATCGCCCAGTATCCGGAGGCGAACCCAAGGAGCCCCGTCATGCCGACATCGAACGGATTGTCGTGTTCGATGTGCTCCTTGCCGCGCAGCGCGTGCACGATTGGCGCTTTCAGTTTGCCGGCAAGCTCGATCACCTCGTTATGCGCCCCAGCGCACCCGGCTCCGCAAAGCAGCGTGACGCGGCTGCCGCGATTCAGCAGATCGGCCAGGCGGTGCAG
>JAQGNH010000236.1 GCA_028291945.1 Betaproteobacteria bacterium
ACCACCGAGGATTTCCCGATACCGGAATAACCGGACACGAGCACGAGCTCCGGTGTGCCGTCCGCCACGACCCGGTCGAAGGCTGTGAGCAGGGTGTCGATTTCGCGCTCCCGCCCGTACAGCTTCTCCGGGATCCGGAACCGGTCCGACGCGTCGTGCGCGCCCAGCGGGAACGCATCGATGCGGCCATGCGACTCCCATTGCGCCAGGCACTGCCGAAGATCGGTCTGCAGGCCAGCGGCGGTCTGGTAGCGCTCCTCCGCGTTCTTGGCGAGGAGCTTCATGGTGATCGTCGAGAGCGGCCCGGGGACTGCGGCGCGTTCACCGGGCGGAGTCGGCTGGCGCGCGATATGGCAGTGCACCCACTCCAGGGCATCGGCGGCAGCGAACGGCAAAGTGCCCGTGAGCATCTGGTACAGGGTGACGCCCAAAGAGTAGAGATCGCTGCGCGCATCGATCGAGCGGTTCATCCGGCCGGTCTGCTCGGGCGCCATGTAGGCGAGCGTGCCGGCAATGACCTCCGGCGGCGCCGGCGCCTGCGACTCGCGCGGAAGCCGGGACGCGATCCCGAATCCGGTGAGCCATACCTTGCCAGCGTCATCGACGAGCACGTTCGCAGGCTTGATGTCCTTATGGATGAGACCGTGCGCGTGGACCTGGCCAAGTGCTGTCGCCAGGCCGATGGCGATGCGCAAGATGCGAGTCAGCTCGAGCGGTTGCCCCTGGCCACGATCAAGGACCCGATCCAGGGGCTCACCGCCAGGGTTCTCGAGTACGAGCATCGTGCGCGCTTCGTGACGAGTGAGCGCCAGAGGCCGGGCGGCCCAGGCGGGATCGAGATCGGCGGCGAGCGAGTATTCATGCTCGAGCCGCCGGAGGCTCTGAGGCGACGGCCGTTCTGCGGTGAGTGCCACTGCCAGGACCGGGAAGGGGTTGTCGTGCTGCCGGCCGCGGTAAAGGGTGAACTCCCGGCCTTCCCGCAGCGCCTCCAGCGCGTACTCAGAACGCTCCGTCATGGAAGGATCCTCCGAGCGGTCAGCAGTTCACTGATGCGGGCGGCGAGTGCCCGCTGCGTCAGTACGGTTGCGCTGCAGCCGGTCACAACCACGACGGCAAGTAGGCCGTCACGAGCGGCTCCTCGGCATCGACGAGTAGTACATGCGCTCGCCATGGGCTCGTGGCATCGGATTTTCGACTTCAATCGCAGCAGCGGCCGCCATCTCCGCCAGCGGCAGGTAGATCGCGAACGTGCTGCCCTGTGTGACCGCACTCTTCACGTCGATCGCGCCGGCAAGGTCGGTGACGATCGCGTATACCAGCGACAGTCCCAGACCGGTACCCCGGCCGACCTCCTTGGTGGTGAAGAACGGCTCGAAGATGCGGGCGAGCGTCGTCTCGTCCATGCCGGATCCGCTGTCTTCGACCGTCAGGCACACGTAATGACTTAGACTCAGCGTTCCGTGAGAAAGCACGCGCTCGGTGGAGAGATGTACGGCCTCGAGCGCCACGCGCAACGTGCCGCCGTCGCTCATCGCCTGGATCGCATTGCTGCACAGGTTCATCACGACCTGGTGCAGCTGGGTAGCATCGCCGAACGCAACGAGCGGCGACCCGGGAATGCTTGCGTCAAGAGGGATGTTCGCAGGCAACGAGCCGCTTACCATCTCGAGCGTCTCGGTCACAGCGCGGCAGACGTCGGCCGGGGCGCGCTTGCCGCGTTGGCTGCGGCTATAGGCGAGAATCTGCTGGACGAGCGCGCGGCCATGGGTCGCGGCGGTGAGCACGTTGTGCGCATGGCGCTTCCGTGCCGAGTCCGCCGGTGCTTCTTCGAAAAGCATTTCACCGTACGCAAGGATGCCGCCCAGGACGTTGTTGAAGTCATGCGCGATGCCGCCGGCCAGCCGCCCGATGGCTTCCATCTTCTCGGCCTCGCGCAGTCGCTCGCCGAGCCGCGCACGCTCGGCCTCCGCGAGCTTGCGCTCGGTGATGTCGCGGGCGATCTTGGACGCGCCAATGATCTGGCCGGCGTCGTCCTTGATCGGCGAGATAGCCAAAGAAACGTGGACTAGCCCGCCGTCTTTCCGGATCCGGACGGTTTCAAAGTGGCGAACGCTTTCTTCGCGCCTGATTTTTTCGATGATGTCTGACTCTTCAAACTGGCGGTCGGGCGGGATGAGAATGTTGATCGGCTGCCCGCAGACCTCCTCCGCCGCGTAACCAAAAATTCTTTGAGCGCCGGCATTCCAACTGGTAATGATCCCTCCGAGCGTCTTGCTTATGATCGCATCGTCAGAAGATGCCACGATTGCCCCTAGTCGGAGCTGCGCCTCTGCGGCCCGCTTGCTGGCAGTGATGTCGTTGTTCGTCTCCAGGATGGCAAGCGGGTTGCCCTGCGCATTCGACCGCAGCGCCCATCGGCTCGCCACCACGACCTGGGTTCCATCTGCCCTGGTGTGCACGAGCTCGCCTTCCCAACGGCCAGTGCGCAGCAGCTCCGCGCTGATCTCCTCAAGCGGTGCCGGAAAGATTGTCTGCAACAGCTGGTGAGATAGCTTGCCCAGCGCCTCCTCGCGGATCCATCCGTATAGGTCCTCGGCCCCGCGGTTCCAGTAGGTGATGACGTCGGTCATGTTGCGGACGAAGATCGTGTCATGGGTGAGATCGAGAAGGCGGGCTTGCTCGCGCAATTTATCTTCGGCCCGCCGCCGGTAGAGCAGCGTTATCTCGTACAGCAGGACAAACAGGACGAGACTGCCGGACAGGAGCCCGCAGACGCGACCTGCATACCAGCCGACGCTGAAGCGGGCCGGAATGGGAAACGCGATCAGACAGATCTCTACCACGTACGCGCACATCACCACCA
>JAQGNH010000239.1 GCA_028291945.1 Betaproteobacteria bacterium
GACGAGCCCGCGCTTCAACTGGAGAATCCATGCGCCTGTGCATCACGTCATGCATCGCTGTCGCGATGACACTCAGCAGCCTCGCTGTTCCCGCGCAGGACAGCGCTGCCAATTACCCAAACAAGCCCATACGCATCGTGCTCACGTTCCCGCCTGGCGGACCCTCCGACATCATCGCGCGCGCGGTTGGACAGAAGCTGAGCGAGGTATGGGGTCAGCCCGTGGTCATCGACAATCGCGCCGGCGCGGGCGGCAACATCGGGATGGACCTCGTGGCCAAGGCACCCCCTGACGGATACACGCTCGTCGGGAGCAGCTTCGGGCCGCTCGTGATCAGCCCGTTCGTGTACGCGAAGCTGCCCTACGACCCGGTGAAGGACCTCACACCGATCACGCTTGCGGCCGCGAGCTGGTTCTTCCTCGTCGTACATCCTTCGGTGCCGGCGACGACCGTGAAGGAGCTCATTGCGCTCGCCAAAGCAAAACCCGGCGCCATACTGTTCGCGTCGTCGGGCAACGCGTCGCCCTCACATCTCGCTGGCGCGCTTTTGCAGACAGCCGCGGGTATTACGCTGACGCATGTGCCCTATAAAGGCGGCGCGCCTGTCGTCCCCGCGCTGTTATCTGGCGAAGCGCAGATTGCAATCGAAAGCCCGTCAGTCCTCGTGCCCCAGGTGAAGGCCGGCAAGCTGCGCGCACTCGCGGCTGCGCGTCCCGACCGTTCGCCATTGCTGCCAGGCGTGCCCACAATGAAGGAAGCGGGACTGCCGACGGTGGAAGTCGGCTCGTGGTACGGTTTTCACGCGCCTGCGGGCACGTCCAAGCCCACCATCGACAAACTGCACGCGGAGATGACGAGGGCGATGAAAACCCCCGAGCTGCGTGAGCGCTTCGCCGGAGTCGGCGCCGACACCGTCGCCAGCACTCCGGCGCAGTTTTCCGCATTCATCGACGCCGAGCTGAAAAAGTGGGGGCAAGTAATCCGCGCGGCAGGCGTGAAGCTCGAATAGACACACAGCATCCATGACGATCGCTCAAAAAATTACAAAGAAAGTTTTCACTACCAAGTTGAATACGTCGGCCCGTCATAACCGATGTGCGCTGCTCTCGCGTTTCATCATCGCCGTTGCGATGAGCTGCGGGAGTGCAGCGTTCGCGGCGACGAGCGCCTGGAAGCCGGAGCGCGCGGTCGAATTCGTTATTCCCGCGACATCGGGCGGTGGGCAGGATCGCACGGCGCGCATCATCCAGAAAATTCTTCAGGACGAAGTGGCGCTGGGCATGCCGATCAACATCGTGAACAAGGGCGGCGGAGGTGGCAACATCGCTTACAGCTACCTCCAGCAATTCAAGGGTGACGGTCACTATATCGCCACGGCTACACCGAGCCTCGTCACCAATTTCATCCTCGGCGTAAGTCCCATCAGTCACACTGATTTCACGCCGGTCAGCGTGCTCTACAGCGAATACATAGGCTTCGCGGTGCAAGCGGACGGGCCGATCAAGACGGGCGCGGACCTGCTCGAGCGCCTGAAGAAGGATCCCGAGTCGGTGACGTTCGCGTTCGGTACGAGCCGCGGCAACGGAAATCACATCGCCGCGGGGCAGCTGGCCAAGCTTGCCGGCGTCGACGTGAAAAGGGTCAAGGTGGTCATCTACAAGTCGTCGATCGAAGCGGTAACCGCATTGATGGGCGGCCACGTGACTGTCGTGCCTACTCCCACTTCGACGTATGTCCCAGTGCTGGCCTCGGGTAAGCTGCGCATCGTGGCTGTGGCTTCGCCCACTCGGCAGGGCGGTGCTTTCGCGCAAGTGCCGACGTGGAAAGAGCAGGGCCTGGACATCGTGGTACCGAGTTTTCGCATGCTCGTGGGCCCGCGGGACATGACTAGCGCACAGCTCGCATTCTGGGACCAGGCATTCGCGCGTCTGGTCAAGAGCCCGGAGTGGAAGAAAGAGCTGGAGGAGAACGACTGGGACAATACGTACCTTCCAAGCGGCCGCAGTCGCGCTTTTCTCGATGAGCAGGCGCAGCGCTACCGCGCGATGCTGGTCGAGCTCGGTCTCGTGAAATCCGCTCAATAACGAGCCTGCCTGCGCCGGCAAACGCCTGTAATAAGAGAAAATGAAAATACGCAACTGCTCGATCCGTAGATCGTGTGCCGTTTTGTCGCTCGTCTTGTGGGCATCGGCCGCGGGTGGCGCATCGGGCCCGTCTTATCCAAGCAAACCTGTGCGGCTCATCGTGGCGGCACCCCCCGGCGGCTCTCTCGATTTCATCGCGCGCATCGTGGCACAAGATCTGGGGTCCTCGCTCGGACAGCCGCTCGTGATCGATAACCGCGGCGGGGCGGGCGGGAATATCGCAGCAGAGCTTGCGGCGAAAGCGCCGCCCGATGGTCACACGTTGGTGCTCGTAGGGCCGAGCCACGTCATCAATCCGAGTCTTTATCGGAAGCTCTCGTATGATGCCGTGGAAGATTTCAGCTTCATTACGCAAATCGCGTCCGGGTCGTACGTCATCGTCGTACCTCCTTCCGTGCCGGTGAAAACACTCAAGGAATTCGTCGCGCGTGCGAAGTCGAAGAAAGATGGAGTGTCATACGCTTCTCCCGGTATAGGACAGGCCGGCCATTTGGGGATGGAGCTGCTCAAGACCCTCGCAGGCTTCGATGCCGTGCACGTTGCTTACAAAGGAACCGGACCGGCTCTGATCGACCTCATGGCGGGACGAGTCGATGTCTTTTTATCGTCGACGTCGGGCGCGCTGCCTCACGTGAAAAGCGGAAAACTGAAGGTGCTGGCGGTGTCGAGCCTCAAGCGTTCGCTACTCTTGCCCGACGTGCCGACCGTTGCGGAGTCTGGGTACCCCGGTTACGAAGTCATCGGCGTATATGGATTGCTGGCACCCGCCGGCACGCCGCGGACCGTCGTGAGCAGGCTCTACGAAGACATGTCCCGCAGTCTGAAGCTTGCCGATGTGAGGGATCGCCTCGCGGCCGGCGGAGTGGACCCGGTCGGTTCTCTTCCTGAGACTTTCAAGGCTTACGTCAAAGCTGAAATTACGAAATGGGCAAAAGTAGTCAAGCAATCCGGCGCGACCGCAGACTAGTTTCTACTCGAGTTTCGTACCCGTATCGCGAATCAGTTTTCCGAAACGATTGATTTCAGTCTTGAGAAACGCGGCCAGCTCCGCGGGCGAGCTGGTCCTGGTTTCGACGCCGAGCGCTTCGAATCGCTTTTGTACGTCGGCGGTCTGCGTCGCTTTGGCGACTTCTGCCTGAACGCGGTCGATCCGGTCGCGCGGCAGACCCGCCGGCCCGAGTACGCCGTTCACGATAAAGATCTGAAATCCGGGATAGAGCTCCGCGAGCGCAGGCACGTCCGGCAATACGCTCGAGCGAGTGGGCTTGGTCGTTGCGAGCGCGCGCAGCGCGCCGCTCTTGACGTGCGGCAGGATCGGCGGTGAAGCGGAAAAGATGAGTCCGACTTCACCGGAGAGCAGTGAGCCCATGGCCTGGCCCGCGCCGTGGAACGGCACGTGCACGATGTTCACGTTCGCCGCGCCGCGAAACAGCTCCGCCGCAAGATGCAGGGTGCTGCCGTTTCCCGCTGACGCGTAATTGAGCGTTCCGGGTTTGGCCCTGGCCAGCGTCACGAGATCCTGCACAGTCTTCGCCGGGACTGACGGGTGCGCTACGAGGAACAAGGGTGAGGCGCCGACCATGGTGATGGGACTCAAGTCCCTGACCGTGTCGTACGAAAGCTTCGGATAAGCCGTAGCGTTGATCGCCATCGTGGTCACGTCGGCGTAAAGCAGTGTGTAACCATCGGCGGACGATCTCACGACCATGTCGGTGCCGACCGTGCTCCCGGCGCCGGGGCGGTTATCGACGATCACCGGCTGTCCCAGGCTTGCCGACATGTGCTGCGCGAGTATGCGCGCGGACGTGTCGCTGATACCGCCGGGTGCCCATGGAACGATGAGGCGAGTCGGTCGGCTCGGAAACGCTTGAGCCGAGGCGATAGCTGCTTCCCCGCCGGGCGGATTCGCAAAGGTCGCTGCGAGGGCAGCCAACACCACTCCTCTCGACAATTGCGTGAGACCTCTCGTGTTCACTATGAATGACCCACGGCGTGCTCCCTCATCGACAGGCTCGAGTACATCGCAAACATTGCATCCAACATCTTCGCGCAGTCGGCGATCAGCTCGTAGTCGACCATTCAGAGCTCGATCTTTCTTTGCGGCGAACGCTTCGCACGCGGAGCCTTGCTTCGTTAGCACGTCATATGCCAGCAAACTTGTCACAGCGCTCACCACGGAGCATCGACGCGGGCTACACCTCGCACTGAAACCAGAGTCCGCGGCGTGCACCAATGATGCCCGTCGCGCTCTCGCGTGGGGCCTGTCCGGGAATACCTGGCGTCCACACTCCGGCAAATCCGTGCGTGGACCAATGGTACGCTCCATGCTTCGTTGCGCGCATCCCAAATGAACCTCACGGTACTTCCCGCAACGATAGAAGCAAAGTCATATTGAGCCTCACAGCATTCTGGCTGCAGTCGAGCAGCCGCCCTGCATATCCATTCCTGATAGCCGCGACAGCAGCGCTAATAGTGCCCGGGCACCACGCACTGGCCGACGGAGATTATCCGACGAAGCCTATGCGCTATATCGTGGCTAGCCAGCCCGGCGGCGTCAACGACATGCTTGCGCGCATCGTCGGCGCGCAGCTCAACGCGGCGTGGCATCAGCCCGTGATCGTCGATAACCGCAGCGGTGGCGGCGGCAACATCGGCGCGAATATGGCAGCCAAGAGCCGGCCCGACGGCTACACGCTGCTTAACGTGAGCCTGGGCCACGCCATCAACGTGACTTTGTACTCGAATCTTGCGTACGATC
>JAQGNH010000267.1 GCA_028291945.1 Betaproteobacteria bacterium
CGCGCGCATCATTGCGCGCGTCTTGCAATGGTGAAAGGATCTACCAGGGGAGGACTGTGATGAAAGTAGGATCGAACGGATACACGTACGAGCTCGTCGAGGATTTTGCGAGGTTGCCCGCGAGCGAGGCTTTCGGCCTGATCAGCAGGCTTACAACCGATTCCCAGGATCGGCTCTACGTTTTCCAGCGCAAGGATCCAGCGGTGCTGGTGTTCGACACGGACGGCAAATTCCTGCGGTCGTGGGGGAGCGGACAATTCAAGCGTCCCCACGGTTTCAGGATCGTCGACGACATGGTTTACCTGACCGACCAGACGGACAACGTGGCGATGGTCTGTACGCTCGACGGCAAGGTCGTCAAGCAGTTGGGCACGCGAGGACAAGCTTCCGATACCGGTTGCGAAGACTGGCACAACCTGCCGTTGCGGGCGGCGGGGCCATTCAATCATCCGACGGAACTGATGCCGGGCCCTTCCGGTGATCTCTACGTGACCGACGGCTATAGAAACAGCCGGGTACACCGTTTCACCAAAGACGGCGAGCTGGTTCAGTCGTGGGGACAGCCCGGTAAGAACGCGCCGGGAGAGTTCCATCTGCCTCACAGCATGGTGACCTCGCCCGACGGCACTCTGTACGTGAGCGATCGCGCGAACTCGCGCGTGCAGATATTCACGCCGGACGGGAAATTTATCGGCATGTGGACGGGCATGGGCGGCCCGAACGACATGGCGAGAGACAAGAACGGGATCTTCTACCTGTTGGAACAGGCGACCGCGACGAGCAAGCCGTCTGTGAGCGTGCGCGACGCCAATGGCGCGGTGCTGACTCGGTGGGAGATGCCGCACGCGCACGGCATGGGCATCGATTCTATGGGCAACATCTATGTCGGGCGCACCAAAGAGCTTCGTGTTGATAAGTACGTAAGAGTGCAATAAAGGCATGCGGTCGAGTAGGTAGCGATTCTGCTCAACTACGCGCGGCGCGCAAGAAAGAAGAGATATGGCGGAAAGCGGACTCTACGTTTACGTATCGCAGCAGGATGCGAGGCAGATATCGGTTTTCCGCATGTCCTCGAGCGGAGAATTGAACAAGGTTCAGGATGTCTCCGTCACCGGCAAAGCGATGCCGATGGCCGTGAGCCCGGATCGCCGCTTCCTGTTCATCGCGTTGCGCACCGAGCCCTACTCGATCGCGAGCTTCGCAATCGACGGCGCGAACGGGATGCTGACCCACCTTGGGAACGCGCCCGCGCCGAACAGCGCGCCCTACATCAGCACCGACCGCACCGGCAGGTTCCTGCTCGGCGCCTATAACCCGGAATCAGAGGGAGAGGGACGGCGTACCGGGTGGATCAGCGTCAGCGCGATCGGCCCGCATGGCCACGTGCAGGCGCCGCATCAGGTGATCCGCACGCCGCCCAAGACGCATTCGATCCTGCCGGACCCGTCGAACCGTTTCGCATTCGTCGCGAGCTGCGACGGGGACGCGATGGTGCGCTATGCGTTCGACGCCGCGAGCGGACTCTTCGATCCCGATCCGCTCCCGCCGGTGCACGTCCAGCCGAAGGCAGGGCCGCGCCACTTCGTGTTCCATCCGAACTATCGGTTCATGTACCTGCTGAACGAATACGACGGTTCCCTCTACAGCTACGGCTACGACGCACGCAGCGGGGCGTTGACCGAGCTCCAGGTCTCGAGCACCATCCCGCCGGAGTTCGACAAGGATCGCATCGTGCGCGCCGCCGACATTCACATCACCCCGGACGGCAAGTGGCTGTACGCCTCGGGTCGCCATCCGCTGACGCTCGCCATATTCCGGGTCGATGCGGTGACGGGTCACGTGACGCCGGCCGGTCACGTCCCGGTAGCCAAAGAGCCGCGCGGCTTCAACATCGACCCGTTCGGACGGTATCTCGTCGCGGCGGGTACGCAAACGAACACCCTGAGCGCTTACCGGATCGATCCGGAAACCGGTGCGCTCACCAAGCTCGCGGATTACCCGACCGGAGCAGGCCCGAACTGGATCGAGTTCGTGAGGCTGCCGTAGCCTTGCAATAAGGAGGTAATCCGATGACAGAACGAAAGCTCCGCCGGGCGCACGTCGTTGCCGGCGGTTTTCCGGTCGGCTCGAGCGCCGGACACGATCACGACCACGCGCGCCTGCGGTTGCTGGAGCTTCTGGCCGAACAGGACGTTCAGGCGTCGGTCGCCAACGACTTCGCGGACATCGAGAAGTGGCTGCCGGTCAGCCGGTTACTGGTCACCTATGTTGCCGGACCTTACCCGGATGCCGCACAGACCCACGCCATCCGTAGCTGGCTGGAGCGGGGCGGTCACTGGCTGGGCTTGCACGGCACGAGCGGCGGTCGTGCGCAGAAAGTGGAGGGCGAGCGCCAGCGCCGCACGGTCAAGACCGAGCATCACGCGCTGCTCGGGAGCATGTTCCTCACGCATCCGCCGCTGTGCAAGTTCCGCGTCGACGTGCGTGACACCGATCACCCGCTTACCCAAGGGCTCGGCGGTTCGTTCGAGATCGAGGACGAGCCCTACTTCATCGAGCTCCAGGATCCGGGCTCGACACACATACTACTCACCGCGGACTATGGTGCGAGGGCCGTATCATCCAGCGTCGAGCCCCTCTACGGCTCGGATACCTCTCTCCAGCCCGACGGCAGGACCCGCGTTCTCAGCTACACCCGCAAGGTCGGCGACGGTAACGTGACCTACCTCGCGTTCGGTCATTGCCACAATCCCGCCTCGCGCGAGGGGCGGACCGACACGCAGCCCACGACGTTCCGGGGACCGTGGGAAACCGATGCGTTCAATCAGCTTCTGCGCAACGGCATCGCGTGGGGCACGGCATAGCATGAATCCGCCGCGGCGCGCGTTATCGCTGTTCGTTGCCGCGGCACTCGATGGCCTCGGCTTCCCTCGCCTGCAATGTCACGGCGCGGGGCGCGAAAGATCGCGGACCCGATAGCGGCTTCGTTTCAGGCGTAGCATCGCGTAGGGAGGGGAAATATGGACGCATTCGCAGCGTGCCCGTCTCTTCGAGCCGTCGGATTGTTCGCGAGCATGTGCGGAGCCGGCATTCTCGCGAACGATGCCAGTGCGCAGACCTACCCCAACCGCCCGATCCGCTGCATCATCCCGTACATTGCGGGTTCGTCCCCGGATGTGGTGGGGCGGATTGTCGGTCCCAGGCTTTCCGAGCGGCTGGGTCAGGCCGTGGTCATCGACAATCGAGGGGGCGCCAACAGCATCATCGGCACCGAAACTGCCGCCAGATCGCCGCCCGATGGATATACGATTTTGCTCGGAGCAACCGCGTTAGCGACCAACCCGAGCTTGTATAAGCTCTCGTACGACGCCGCGAAGACCTTCTCGCCGATCACGCAGACCGTCGCAGTCCACTTCCTGCTCGTGGTGCATCCATCCCTGCCGGTGCGGACGGTGGCCGAATTCATCACGCTTGCAAAAGCGCGCCCGGGCCAGCTCACGTTTGGTTCTTCAGGCACCGGTTCGCCGGGTCACCTTGCGGGCGAGCTACTCAAAAACCTGACCAGCATCAAACTCGTACACGTGCCATATAAAGGCGGACCGCAGGCGACGGCGGATCTCATCGGCGGGCAGATTCAGGCGCAGTTCGACGTCATAGCGACGTCCTTGCCCCACATCAAAGCGGGCAAGACTCGCGCGCTTGCTGTTTCCAGTGTGCAGCGTTCTACGATCCTGCCCGAAATGCCGACTATTGCCGAAACCGTGCCGGGCTTCAATATGGTGGGTTGGCAGGGCTTTCTTGTCCCGGCGGGCACGCCGGCCGAAATCATTCAACGGCTGCATCGCGAAATTGTCGCGGTATTTGCTTTGCCAGACGTCCGTCAGCGGATCTTCGAGCTGGGCTATGAGACGGTGGGAAGCTCGCCTCGGGAGTTTGCAGAGTTCATGCGCGCAGACACAGCGCAGTTCGCGAAAATAATTTCGGGCGCCGGAATCCGGCCCGAATAGGGAGAGTCAATGGAAGGTCGTCGTAGAGTCCTCAAAGCCGCGCTCGCCGCAGGCACGCTGCTCCATACGCGATTCAGTCTTGCCGATGCGGTGCAACACGTATCTCCCGTACGTTTCGCGGTGCCAGCGGGTGCTTGCGACTGCCATACGCACATCCACGGAGACCCCGCAAAGTTTCCCTTTTTTTCCGGCCGCGTATACACGCCGGAGATGGCAACCCCGGAGCAGATGCTGGCCCTACACAAGGCGTTGGGCATACAGCGCGTGGTGATTGTGACTCCCAGTGTCTACGGCACGGACAACGCGGCCACTCTTTGGGGTATGCAAGCGCGAGGGCGCGATGCGCGAGGCGTCGCCGTAATCGATGAGAAGACGTCGGAAGCGGAGCTCGACTCGATGCACAAGGCCGGTGTGCGAGGTATTCGACTCAATCTGACGACCGGGGGAACGAACGATCCAGACATCGCGCGCAAGCGCTTCGAGGACGCGCTCACACGCGTGAAGCATCGCAAGTGGCACATACAGTTCAACACGCGGCCACCGATGATTGCAGCGCTGAAGGATGCGCTCGCTGCCTCGCCTGTACCACTGGTATTCGATCACTTCGGCGGCGCACGTCCGGAGCTCGGCGTGCAGCAGCCCGGCTTTTACGAATTGGCGGAGCTCGTGCATTCCGGCAAAGCGTACGTGAAGATTTCGGTAGGCAGCGGGCCGCGAGACACCTACGCGGGATACGCGCCGCTCGCCAGAGCGTTGATTGCGGCGAATCCCGCTCGAATTCTCTGGGGCACGAATTGGCCGCACCCGAATACCGGATCGAGCCGGAATCCGACCGAGGTGACGCCACTAATGCAGGTGGACAATGGCCTGGTCTTTAACCTATTGCCCATGTGGGCGCCGGACGCGACCCTGCGCAACAGGATACTTGTGAAAAATCCTGCTCGCCTCTACGAATTCTGAAAGGTGTTTTCCTCGGGAGTTTGCGGAGTTCATGCGGGCAGACACAGCTCAGTTCGCGAGAATAATTTCCGGTGCCGGAATCCGCCCCGGATGAGTTACGTGACGGAGGCAATGTGCGACAACCAGAATGGCTTGTGAACCGCGCGGTCGCTATCGCTCTGTGTATCCTGTTCGTGAATTCGACGCAGGCCCAGCAGGATTATCCGACCCGGCCGATACGCATCATTTACCCGTTTGCCGCGGGGTCAGGCAACGATGGGGTCGCACGTCTTGTCGCACAGCGCCTCAGCGTGACGTGGGGGCAGCCCGTTGTCGTCGAGAACCGTACCGGCGTGGGCGGCACGATCGGTGCCGAGTATGTTGCGAAAAGCCCGCCGGATGGTTACACGTTGCTGATATCTACGGCATCGATGGCTGTCAACGCGACTCTATTCCCGAAGCGGCCGGTCCCTGACTTGATACCGGTTTCGCAAATATCCTCGAATTCGATTGCGATCGCGGTCCATCCCTCCGTTCCTGCACGCACGCTCAAGGAGCTCATCGGGCTCGCGAAGTCACGCAAGGAGGGTCTCAATTTCGGTTCCAATGGAGTCGGTACAACGACCCATCTGGCAGGCGCCTGGCTGCAACTTGTTTCTGGCCTCAAGTTCAACCACATCCCCTACAAAGGCGCGGTGCCTGCGACCGCCGCCCTTCTCGGTGGTGAAGTCGACATTGCGTTCCCGTCACCGGCCACGGCGCGAGAGCTGATGAACGCTAGGAAGATATATGCCGTGGCGGTCACCACCTTGCGTCGCTCTGAATTGTTACCCGAATTGCCCACGGTAGCCTCCGTTTATCCAGGTTTCAACGTCGACAACTGGGTAGCCATGTGGGCGCCGCCAGGTACCTTGTTGGCCATCGTCGACAAGCTCCAAGCCGAAATCGCGAAAAGCTTGCAGCATCCTGACGTTCGAAATTACCTGCGACGTCTCGACAATCCTGCTGTGGGAAGCACGCCCGCCGAATTCACGCAGTTTCTTGGGCAGGAAATCGAGAAGTACGCAAAGCTGATCAAGCTTTCAGGTGCAAAGGCCGACCCGTGACGGTCCCGCAGGGCGGCGGAGCCTACGCGCCGACCGCCGCCGCACGGGTCGGTGCACGCCGCTAAATCAACGACTGGCGTTTTCGAACTCAACCAACAGGAGGTCCCTGTGGCAAGACTACCTTTAGCAAGCCGCGAGAACGTTCCCGAAGACCAGCGTGCCGCTTTCGACGAGCTCATCAAAGGCTACGGAGCCGTCCCTCGTCACGGCCCTTCGTCCGTGATCATCAACGTGCCCAAGGCGCAGCAGCACGTGAATGCCCTGAACAAGTATCTGCGGACCGAATCGTCGCTCCCGAAAAAGATCCAGGAGCTTGCGATGCTGGTCACGGCGCGTGAGAACGATTGCCAGTACATCTGGAACGCGCATGCGGCATCGGCGCGCGCCGCCGGTGTCAGCGACGCGACGGTCGATGCATTACG
>JAQGNH010000038.1 GCA_028291945.1 Betaproteobacteria bacterium
GACAGAGCGGGCGTACCCCAAACTCATCTACTACAACAAGGTCGATAAGGGGGGCCACTTCGCGGCATGGGAGCAGCCGCAGGTCTTCACTTCAGAGGTGCGGGCGGCGTTTCGATCGCTTCGCTAGGTGGCGTGTCCGTCGTCCTGGCGTAAGCCAGGATCCATTTTGAAGTTGAACCATGGATCTCGGATCACTTCGCGCGCCGCGCGGTCCGGGATGACGATGGTACGCCACGCTGGCATGAAGCACGCTGCGGCCGCGCATTGGAGAACGCGTGAGGACTCCTCACCCAATAAGTCAACTGACACACTGACGAGGTCGTCTGCGACATTGGCGTAGTACCGTCATGACAGCCTTGACGGTCTTGCGGGGGAACTCATGCAAAGCCAATTCAGCTCGCCGACTTTTCAGTGGAGCAGATCCGCTTCGTCGAGCGATTGCGCTCCGTACGCACGACAGAATGCTCGCCTGATCGCTTGAGGCAATCTTTAGTGCGAATGAACTCAGTCGCGGCAAATCGCAACGACGTTCGCCGCGTTACGCGCTGCATGGTCGCGCTCGTCATGTGCGCTGCCTTTTCCGGTTGCAAGGAATCGGCAAAACCGCCGGCGCCGCCACCGCCACAGGTCTCGGTGATCGAAGTCAAGCCGGGTGCGGTGACCGTGTTCGACGAGTACGTGGCACAGACTCAGGCGCCGAGCACGATCGAGATCCGCTCCCAGGTAACGGGGTTGCTCGATCGGCAGGACTTCGCCGACGGCGGTCGCGTAAAAAAGAGCGATCTGCTGTACATCATCGATCAGCGCCCATTCCAGGCGAGTCTCGCGCAGGCGAAGGCGAGTCTCGCCCAGGCCGAGGCGAACCTGGTCAACGCCCAGCAGAACCTCGCCCGCAATTCCCGGTTGATCGCGCAAAAGGCCGTCAGCCAGCAGGACTACGACAACGCGGTTGCGCAGGAGCGTTCGATGACAGCAACGGTGCAAGCTCAAAAAGCGGTGGTGAGAAATGCGGAGCTGAACCTCGAGTTCACCACGCTGCGCGCGCCCCGCGACGGCTTCATGAGCGCCTCGCTGGTCAAGCCCGGCGCGCTGATCACCGCGCAGCAGACACTGCTCACGACGTTGTACTCCAGCGATCCGATGTGGGCGAATTTCGCCATTGGCGAGAACAAGTTGCTCGAGTTGCAGAAGCGGCTGAAGCGCCCCCCGGGAGAGCGGCTGGATCAGGCGCCGCCGTTTCGCCTGCGCCTTGCGGACGGCACCGACTATCCCCTTCCCGGGAAGCTCGATTTCGTCGACGCGACGCTCGACCAGAAATCAGGAACGCTGCTCGTGCGCGTGTCGGTGCCGAATCCCGAACGCCAGTTGCGCCCCGGCCTGTTCGTTCGCGTCATCGTTCCGGCGTTCGAGAACCCTTCCGCCATTCGCGTCCCGCAGCAAGCCGTGCAGGAGCTGCAGGGACTTAAGTCCGTCTATGTCGTGTCCGCGGGCGACAAAGTGGAATCCCGGCAGATCGTGGCGAACTATCGCATCGCCAGCGACTGGGTGGTCGATAGTGGATTGCATGCGGGCGATCGTGTCGTTATCGAAGGCATCGGCAAGCTGCGGGCCGGCATCCAGGTGAAGCCCGTCGTGGTCGCATCGGTCAACGAAGCGAACAAGAATGCGCCACCGGTTGCGTCGACCAAATAGCAGTGGAGAAGCCGATGATGATCTGCAGCGCCGCACAACCGTCGTAACGCACGTATCCGCTCATGCTCAACTTCTTCATCGAGCGCCCGGTCTTCTCCTCGGTGATTGCGCTCCTCATGGTGCTGATCGGAACGTTGGCCGCGTTCTCGCTTCCTGTCGCGCAGTACCCGCAGGTGGTTCCGCCGCAGGTGACGGTCACGACGACCCTGCCCGGAGCGAACGCGCAGGTCGTCGCGCAATCGGTCGCGTCGCCGATCGAGCAGCAGGTCAACGGCTCGCAGGACATGCTTTACATGAGCTCGAAAAGCGGCAACGACGGGTCCTACACCCTGACCGTGACCTTCGACATCGGCACCGACAAGAACATCGATGCGGTCGAAGTGCAGAACCGGGTTGCGATCGCGCAGAGCCAGCTGCCCTCCGACGTGATCCGCAACGGTGTCACCGTGCGCAAGACCACCACCGACTTCCTGGAAGCGATCGCACTCACTTCCCCGGAACGACGCTATGACGCCATATTCCTGAGCAACTACGCACTGCTCAACCTCTTCGACTCGCTGGGCCGCGTGCCCGGTGTCGGTCAGGTGCGGATCTTCGGTGCACGCGATTACAGCATGCGGATCTGGCTCGATCCGGAGCGCATGGCGCGACTCGGCGTGACGGCTTCCGACATCGCCAATGTCGTGCGCGAGCAGAACGTCATCGCGCCTGCGGGCAGCCTTGGCCTGCCGCCGGTCCCGCAGGGTCAGCAGATGCAATACACGGTGTTCGTGAAGGGGCGGCTCGCCGACGTCGGCGAGTTCCAGAACATCGTGTTGCGCGAATCGGGCAACGGGCAGGTCGTGCGCCTGAGGGACGTCGCGAGAATCGAGCTGGCGGCGGCCGATTACACCGTCGGCGCGGCCAACGACGATATGCCGGCCGCGCTGATCGGCATCTTCCTCCAGCCCGATGCCAACGCCCTGAACGTGTCCAAGCAGGTCAAACAGGTGCTCGACGATCAGGCTGCGCATTTCCCGCCCGGGATGGTGTACTCGATTCCGTACACCACGACGCCGTTCGTGACCGAGTCGCTCAAGGAAGTGATGATCACGCTTGGCATCGCGTTCGTGCTCGTCGTGTTCGTCGTGTTCCTGTTCCTGCAAAGCTGGCGGGCCACGCTGATTCCGATCCTGGTAGTGCCGATCTCGCTCATAGGCACGTTCGGCGCGTTCGCAGCGCTCGGCTTTTCGATCAACACGCTGACGTTATTCGGACTCGTGCTCGCGATCGGCATCGTGGTGGACGACGCGATCGTCGTCGTGGAAGCCGTGCAGCGGCGGCTCGATGCAGGCAACGTGTCACCGCTCGACGCGACCAAGGCGGCCATCGCCGACGTGGGCGGGCCGGTCATCGCCATCGCGCTCGTGCTCGCCGCAGTCTTCGTTCCGGTTGCGTTCGTTGGCGGTCTCACCGGGCAGCTTTACAGGCAGTTCGCGCTCACGCTCGCCGTCTCGGTGATCCTCTCTGCGATCTGCGCGCTCACCTTCACGCCCGCGATGTGCGCGTTGCTGCTGCGGCGCGTAGAAGAGCGCGCGACGGTCGGACCGCTCGGCCGCTTCTTTGCGGCATTCAACCGCGCATTCGATCGTTCGCGGGACGGTTATGTGCGCACGGTCGCGGTCATGGAGCGTCATGCGCTCATGGTGATGCTGACGTTCGCCGTGTTGCTCGTCGCGGTTTACGGCCTCATCTCGACACGGCCGAGCGGGTTCGTACCGCCGGAAGACCAGGGCTACGCGCTCGCCCTCGTGAATCTGCCGGCGGCGGCAGCACTCGAGCGCACCAACGCAGCGATGTCGCAAGTGTCGCAGATCGCCCGCGGTATTCCGGGCGTGGACGGCGTCGTGTACATCAGCGGCTTCAACCTGCTCACGGGTCAATCGGTGTCCTACAACGGAACGGCGTTCGTTCGCTTCAAGCGATGGGATGAACGCAAATCCGCCGACACAAAGGTGGATGCTCTCGTGCAGACACTGAATGCGCGCCTCAACTCGCAGATCAAGGACGCACAAGTTCTCGTGCTCAATCCGCCGCCGATTCGTGGCTTGAGCACGGCGGGCGGCTTCACCTTCGTGCTGCAGAATCGCACCGGCGCCGACCCCGCGCAGTTGTCGCAGGTGCTGCAGGGGCTGCTCGCGGAAGCGCGCAAGCGCCCCGAGATCGGCTTCGTCTACAGCGGCTTCGATCCGCGCATCCCGCAGATCGAGGTGGAGGTTGACCGAGACAAGGTGAAATCGCTGGGCGTGCCGCTAAGCGATGTGTTCTTCACGCTGCAGACGCTGCTGGGCAGCTTCTACATCAACGACTTCAATCTGTTCGGCCGCACCTACAAGGTCCAGGCGCAGGCGGAAGGAACGATGCGCACGCAGCCCGACAATGTCAACCGCTACTACGTGCGCAGCGACAACGGGACGATGATCCCGCTCTCGACGCTCGTGACGAGTCGATCGATCAACGGGCCGCAGTACTACGAACGCTACAACGTCTACAGCTCTGCCACCATCAACGGAACCAACGCGCCGGGGTACAGCTCGGGCCAGGCGATTGCCGCGATGGAAACGCTCGCGCGCGACTTGCCGCCGGGCTTCGCCTACGAATGGAGCGAGGCGACGTATCAGGAGAAGAAGACCGGCGGTCAGACCGGCTTCATATTCGCGGTGTCGCTGCTGTTCGTGGTCCTCGTGCTCGCGGCACTGTACGAGAGCTGGGCGATGCCGGTCGCGATCCTGCTGGTGATTCCGTTCGGCGTATTGGGCGCGTTTCTCGGGCTGCTGCTGCGGCACCTCGACAACAACGTCTACACGCAGATCGGGCTGATCATGCTGATCGGGCTCGCTGCGAAGAATGCGATCCTGATCGTCGAGTTCGCGATACTGAAGCGCAAGGAAGGCGATTCCATCGAGCAGGCGGCGCTCGACGGCGCGCAGCTCAGGCTGCGCCCGATCCTGATGACCTCGTTCGCGTTCATTCTGGGCAGCCTTCCGCTCGCATTGGCGTCGGGCGCCGGCGCAGGTGCGCGACAGGCTCTGGGGACCGCCGTCGTGTTCGGCATGCTCGCCGCGACGGTGGTCGGCGTGTTTTACACGCCGGTGTTCTACGTGCTGATGCAGCGTATCAGCGAGCGTCAGTGGCCATTTCGGCGCACCGATACGACGGGCGCGGCGGGTGCCGCAGGTTCGAACGCGGCTGCGTCCCAGCCGCCGGGAATTAGCGGCTGACGCTCGGCATGTTCGACGCAACCGCAAAGATGAAAATGCTCCGCGTTTTCACGACCGCCACGATGCTCGCGTCATCAGTGACGGCCTGCACTGTCGGCCCCAACTATCGCCGCCCCGATATCGATGTACCACCCGCGTGGCGCCTCGTCGCGACCGAGTCCGCGGAGATCTCGAACGTCGCGTGGTGGGATCAGTTCCAGGACCCGGTGCTCTCGGAGCTCGTTCGAACGGCGCTCGTCAACAACAAGGATCTGAAAATCGCGACCGCCAACGTGGATCAGGCTTTCGCGCAGTACGGCATCACCCGTGCAGCACAGTTTCCACAGGTCACAGCGGGCGCCAGTGCCTTGCGCGAGCGCACCAGCGCGAATGCGGGATTCCCCGCCGGCGTGACCTTCAACGACTTTGGCGTGAATCTCTCCGCGAGCTTCGAGCTGGACGTGTGGGGCCGCTTGCGCCGCGCGACAGAGTCGGCTCGCGCGAGCCTGCTTGCCAGTGCGGAGGGGCGGGGCGCCGTCGTGTTGACCGTGGTCACGACGGTCGCAACCGGCTATATCCAGCTTCGTGCGCTCGATCGGCAGCTCGACATCGCGCGATATACGTCGCGAAGTCTCGGTGAAGCGGCACGGCTCCAACGGATCCGCTTCCTGGAAGGCGCCGTTCCCCAGAGCGACTATCAGCAGGCGGAGGCGCAATATCGCGATGCGGCCGCACGCGTACCCGAGCTCGAACGCGAAATCGCGCGCCAGGAGAATTTCATCAGCGTGCTCCTCGGGGGCAACCCTGGTCCGATCGCTCGCGGACGCGACATCGACAGCCTGCTCTTTCCGATGGTGCCGGCCGGTTTGCCCGCGACGCTGCTCGAGCGCCGCCCCGACATCCGGCAGGCCGAGCAGCAGCTCATCGCCGCAAATGCCAACATCGGGGTCGCCAAGGCGGCGTATTTTCCCGACATCAGTCTCACCGCGTTGCTCGGACTCGCGAGCCTGCAGCTGTCGAATTTGTTCACCGGACCCTCACGAACGTGGTCCTTTGGAGGAAGTCTCCTCCAGCCGATCTTCACGGGTGGGCGTCTGCGCGGCCAGGTTGCCGAGGCGGAAGCGTTTCAGCGCCAGACGCTCTACAACTACGAAAGGTCGATCATCAGCGGATTCCAGGATGTCGAAAACGCGCTGGTAGATCGCGCGAAATTCGAGCAAGTCCGTGACGAGAGGGCCCTCCATGTCGACGCCTTACGCCGATTCCGCGATCTCGCCGCCCTGCGCTACAGGGAAGGCGTGACGATCTATCTTGAAGTCGCCAACGCCGAGCAGCTTTTGTTCATTGCCCAGCTCGACTACGTAACGGCGCAATCCCAGTACTTCCAATCGTACGCGAACCTCTACCGGGCCATGGGCGGCGGCTGGGTGGGCGAAGCCGAAGCGTTCGTCCCAAGAGGTGTGGCAAGCAACTCGTCCAACGAATGATTTGATTGAATGCATGCGCGGGGACAGGCCGGATCGCTTGCGGAGATGGTCACAATGGCGGGCGCGCTCGGGATACCGATGACCCATTCCCGGCACGTGAGCCGTGGCATCGAAAAATGAGCGAAAAATGATCGAGGGTGCCGTCAAGCGCGCACGGAGCGTTGTTCCGATTGGGCGTCTGAGACCAAGCACTGGCGGAACTTCGAATTATCGGCCCGCAAGGTAAATTGAAATACGGCGCCCCGCGGGGTATTCGGGGCAAACCACAGCCGGCCGTCATGGGCTTCGATAATCGCACGGCAAATCGACAAACCCATCCCCATACCGCTGGATTTGGTCGTGAACAGTGGGTTGAATATCCGATCGATATCTTGCGAGCTGATTCCTGTACCGGTGTCCGCAACTGATATCAGCACGCCGTCACCCTGATACCCCCCGGATTTGACGGACAAGACCCTGGGCTCGTCGCTGGCTGCCATTGCGTCAATGGCGTTCGTGATCAGGTTGACGAGGACCTGCTGAAGCTGGACTCGATTCCCCTGGACGTACCGCAACTGCTCGTTCGGCTCGGCCTCGACCACTATCCGATGCTTCTGTAGATCGCGATGTTCGAGCGCAATCGCTTCCCGGATGAGCTCGTTCACCTCGAGCGAAACTCTGGTCCGCACATCAGTCCTGAAGTTCGCACGAATGCTCTCGACCACCGCTCCTGCGCGATGCCCATCAGCGGAAATGCGCTTGAAAGCCTCCTTCGCTCTGTCCAGATTGGGCATCGAGCGATCGAGAAAGCGAAAGCCCGCGTCGGCACTCGCGA
>JAQGNH010000333.1 GCA_028291945.1 Betaproteobacteria bacterium
GGTACATTCGTCGCTGACGCTGGTGGTGAACTCACACCTCACGTCCCATAGCGGCCGCCCTGATTACGAATATTGCCCAGATGTCAGGAAGGTGTTTATAACAGACCCTAGTCAAGCGCCCGCACACGCGCTCGTGGATAGCTACTTTGTTACGCCGACCGGCCCTGCTGCTTTCCCTCCGCTCGGATCTCGTTTTTGATCTTCAGCCCGCGCGTCGTGCGCCCCGCCACCAAGGCGCTTTGCCGCGTCCTCGCAACTATCCGTTCAGGCTAAAGCTGCATCGCAAGCGGCCACGCCTCCGCTGACGAATTCGTGAACTGTCCGCGTGTTGCTGGCGCTACACGTGTGCCAGAGACATAAACGTGCGGGCTCAGACGCGAGTGCGCTGTCGCGCGCGAAGCTCGGTGACGAAGCGCCATCCTTCGCGTGCAACCACACCCCCGCGCAGCGCGCCGGCCTCGATACTTCCGAACAAGAGCTCGTAGCCACTAGGCAGCGGCCGACTGCCCGGGACCGAGAGCCACAGGCGAAGGAGCAGCCGCTTCTTCTCTTCCTCTTCGTGGTCCTCGTAGCGCGTGCGCGCGTGGTAAATCAGGTGGTTGTTGAGCAGCTGGATGTCGCCCGGTTCGAAAGACATGTCGAGCGCGAGCTCTTCTGCGAGATCGCCGAACAGCTCGAGCGCTTCCTCCTGAGCTTGCGTCAGGCGTGGCACTTCGGGAAACTCCTGCGCAAAGCGGATATACGCCGGCGAGAAGAGGCCGGTGAAGTGTCCGTCACGGAAGCCGAAGATTGGTTTTGGATAGGCACGCGACTCGCCCGGCCTTTCGTCT
The DNA here is from genome assembly GCA_028291945.1 of Betaproteobacteria bacterium. Lineage (GTDB taxonomy): Bacteria > Pseudomonadota > Gammaproteobacteria > Burkholderiales > SG8-41 > JAQGMV01. Next base: position 831 of record JAQGNH010000333.1, read on the forward strand.
CCTTGCCGGCTGTTATGCCAATCCGAGTAGAACACGTCGATCAGGTCGGGACGTCGTCGCAGCACTTCGTTGTGTATCGCGGCAGCCGCTACAATGCGGCTCACGCCGCCGGATTTCGCTTTACGCACGCAGAGCAGACCGACGACGTCGCAACGATCGCCATGGAACGGCAGAGCGCGCGCCGTTTTCGAGCCGCGCAGCTTCGTGTTTTCGACTTCTTTGAGCTCGTCTTCCACGCGCGCGAGGAGCTCCCCGCGGCCGCCCTGCGACACGGCCGTCCCGAGGTGCGTCCCGATGCCCCAGTAGACGGTCTGCAGATCCTCGGGCGAGTACTCGAGCGGCAGCCCGCGCAGCAGGATCATTCCGCGTCCCGTTTCCAGCTCGCGCGCGATGCGTGCCAGCTCTTTCGCAAACTCGGGCAGCGGGAAATCCTCGCGCGTTACACCGAGCCAGTTCAGGCCGCGCCGTTTTACCGCCTTGAGCGCGGCATCGATTTCATCCAGCTCGCAGGAGCTAAACGGACGTATCCACTCCGTCGAGCTTTGCAGATCGATGCCTTTCCACGCGAACGGCGCTTCGATGGTCCGATGTTTCTCTATGTGCATGCGTCCCTCCCGGCTTCGCCAATGCTCATCGCTCGTCGCGCCTAATGCCTAACTTCAATCAGCTTGTATTCCCGCGGCCTTGACGAGCTTCGCATAACGCGCGACTTCGTCTCTAATCAACGCGCCGAACTGCTCTGGCGTATCGCCGATGGGCTCATAGCCCTCACGCGCGAGCGTGTCCCTGATGTCCGGCGCGCTGAGTATTTTTATAACCTCACCATTGAGTCTGACGATAATGTCCCGCGGCGTGGCCGCAGGCGCAAGCAATCCGCGCCAGTTGACAATGCTGTAACCGCGAATGCCGCTTTCAGATATAGTCGGCACTTCCGGCGCGAGCGCCGTTCGCTTCGCGCCCGTCACCGCAATCGCCCTGAGTCGCTTGTCACGTACATGCGGCCATGCAATTGCGAGGTCGGCGATCATGAGATCCACCTGACCGCCGAGCAGCTCCGTCATCGCCGGCCCGGTGCCTTTATACGGCACGCCAATCATCTCGACTGCGGCCATCGATTTGAATAAGGCAGCCGAGAGCCCTGACATGCTGGTCGGACCGGAGGACGCATACGTCAGACGCCCGGGCCGCGATTTCGCAATCGCGATCAGCTCTTTTAGATTACGCGCGGGCACCGCTGGGTGGATGACCAACATGTTGGGGCCGCTTGCTACGCTCGTGATCGGCGCAAAGTCCTTGACCGGATCGTAGGGCAATTTCGCGTACAAGCTCGGTGCGATGGCAAGACTGCTTGCCGGGGACATGACTAGCGTGTGCCCGTCCGGCGCAGACTTGGCGCACGCGTCGAGCCCGATCGTGCCACCCGCTCCGCCCCGATTCTCCACGACGACCGGTTGCCCAAGCGATGCGTTCAACCGCTGCGCGATCAGGCGCGAGACGAGATCGTTGGCGCCGCCGGTGGCAAACGGCACGATAAGTCGTACCGGTTTGCTTGGATAAGTCTGCGCGGCCGTCACAGTCCCAAATAGACAGAGGCAAAGAACAACGATACGTTCGTGCAACAACGTCACGTCCCCGCGTCCAAACACTGGTTTGCGTCGCTGCGCTATTCTATCCATACATCCGTTCGAACGAGCGCGGTCGAAGCCTAAAGATTTCAGCCTTGCCGCTTTTGCGTGGGCCGATCGACATCACCGGTACTTTCCAGAATCCCACAGTGAAGCCGGGACTGGGGCCCGTGGCTGCACGAGGTGCTGTTGCAGTCGCTCTTGGCGTCGTAAGTGCGGGCATCGGTGCTTTGCTACCGCTCGGCAAAGAGTACGAACTGCTCAGCACTGCTCAACAATGCCGAGCGCCAAAGTCCGGGATCAAAGGCTGGTGCGGAATCAGCGGCTTCGC
>JAQGNH010000352.1 GCA_028291945.1 Betaproteobacteria bacterium
CCTTATATCGTTCTTGACTTCGCGCACACCGGACACGCGCCGGGCCGCTTCGACAGCGCGTTGCGCCATGCTCGCATCGGGCACGAAGCCGCTGAGCTGGACCACGTCCCTGAACGTTTCCACGTGGATGTTGGTCGAGTCCAGTCCCTCTTCCTTCAGCAGAGCAGCTTTCACGCGCGCGGTCAGGACTTTGTCATCGACATACTCGCCTGTTCCGCGCTTTTCCGGCGTGGACGCACAGCCTAGCGTGATTGCGAGACTGAATCCCAGCATGATGACCGTTGCAATTTTACGGAAGTTGACCATGTTACCCCTCGGTGGTTAGAACACCAACAAAAGCACCCGACTCGACCTTAGACGAAGAATCGCAGTGCGCCTACTTACGGCCGGTCCTTGAAAGCGCCGGTTGAATCGTTGACCAAACTTTCACCTGCGCTATCCTGCTCACCGCGTTCGATATCGGATCGGGCTCCGGATTTGCCTCCCGAGGATCGCTCGAGGTTCGGCGTATCGCGATCCTGAGCTTGGCTCGAACCGATCCCGGGTGCGTCGTCCGATCCGGATGGGCTCGCGCCTGCTCGCCCCCGAGACGGCGCAGCACCGCCTGTTGAATTGCTCATGCTTTGCTTGCTGCTTTGCTTCTGCTGCCCACGGCGGCTGTTATGAGTCTCCGCGGACTTGGGCGTCGAACCGGTCTCTCGTGTCATTAGAAGCACTCCTGGCAGTCGGCGGAATCACGGGTCGAACGGCGGGGGGCCACCGACTCCGCCATCCCGGCGAGGGGTTGCAAGGCACGTGCCCCGTTTATTGATCGGCGACCGCTTCGGTGCTCAGCGGCTTTCCGCTCACGAACTCGCCAATTGCGCTAAGGGACTCGATGTGATCGCAAAAAATCTTGAAGGTCATCAGGATGGGCACCGCCATGAGTGCGCCGATCACCCCCCAGATCCAGCCCCACAAGAGCATGGAAACAAAAACCATGACCGGGTTGAGCGTGAGGCTGCGGCCGGTGAGGAAGGGCGTGATGAACTGACCTTCGACAGTAACGAGTGCGAAGAAACACATGGGTACCAGGACGATCGTGTGAAGGTCCTCGTAGGTGATGAACGCAACCACCGTCAAGATCGTTCCGCTGATCGCAGGCCCAATGTAAGGGACATACTGAAGCAATGCGACCATGACACCCCACAACAGGGGATTCGGCATACCGAGGACGTGCAGCAGCAGCGCCGTCGCGGCCCCGAGACATACATTGATGCACGTGATCGTGAACAGGTAGCGTGCCATCGCGCTTTGAATAGTCCGCGCGAGGCCGACAGCCTTCTTCTTATCGGTCAATGTGGGCAGCACGCGAACGAGCTTCCGCATGAATAGATCACCCGAGGCGAGCAGAAAGAAAAGCAACACCAGGGTAGCGCCAACGGACACCACAACGTTCTGCGTGCCGGTCAGCATGCGACTCATGAAACTCGGCTCGCGGGCAACGACCTGCGGCGCGCGTTCCTTCGATGCACTATCGACGCTCGCGAGAGCTTCGACTTTTTCGGCGGCCTTACTGACCTGCTCCATCGACTTGCGCACATTGAAGAGCTTGCGTTCGATCTGTTCCGTAGTGCGCGGCAGCTTGGTGATCCATTGATTGGCCGGCTCGAACAGTTGGTAGATACCTGTCCCCAGCAAGGCGGCCAGGGTAGCGACCACAAGCGCAGCGCCGAGCGGCTCCGGAATAAAGGCTCGCTTCAGAGCGCGGACCGCCGGATAAAGAATCAAGCTCAGTAGGATCGCGAGCACGATCGGGAGCAAAAACGAACGTGCAAAATAGAATGTATAAAACAGCGCGAGCACAAAGAGACCCTTGACGGCAATGCCCGGAGTCCCAGAGAGCGTCGCCTCAACGTGCGCATCAGGCGGCGGTTCCGGTGGCAAGAGGTGATCCATAGACGCGCGCTCGTTCATGACGACGGCGTCTGCAAGCCGTGTGCCGCGATTTTGGGAACGGTGTTTGCCTACCGTCGGCTACGAAACAATATGCAGTGCACCTGCTCGTCAAACGGGGCACCGCTGAGGGCTGCTGTCCAGGAGATCACGCATGCGAGCTGTCCTGATTCTTGCGCTTACATTCACCGTCGTAGCCTGCGAAACGGTTCAGACCACTCAGCCGGGTGCGGTGGGCGTCGAGCGGCGGCAGACGATGCTCGTTTCGGACCAGGAAATTAGCCAGGCTGCTGCTCAGGAGTACGGCAAAGTGCTTGCCGATGCTAAGGGCAAAGGCAAGCTCGACCGTAATCCACAACACGTGCACCGCGTGCGAACGATACTGTCACGGCTGACACCTCATACGGCCGCGTTTCGTCCGGACGCGCCGAAGTGGCCGTGGGAAATACACGTCATAGAAGATCCTCAATTGAATGCGTGGGCCATGCCCGGCGGCAAAATGGTTGTATACAGCGGGCTCATCGATAAGCTGCAGCTGACCGATGACGAGCTTGCTGCCATTATGGGTCACGAGATCGCGCACTCGTTGCGCGAGCACGCGCGCGAACGCGTTTCGCAGGAGATGGCGACCGGACTTGCTGTCGGCGTTGCAGGCGCTGCCCTGGGCCTCGGAGATATGGGACAGCAACTTGCCGGTGCGGTGGCAAAAGTCACCTTCTCTCTGCCGCACAATCGGACGCAGGAAACCGAAGCAGACCGCCTCGGCGTGGAACTGGCGGCGCGCGCGGGATACGATCCGCACGCAGCGGTCATTGTTTGGCAAAAAATGTTGCAAGCGAGCGGGAGCGGCGGACCGCAGTTTCTATCTACACATCCGTCTCCAGAAACCCGCCTCGCCGATTTGCGGGTCTATGCCGATCGCGTAGTGCCTTTATACCAGCAGGCCCGGCGTTAAACCGTTAATCCCAGAAGCGTGATTGGCTTTGTTCGCTCGCGTTTGGGCCTGCCACTTGCGCATCAGAGACCGTCTTGGAGATCCCGCTCAAGTTGCGATCTCCGCACCAGTTCATCTTTCATGAATCACGCGTATGAACACGCCCACGGTCGCTGACCCTCCACACACCCACTCGTTACCGAAGCTGCGCAGCGCGGCGGCGTCTTGCCGCGCGTGTCCCCTCTGGCGCATGGGCACGCAAACAGTATTCGGTGAAGGCGGCGAGCATGCGGCGCTGCTGGTTGTCGGAGAGCAGCCCGGTGACCGGGAGGACATCGAAGGGCATCCCTTCGTTGGACCCGCTGGCCGGCTCCTTGACCGTGCACTCGAGGCAACCGGTGTCCCCCGCAAGGATGTGTACATCACGAATGCGGTCAAGCATTTCAAATGGGAGCCGCGAGGCAAACGGAGGCTGCACAAAACACCTGCGCAACGCGAAATCGAAGCCTGTCTGCCATGGCTCGAAGCGGAGATCGGCGCCGTGGATCCGCGTGTCATCCTCTGTTTGGGCGCGACGGCGGCTCGATCGGTGATGGGGGGCAAAGTGCGGGTGACCGAGACTCGAGGACAACCTTTGCGATCGCCTCTCGACAAGCAGGTCGTGATCACGATCCATCCTGCCTATATCCTGAGGCTCAGGACTGGCGCCGAGGAGGCCTTCGCGCTCTTCGTGAACGACGTCGCACAGGCCGCGGCGCTTGCTGGATTCAAAACGACCGTCACGAACGAAGACTGATCGAGAGACGCCCCTTCATGTGCGCGCGAGATTCACAACGTGTCGCACTTGAGTTGCGGGTGCGCCGTTCCGGCGTTTCGTTACCTACCCACCCGCCTTGTTCAGGCAATGATCGGCGGCGGTTCTCCATCACCCGGACGGCCAGGCTGCGGCGGATCCTGCTGCGGCACCACCGGCTCCATGTCCGGGGGGACCGAAGGGTTCGGCACTTCGCGATCGGGGCGCGGCTTCTCCGGATCGGAACCCGAACGCTCCACGTGGTAGGAAATCCTCGCGTCGCGCATCAAGGTCCTATTCTTTCAAACCATGCATCAGCGACACGAGATCGTCCGCATGTTCTTCTTCGGTGGCAAGAATTTCCTCCATGAGGCGTCGTGTCGTCGGATCCTTGTCACCGATGTATTGTGCGATTTCGCGGTAGCTCTCGATCGCAATGCGCTCTGCCACGAGATTCTCGCGGATCATTTCTCCGAGCGAGTTCCCCTCGACATACTGTGCATGCGATCGCGACATCAGCGTGTCAGGCGAGAAATCAGGCGCACCGCCGAGTTGCACGATGCGCTGGGCGATCTGATCGGCATGCTCCTGTTCCTGGGTGGCGTGCTCTAGAAATTCCGCCGATACGGCATCCGCATGGATGCCATCGGCCATGAAGTAATGGCGCTTGTAACGCAGATAACAAACGAGCTCGGTGGCAAGTGCATCGTTGAGCAGTCCGATGATTTCTTCGCGATCCGCGCTGTAGCTTGGAGTTACTGCGCCCGCTTCAATGTCCTGACGTGCACGCTGCCTGATCGTTTCGACGTCCGTCAGAACTGATCGTCCCTGCTGCGAACTGGATTTCACGGACTGCTGCATGGATACTCCTCTCGCGATGTACGCGTAATCCGCTTCATGTCTAACTACATCTGCCGGCCAGAAAGAAGCAGAATGGAAAATTGAGATGTGGCGACTGTCCGGAGACACGGCCCCTGTTGGAATACTGCAGCGGTGAGTGCGCCGATAAACGCGCCCGCAGTCGAGCATACAGACTTCTGCCGTCGCAGCGCTGCAGTCCGCCCTAGTGCGGCCTGACTGACTCGGCGTTGCCAGCGAACCTAAAAAACAGAGAGGGGTTGCAGATGGCTGCGGCGCCATCGCGACCCCACTCCGTCTTCAGCTTACTTGTTGCGCTCTGCTGCGCCTTGGATTTTCTCGCCGCCTCGCTCCATATCCTTGCCTGCGCCTTCCATGGTGTTACAACCCGCCGTGAAAGCCGCCAGAAGCAACAAACCCATAATTGTACGAAACATGGTCTCTCCTTTTAAGTTAGTAAACAGGGGTATTGCTCCCAGCCCGTAGCAATGCGTGTTCCTACGGCTGCTACAGGCGGTATGGGCTTTGCAGTTCTGTCTGAAAACACTCTGAGGAGATCAAGATGACGCTGACAACGATACTGGTGATTTTGCTCGTGCTGCTTCTGATTGGCGCCTTGCCGGTTTATCCGTACAGCCGCGGGTGGGGGTATTATCCCAGTGGCATTCTGGTTGTCGTAGTTGCGGTCGTGGCCTTGATGCTGCTGCTCTGATCGTTGCTCTTCGCAGCTAGGACGCATGCTGAACCGGGACCCGCCGCGGCTCACGCCGATGTAGAGGAATGCGGATTTCAAGTACACCGTTTCTCAATATCGCCTTTGCGGCATCGGCGTCGATTCCGTCCGGCAGGAGAATTCGCCGAGTGAATGAACCGTAATGCAATTCAGAGCGGCGGCGGCCGCCGTCATTTCCGCGGTCATCGTGCCGCTCTCCGCGGACGGTCAAATTTCTGTCCTGTATTTCGACTTGCAACTGAGACTCGTCGATCCCCGGCACGTCGATACACACGCGCACCTGATCGTCGCGTTCACACACCTCCACGCTCGGATTCCAGGCTAGCCTCGGCATGATATGGGGCAAGCGCGCGATCGGAGTTCCGCGCCATACCTGCTCCCACAACCGGTCCATCTCATGTGTAACGCTTCGAACCAGTGCAAAAGGGTTAGATGAGCTGGAGAATGCTGAACGTGCGGCCTCTCGCCAGTCGCTTGCGAATCGGCGTCCGCTCGAAGCTGCATCGCGCGCGCTGGCGGAATCCAGCGGGCCGCGCGAAATCCGGACCTCGTGCGATTGGAGCGCGCGCTTGAATGCCTGCAAAATGTCGTGCCCGGTACTTGGGGAAGGCGACGGGGCATCTGCCGACAAACTCTCCGCATGCACTCCGACTGCGGTACGGGCCGGCCCCAGCGGCTCCAGAGATACGGCGCCTGACCACAGTCCATCGGCCGTGCGCCATTCGACGCGTCTAAGGGCCTCGTTGCGCACCAGCTGAAAGTCCAGTTCGCGCGGTGCAGTCACCGGACCCACGGTCACGCGGTAGAGATCGTCCGCGATGCGGCTCACGCCGATCACGCCCGGAAGGCGCTGCAGAACCTCTAGGGGTCGCGCAAGCACTTCGTACACGGCCGCGACCGGCTGTTCGACTTCGAATCGTTGCTGGATAGTACCCATTTCACGCCTCCCTTCAATGGGTTGAATGCCACGCAGTGAGCAATCGACATGCCGCCTGACGTACAATGCGGCTCGCTTTTTGCCATTCGGAAAACGTCATGCATATCCTCGTCTGCGGCGGCGCCGGTTACATCGGCTCACACATGGTTCAGCTGCTCCTCGAGCGTGGTCACGACGTAACCACACTCGATAATCTTTCCACGGGGCACCGGGATGCACTGCTGGGAGGCCGATTCGAGTTCGGCGATCTCGGTGATTCGAGCGTCCTCGACCGGGTGCTCAGTTCGAGCGCATTCGATGCTGTTATGCATTTCGCAGCATTCATACGCGTCGAAGAATCCGTCGCACACCCCGGCAAGTATTTTCGCAATAATCTCTGCAACACCTTGAACCTGCTTGATGCAATGGTACGGCACGGTGTGCGGCGCTTCATCTTTTCGTCCACGGCGGCAGTTTACGGCGAGCCTCAGTACGTCCCTGTCGATGAAGACCATCCGCGTGAACCCATCAATCCGTATGGCTCATCCAAGCGCATGGTTGAGGACGCGCTCGTATATTATGCCCGCGCCCACGGGCTGCAGTCCGTGCCGCTGCGCTATTTCAACGCTGCCGGTGCCGACCCGGGCGGACGTCTGGGTCCCCGGCATAACCCGCTCACACATCTGATTCCGCTAGTCCTACGGGCTGCGGCTGGCGTTACACCGAACGTGAAGGTGTTCGGCCGCGACTATCCAACACCAGACGGCACAGCAGTGCGCGACTACATCCATGTGGTCGACTTGTGCGAAGCACACCTCGCTGCGATCGACTATCTGATGAAAGGAGGAGAAACGCGGGCGTTTAATCTCGGGGTGGGACGAGGGTTCAGCGTACAGGAGGTGATCGACTCGGCGAAACGCGTGACAGGGCGCGACTTCCAGGTAATCACGGAAGGACGGCGCCCGGGAGATCCAGCGCAGCTCATAGCTAACCCGTCACTCGCTAATCGCATATTTGGATGGAAGGCACGCTTAGCCGATCTCGACACGATCGTCGCCCACAACTGGGCGTGGCAGCTTAAAACCATGGGCCAGAAACCCGCCTGAGGCAAGGCGGCTAACGCTATGTCAGCATGCCGCCTTCCCTTTAGTCGGCTGAACACGCAATTTAATCACCACCAGCGGCGATACCATGACGACCTGTCGCTTGTGCGCTCTGCACCCAGCAACATGCCCGCCACGAAGCCTATGACCGCGCCGACGCTGGCCGCATAGATCACGGCCTGGAAAGGACGATTCTGGATATAACCTTCAGCACCCTCGAGCATTTGATTCGAGCGTTCCTGCATCGCTGCATAGGCCGATGACAGCCGGTTGCGTGATGCGTCCATCGCGTCTTGGATCGACCCGCCGGGATTTCCGATGACGTTTGCTCCGTCGCCCGTCGCGCCCGACGGGCCTGAAGAGTAGTTGGTTTCAGCTGGCATGTTCGCCTCCTTGGTTATGCTGTGGTGTATTAAACCTTAACGGGAAGCACTTAGCACGGCGCGTACCCGGTATCGGGAGACGGCTCGCAAGGGCTACACTAGTCGTTCATTCCTCACCGTTTTGTGCCGTGCCTGTAAATGACTGCGCTGTATATACCCTCGCACATCGCGCCCGAGAATAGAAACGAGCCTGCGCTGTGGTTTGTTTTTCAAAACGCCAGCGTGGCAGTCTGTACCGACGCCGACGGTCCGTGCCTTCCGCGGTGCATTCACGTTACGCAGTACGGGGTCGAGCCGCAGCGGACGCAGTATCTCGGGATTTACGATGGCCAGCATTGCTATGCCGTCCAGCTTGGCGAATCCGGGCCGCTACCTGAAAATTGGAGGTTCATCGGACTTCGTGAAGCCTTTGCGGTATTCGACGTCGAGCTTGGAGCGCTTTCAGGCAGGGCTTTTCAGATCCTCGAATGGGATCGCAACCATCAGTACTGCAGCCGTTGCGGAACGCCGACGCTTCCGCGCCGCGATGAGCGCTCACGCAGCTGTCCAAGCTGCAGGCTCACCACATATCCGCCTATTTCTCCCGCAATAATGGTGCTGATCACCGATGGCGGACGCCGTGTGCTGCTCGCGCGAAAATCCAGTTGGGCCCCAGATCGATATTCGGCCCTCGCGGGTTTCGTCGAACCCGGAGAAACCCTGGAGGATACGGTTGCACGCGAGACCCGCGAGGAGGTAGGCGTGGAAGTACGAAACATCCGGTATTTCGGCAGCCAGCCATGGCCTTTCCCTCATTCACTCATGATTGCATTCACTGCCGAGTACGCCGGCGGTGAAGTACGGCCAGACGGGGTCGAAATCGAAGAAGCCCGCTGGTTCGACGTAGACGAACTTCCCAAGCTGCCGCCGAGCATCAGCATTTCGCGACGCCTCATAGATACCATCACCGCGGAGCTCGCCGCAAAGCCATCCCAGCCGGGGTCTACGCCATTCAGCATGAGTGCTAAATAGCTCCGGCAAGTGTGATCGCGCCGAACTTGAGGTGCCGCTCCCGGTAGCCGGTGACGCGCCTGAACCTTCGATGCCGGGAAACACGCGCCCACCTGCCGCTATTTTGCGCAACTCGACACAGCGATTAGATGACAATCAAAGCACCTTCGCATGCCAAGCTATAATTCGCTCATGGAAAATCCGCTGATAAAGCTACACACGCTCGGCCAGCGCATCTGGTTAGACAATCTGTCTCGCACGCTGCTCAAGGATGGCGTGCTGCAAAAGCTGGTGACGGAAAGCGGGCTCGCCGGCGTCACATCGAACCCTACGATATTTTTCAAAGCGATCAGCGAAAGCCCCTACTATCGCGACGAGCTTGCCGCGGTAAAACGAAATACGACCTTGAGCGCAGAACAGCGCTACGAGCGGCTGGCGATCCAGGATATACAGAATGCGTGCGATTTGTTTCATCCGGTCTACGTGCGCACCGACGGTGAAGACGGCTACGTAAGTCTCGAAGTATCCCCGTCGCTCGCTTACGACGCCCAGGCCACAGTGGCTGCGGGCTTGCGCCTGAAGGCCGAAGTGAATCGAGCGAACCTGCTGATCAAAGTTCCTGCGACCAAGCCGGGACTCATTGCGATCGAGCGGCTGATCGGGCAAGGATGCTCGGTCAACGTCACGCTGATGTTTTCGCTCGACCACGTGCGCGACGTTTCGCAGGCGTACATGCGCGGCATGGAGCAATGGCTCGGGCATAGTGGTGCGGATCCCCGCCCGGTCAAATCAGTGGCAAGCGTGTTCCTCAGCCGCGTCGATACGATGGTGGATAAGAAACTGGAGGCGATCGGTGGTGATGCGCTGCCTCTGCGAGGCCAGGCCGGCGTCGCACTCGCGAAGCTAGCTTATCAAGAATACAAGAACGTATTCGGTGGACCGCTCTTTACACCGCTGGCCGCAAAAGGCGTACGCCGGCAATATCTGCTGTGGGCAAGCACGGGCGCGAAGAATCCGGCGTACAGCGACGTCATGTACGTGGAGCCGCTCATCGGTCGCGAGACGATCAATACGCTGCCCGATGCGACGCTCAATGCGTTTCGGGATCACGGCCATGCGGCGCTCACGATCGAAAATGATCTCGACCGTGCCCGCGAAGTATTCGCCGAGCTAGGCCGTCACGGCATCCTCATGGGCCACGTCGGGGACGAGCTGCAGACCGAGGGGCTGAAACTCTTCCAGCAGTCCTTCGATCAGCTGATCGCGCTCATGAGCTGAGCGGCGCTGGGTAGAGCGCGGTTGCTTATGCGGGGACCGCGCCCAATTCGGCAGGCAGCAATTTTCTCCACAAGCAATACCCGTTGCTCGTCTTGTCGATCACATTGAGCTCATCTTCGTGCGCGAATAGCTCTTCTGCCGTGGCGGTCAGCACGACCAGCTGCAGCTGCGCGCGAGAGATATGCACAGGCGTAACGGTGATGTGGAGGCTTTCCTCTTCCATGATGAGGCTTTCCTGACCGCGCGTCATCGCGAGATAGACCTCCGCTAGAAGCTGCGCGTCCAGAAGTGCGCCGTGCAATGTCCGCGCCGAATTGTCGATCTCATAGCGCTCGCATAACGAGTCCAGCGCGTTCCGCTTCCCCGGATGTATCTCTCGCGCCATTTTCAGAGTATCGATCACGTCGGAGCAACATGTCGTCACCGCTTGCAAATCGAGCAGGCGGAGCTCGTGATTGATGAACGCGATGTCGAACGCAGCATTGTGAATGATGAGCTCGGCGCCGCGAATGAACTCGATAAAATCGAGTGCGACTTCCTTGAACTTCGGTTTGTCGCTGAGAAAATCAGCGGTCAGACCATGCACGCGCAGCGCCGCTTCCTCGCTGTCACGCTCGGGATTGATAAAGCGGTGAAAGTGATTGTCGGTCAGCCGGCGATTGACGAGCTCCACAGCGGCGATCTCGATGATGCGATGCCCCAAGGCCGGATCGAGGCCGGTCGTTTCAGTGTCCACTATGATCTGGCGCATTCTTGTTATTCCTGTCCCAGTGCGAGGCGAGCGCGCGTCATGAAAGAACGCTGGCTGATTTCTGGCGCGCACGGAAGTCCGCGTACGCGAGTTTAATACCATTTCGCAGCGATGTTTTTGCCCGCCATCCAAGACCCTCCAGGCGCGTGACGTCGAGGAGCTTGCGCAGCGTGCCGTCGGGTTTGCTCACGTCGAACCGAAATTGGCCGTGATATCCCACGACGTCCTTGATCAGCTCCGCGAGCTCAGCGATCGTCTGGTCTTTTCCGCAACCGATATTGATAAGGGGCGGCTCGCAGCTTTCGGGTGCGAACAGGGTGTCGAGGCCATCCTGCTGGAGGTTCATGAGAAATACACACGCATCGGCTGCATCATCGCTGTAAAGGAATTCGCGTCGCGGTTTGCCGGTTCCCCACACCACGACTTCGGAGTCATTGCCTCGCTTGGCTGCATCGATTTTCTGCAAAAGGGCGGGCAGAACGTGCGAATTCTGCAGATCATAACGGTCATCGGGCCCATACAGATTGGTCGGCATCGCGCAAAGATAGCGGGTACCGTACTGGCGGTTGTAGGCCCAGCACATCTCGACGCCGGCGATCTTGGCCAATGCGTACGGTCTGTTGGTGAGCTCGAGCGGCCCGGTCAGTAGGTACTCTTCTCTGATCGGCTGCGGGCAGTCGCGCGGGTAAATGCAGGAGGAGCCGAGGAACAGCAGACGCTTGACGCCGCACCGCCATGCTTCATCGATGACGTTGTGCTGGATGGAAAGATTTTCAGCGATGAATTGCGCCGGATACGTATTATTCGCAAGGATGCCGCCGACTTTTGCCGCAGCAAGAAACACGAAGTCAGGCCGGCTCTCCTGAAAGAAAGCGCGCACCGCTCGCTGGTCGGTCAAATCCAGCTCAGCGTGCGTCTTGCTCAGGATGTTGGCGTACCCATTCGCCTCGAGCCGCCGGACGATCGCGGACCCGACGAGGCCTCGATGGCCGGCGACATAGATCTTGGCGTCAGCCTGCAAAAACTACCCCAAAATGTACGCGAGCCCTGATCGAAAGTAGATTTGGTGCGCTGGCACTCGTCCGCAGCAGAACCTCGCAGTTGAGCTGTCGCTTCTGATGACGCGACCCGCACCACCTACTCATGGTGATCGTATGGGCGATGGCCGTGGCGTTTGACGAGCGCATCGCGTTCGGCCGCGCGAAAGTCTTCCTGGACCATTTCCGCCACGAGCTCTTTGAACGTCACCTTTGGAACCCAGCCGAGTTTCTTTTTCGCCTTGCTGGGGTCACCGAGCAGCGTCTCGACTTCAGTCGGACGGAAATAGCGTGGGTCCACCGCGACGATGCGTTTGCCGGTAGAGTCGTAGCCGCCTTCCTGCTCGCCCTCGCCGCGCCACTTAACCGAAATATCGAGCTCGCCACACGCGGCTTCGATGAACTGCCGCACGCTGTACTGCTGACCGCTCGCGATCACAAAATCCTCGGCTTGGTTCTGCTGCAGCATGAGCCACTGCGCAATCACGTAATCGCGCGCGTGGCCCCAGTCGCGCAAGGCGTTAATATTTCCAAGATAGAGGCAGTCCTGAAGCCCCAGTTTGATCCGTGCCAGCGCCCGAGTGATTTTTCGGGTTACGAATGTTTCACCGCGCACGGGCGACTCGTGGTTGAACAAGATGCCGTTGCAGGCGTACATGCCATAGGCTTCCCGGTAATTCACCGTAATCCAATAGGCATATAGCTTTGCCGCGGCATACGGTGAACGCGGATAAAACGGTGTCGTCTCCGTTTGCGGCGTCTCCTGCACTTTGCCGTACAGCTCTGAAGTCGATGCCTGATAAAAACGCGTTTTCTTTTCCAACCCGAGGATGCGTATCGCCTCGAGCATGCGCAACGCACCAAGCGCGTCGGAATTCGCGGTGTATTCGGGCTCTTCAAACGATACCGCGACGTGGCTTTGGGCGGCGAGGTTGTAAATTTCGTCCGGCTGGACCACTTGCACTATACGCACCAGGCTGCTGGAATCAGTCATATCCCCGTAATGCAATATGAACTGGCGGTCTTTGACGTGTGGGTCCTGGTACAGATGGTCGATGCGGTCGGTATTGAACAGCGATGTGCGACGCTTGATGCCGTGGACGGCATACCCTTTTTCCAGCAGAAATTCGGCAAGGTAGGAGCCGTCCTGCCCGGTGATACCCGTAATGAGCGCGCGTTTTTGCATTGGAATTAAGACCTGGCAGCGTTTGGCCGAAAATTATACAGTGACTGACCTCGTGGAGACCGAGGCATCAGGCAAATTAATCTCCGCTAAAATCGTCGTCCGTCAGAGAGGTCGCGTACATGTTAATCCCCGTCATCTTGTCAGGCGGCGCAGGCTCCCGCCTATGGCCGGTGTCTCGCGAGGCGTATCCCAAACCGTTCATCCGTCTTGCCGACGGTAAAACACTGCTCCAGAAGACTATTGATCGCGCGGCTCGCGTCGGTACCGCAGACGCGTTCATGACGGTCACGAACCGTGAGTACTACTTCCTGACCAAAGAGGAATACGAGAAGACAGGCCGCCGGGACAGGCAGCTGTTTCTGCTCGAGCCTTGTGGCCGCAACACGGCACCGGCAGTCGCCATGGCCGCATTCCAAGCTGCGGCTCTCTACGGCAAGGATACTCAGCTGCTGATTCTGCCCGCTGATCACCTCATCGACGACCACGAGGCATTCGCATCGGCAGTTCAGGTTGCACAGAATATTGCGCGCACCGGAGCGCTGGTTACCTTCGGTGTGGTTCCCACCCGGCCGGAGAGCGGCTACGGCTATATCGAATGCGGAGAAGCGACTGGAGTCGATGGCAGTCACCGAGTGGCGCGCTTTGTCGAGAAACCGACGCTCGAGGTCGCCGCACAATTCGTCTCTTCAGACAGATTTCTCTGGAATTCGGGAATGTTCTGCTTCAGCGCAGACGCGTTCATAAAAGCACTCGAGCAGTGTGCTCCTGAGCTGTATCGGACCACGAAAGCGTGCTGGGACGCGACCGAGGGACGCGACCAAGACAAAGTTCAACTGAATCCTGAACAATTCGCGAAGCTCGACGATATCTCGATCGACTACGCGGTGATGGAAAAGCACGACGATGTCGCGGTCGTCCGCGCGAATTTCGCGTGGAACGATATCGGCTCTTGGAGCGCCGTGGGAGACCTCACGCCGCCGGATGCCAAGGGCAACCGCATATCGGGGGAGGCAGTCACCGTCGACACAACCGATTGCTATATACAAAGTGAGGGCCGGGTAGTCGCCGCCATCGGGCTGAAAAACCTGATCGTCATCGACACACCGGACGCGTTACTCGTGACGGACAAGAGTCGGGTGCAGGACGTGAAGCAGGTCGTTTCGCAATTGAAGCTTCAGAATCACGCGACGCATCAGCTGCATCGCACAGTGCACCGGCCGTGGGGAAGCTACACCGTTCTCGAAGAAGGGCCGCATTACAAGCTGAAGCGCATCGTGGTCAAACCGCAAGCGTGCTTGAGCCTCCAGATGCACCACCATCGCAGCGAACATTGGGTTGTTCTGAATGGAACTGCGGAGGTGGTAAACGGCGCGAAGCAGTACACGGTGCGGGCAAACGAATCGACTTTCATACCTGCGGGCCGCAAGCACCGTCTCGCAAATCGCGGACCAGACGAACTTGCCATCATCGAGGTCCAGACGGGCAGTTACGTCGGGGAAGACGACATCGTGCGCTTCGAGGACGTGTACGGACGCGCTTGACGGCGCGCAAATCGAGCACAACAATTTTCTGAGGACAGCGAAGCGTGTCGTGCTCGGGTCTTAGGCGACCCTACTGCCGAGCAAGCGATGCCGCACCCAGATTCGCCAGCTCGTCAGCCCGCTCGTTGCCTTCGTGCCCCGCGTGGCCTTTGACCCAGACCCACTCGATCTCGTGCTTGTTCGCAAGCTCTTCGAGCTCACGCCAGAGCTCCGCATTTTTGACCGGTTTCTTGTCCGCAGTGCGCCAGCCGTTTTTCTTCCAGCCGTGGATCCATTTGCTGATTCCCAGCTGAACGTACTGAGAGTCGGTATGCAAACGCACCCGGCATGGACGCTTGAGCGCTTCGAGCGCACGTATGACGGCCGTCAGCTCCATACGATTGTTGGTGGTAAGAGCTTCGCCGCCATAGAGCTCCTTGCTGCGACCTGCGGTCCGCATCAGAACGCCCCAGCCGCCGATTCCGGGATTACCCTTGCACGCGCCATCCGTGAAAACGTCGACTACTTCATCCATCGCATCGCCCACGGCTGATCTTTCGGCTATTGCTCGCGAGCGCGAACAGTCAGCGCATCGTCCTTGTCGCCGACTTTCTGAGGCGAGGCCGCAAGCTGCTTCGTCGGTGCAAGCCGATCGCTCCATTTAGGCATGATCAGTCGCACGCCGCGCACCCGTTTCACGGCCTGCAAGAAGTACACGCCTCCGGCAATCGGCCACCAGCGATCGCCCGCCGACTCCATGAAGCTGAAGCGCTCGAGCCACTTTTCCTGGCGCGAGGGCGGCGCATAGCACGCCATTTGCCCACCTGTGATCTCGAATCCGAGCAGCGCGAGCCAATCCTTTACCCGCATCAATGTGATGAAGCGGCCGCGCCATGGGAAATCTTCTCCTCGATGAAAGGTGCGACGCCAGCCCCAGAAACTGAACGGATTGAATCCGGAGATTACGACTTGCGCTTCGGGCATGAGCACGCGCGCGACTTCGCGCAGGATCTGGTGCGGGTGCTCGGCGAACTCCAGCACGTGCGGCAGAAGCATGAGGTCCGCACTGTTGCTTGCGATCGGAAGATCGCGAAAGTCAGTGCGCATTTCGACAGGCCCCTGCGTTCCCAGTCGACAACGAAGCGGAATACGGCTTGCACGCAGCAACTCCAGCTCGGGCATGCCGAGCTGAAACGCGTTGTAGCCAAAAATGTCGGCCACGACCCCGTCGAAATAGGTCTGCTCGCGCTCGAGTAAATAATTACCGAGCGGCGTTTGTATCCACTCCGCGATACCATTCGCCTTGGCATGCTCGGACATGCCCGCAGTTTATAGGCTCAAGCGCACCTGCGCCAACGTCGAGCGCGGCAGTGCGTGCACGGATCAAGCCGAACCACATCACATTTGATGACAAGCATGAGCGCTTTGAGATCATGCCGATTCGCCTTCAGCGACAATTACATCTGGATGATGCGCGATGCGACGAGCGCCGCAGTGGTGGATCCTGGAGATGCAAAACCCGTCATCGACCATCTGGATCACGAAGGTCTGCAGCTCGTCGCGATTCTAAACACGCACCGTCATGCGGACCACGTTGGCGGGAATCGCGACCTGTTGCAGCGGTGGAAGGCTCGGTGTTCGAGCCGCATGACAACCGCATTGCGACGCACCCACACCGCGTTGCGCGCGGGAAAAAATTACTCTCCCGCACTTTGGCACCGAGTTCGAAATCATGGAGATTCCGGGCCACACGAAAGCCATATAGCCTTTTACGGCGGAGGCCCACTCTTCTGCGGCGACACGCTTTTGCCGTCGGATGGGGGCGCCCTTCCGAGGGCACTCCGGAGCAGATGTACGATTCTCTCAATCGGCTTGCGGCGGTACTCGATAACACGCGCGTCTATTGCGGACACGAGTACACGCTCTAATATCCGATTCGCCAGGGTCGCCGAGCCTGGTAATGGGGCGCTCGTGAGCTTAAAAGCACGTGATCACCAGCTGCAGCAAGGCGGCCTACGTTCCGACCGACATCGGACAGGAGCACGCATCAACCCCTTTCTGCGGGTGAACGAGCCGGAAATCATCGCAAGCGCTCGCCGTAACGCAGGCAAACAGCTCGGCGATTCCGCCAACGTTTCTGGCAGCGATACGCGACTGGAAAAACAACTTCGGATCTCTCACTTCTCTATTGTGGATATATTGCCTTTTCTCATGATTTATAAGCAGTTTCCGTGTTGACTTGAGCGAAGAGCGGCGGTTACCATGCGGGCAGTTTTGTGCCGGGAGCTGTGCAACATGCCTTCAAGAATATTACTTCCACTCTTATTCCTGCTGATTTCAGCCTGCGCTCAACCAGAAGCCACCACCCAAAACCCGCTGCAACAACCTACGACCTCCCCCGTCACGATCCAGCAAAGCGCCCGGCAAGGCGAGCCCACGTCCAAACCTGCACCTGCATCGGCCACTGCCGAGCAGCAGCCCGTCAGCGTGCCAGAAACTGCAGCACCTCAAGTGACCACTGGAGTCCACGGCGGTCCAACCCGTCCCCGCTCATCAGTCACTTACAAGGCGCAAGGCGCCGAACCCGGCAGCGAAACACCGACAGTCTCTGCGCAAGCTGCTGGACCGGTACAGCCGCCAAAAGACGTCTGGGAGCGCATCCGCAACGGTTTTGCGATGACGCCAATCGACAATGACCTCGTACGCGACTGGGAGAACTGGTATTCGAATCGACCAGACTACGTCGCACGAATGATCGATCGCAGCAGCCGCTTCCTTTTCCATATTGTCGAAGAAGTCGAAAAACGCAAGATGCCCATGGAAGTAGCACTGCTACCGATGATAGAAAGTGCTTACAACCCCGTCGCGTACTCGCGCTCACATGCGTCCGGCATCTGGCAGTTCATACCCTCCACGGGCAGAGATTATGGCTTGCGCCAGAACTGGTGGTACGACGGGCGCCGCGATGTCATTGCAGCAACCGGCGCCGCACTCGACTATCTCGAGAAGCTTCACGGGATGTTCGGCGACTGGAATCTTGCTCTGGCTTCCTATAACTGGGGCGAAGGCGCCGTAGGCCGCGCAATCGAGCGCAACCGCGCGAAAGGTCTGCCGATGGACTACGAGAGCCTGACGATGCCGGCGGAAACGCGCAATTACCTGCCCAAGCTGATCGCGGTGAGGAACATCATCTCGAATCCGGCGCGCTACGGTCTGCAGATTGCGGACGTGCCGAACGAGCCCTACTTCGAAACCGTACGCGTCAAGCGACACATCGATGTCAAAGTCGCAGCGAGGCTCGCTGAGATGCCCCTCGAGGAGTTCAAGTTCCTCAACCCGGGACATAACAAGCCGGTGATCAGAGCCGGTGAAGGCGAGCGCATCGTGGTGCCGAAGCACAAAGCGGCTCTGTTCATGAGTAACTTCGAGTCGAACGACACACCGCTCGTATCGTGGAAGGCCGTAACGCTGAGGGCGGGAGAGAAAGCTGAAAAGATTGCCGCGTCACACGGAATGACGCTCGCGGAGCTGAAGCAGGTTAACGGCCTCGCAAGCCAGCGTCGAATCGTCACCGGTCAGCCACTGCTTGTACCTGTGAAGGGCGGCGTTGAAAACCCGCAGTTCCCGGACCTGCCTGTGAATCCGGTTCCGCTACCGAGAGCGATTCAAGCAGCCAAGAACTCCGCCCATTCGAAGAGATACGTACATACCGGACGAAGCGGTAAAGCTGTAGTCCAGAGGGCGGTACAACGTGGCCCTGTGCATAAAGCGAGAACACAACCGGTGCGGCAGCTTCGCGCTGAGGCGGGCAAACGCGTGAAAATAGTAATCCGCAAGCCCGCGGCATCAAAGAAAGCCGTAGGTCGCGGTGCGGCACGCGAAACGGTCGCCGCCCGCTAACCTCGCGCCTTTCTGAAAAGCCCTCCCGCCAGCGGGAGGGCTTTTTCGTTCCGATCGCCGAGGTCTGCACCGTTATCGCCCATGTGCTCGAACGAAAGCAATCTCCGCTCGATTATACTTCCGCCCGCGGACGGGACCTTCTACCCGTCCGCCGAGAGCTTCTGTATTGATAACGAAAGTCGTTGCTTGGATAGCGCGCGCCGTCTTGGTGCTGCTCGCCGTTGGGCTTTCCATCGGGTGCGCCGTCGCTGCCCCGAAAACGCTGCGCATCACCTTTCAGGTCGCGGAGAGCGGCTTCGATCCCGTCAAAGTGTCGGACTACTACTCTGGTATCGTTATTGAAGCGATATTCGATCCGCTGCTCACCTATGACTATCTCGCTCGCCCGCCCAAACTCGTTCCGAATGTAACGGAGGCGCTGCCGACCATATCGAGCGACGGCAAGACGTACACGCTCAAGATCAGACCCGGTATTTACTTCGCCGACGATCCCGCGTTCAAAGGTAAGCAGCGGGAGCTGACGGCGGGCGATTACGCCTATTCGGTCAGGCGCTTTCTCGATCCGAAGAATCGCTCCCCATACGCTTTTCTGTTCGAAGGAAAGATCGTCGGACTCGATGAGCTCGCCGCCCGCGCGAAGAAAACGGATCGCTTCGATTACGACGCTCAGATACCCGGCCTCGAAACCCCCGACCGGTACACCCTGCGCATCCGCCTCAACAAGACCGACTTCAACTTCTCGCATGTTCTCGCTTTCTCGCTGGCTGGCGCGGTTGCGCGCGAAGCCGTCGAAACTTATGGCGAGGACACGAACTCCCATCCCGTTGGAACCGGGCCCTACCTCCTGAAAAATTACACGCGTTCTTCGAAAATGATCCTGGAAGCGAATCCCACCTATCGCGGAAAGATCTGGGATTTCGTGCCGGGCGACGATGCGAGCGACAGGGACATCGCGGCGCGCATGCAAGGCAAGAAGCTGCCGCAGATACAGCGGGTGGAAATCAGCGTCATGGACGAGACCCAGAGCCGCTGGCTCGCTTTCCAGGGCGGCCAGACCGATATGGAGTACCAGCTATCGGAAGTGGCGCCGATTTTTCTAACGAGTGACGGCAAGCTCAAGCCGGAATTCGCGCGGCGCGGCATCAAGCTCGACCGCAGCGTCGACCCGGAAATCACGTACACGTACTTCAACATGCACGAGAAGCTCGGCGACGAGCCGAATCCCGTCGCGGGTTTCAGCAAGGAGAAAATCGCACTGCGCCGGGCGATCGCGATGGCCTACAAAGTCGACGACCAGATCCGCATTATCCGCAAAGGGCAGGCGGTGCGTGCGCAGTTTCCAGTTCCGCCGGGCGTTGCAGGTCACGATCCGCAGTACCGAAGCAGCATCCCCTACTCTCCGCAGCTCGCCAACGCCTTGCTGGACAAGTTCGGCTACAAGAAGGGCCCAGACGGCTTTCGCACGTTACCTGACGGCAAGCCGCTGGTCATACGTTACTCATCGACACCCACAGAGCGCGATCGCCAGTTCGACGAGCTGATGAAGCGCTCGCTCGATTCGATCGGAATCCGGCTGCAGGTGCACAAAGATCGGTTCCCCGAGCTGATCAAGCTCGAGAACCAGTGCCGGCTCATGATGCGCGGCGCCGCGTGGATCGCGGATTACCCGGATGGGGACAATTTCATGCAGCTTCTGTACGGCCCGAACAGCCGCCAGAGCAACAATGCCTGCTACCAGTCGCCCGAATTCGACCGACGGTACGAAAAGGCAAGGCTCTTGCCCGACGGACCCGAGCGCAACAAGCTCTACAGGGAGATGACGCGGCTCATGGAGGTGCACACCGTCTGGATCATGGGTGACAGCCGTTACCGCAACGTGCTGCTGCAGCCGCACGTCATCGGCTTCAAGAAGCATCCCGTGTTCCATACCGAGTGGCTGTACATGGACCTCGACGCGCCGGCTGGAAAATAGAACGTTGCTCGCCTACATCATTCGCCGCCTGTGGCAGTTCGTGCCCACCCTGCTCGGCGTCGTCGTGCTGGTGTTCTTCGTGTTCAACTGGGTCGGCGGGGATCCTGCGTACCTGCTCGCAGGAAAAATCTCGAACCCGGAGCAAATCGAGAACATACGGCGGCAACTCGGCGTCGACCGGCCTTATTACATTCAGCTGTGGATCTTCATCAAGCAAATTGTCACCGGCGACTTCGGTACGAGTTGGGCCACCAACGAAAAGATATCCGACATTTTCGCAACGCGCGTCGGGCCGTCGCTGACCGTGCTCGTGCCGATGCTCGTGATCAGTACGCTCCTCGCGATGACCGCTGCGATGCTCGTCGCCTATCTGCGCGGACGTCTGGTCGACCGCACGATCATGATCGCCTGCACGGTCGGTCAATCGATCAGCATCCTGGTCTACATCATCGTGCTCCAGTATGTGCTCGGTTATCAGCTGGGCTGGTTCCCGGTGCAGGGATGGAGCCAGGATTTTTGGCAAAACCTGCTGCGCTACAGCGCCTTGCCAGTACTGGTCGGTGTCGTCGTCTCGCTCGCGCCCGATATACGCCTGTACCGCACGTTCTTTCTCGACGAGATCAACCAGGACTACGTCCGTACGGCCCGGGCTAAAGGACTGGGCGAAACGCGCGTAATGGCGGTGCACGTGCTACGCAACGCGGCGATTCCGATCGTCACCAACGTCATGATCCAGCTGCCGGCGCTGCTCGCAGGGGCCTTCCTGATCGAACGGTTTTTCTCCATTCCCGGCATCGGCCGCGAAGTGATACTTGCCGTCGAGCGCAGCGATTTTCCGGTGATCAAGGCAGTCACGGTGTACGTAGCAATCGCGACCATGGTGGTCAATCTGGCTGCCGATCTCGTGTACAAGGCGGTCGACCCGCGGGTCCAGCTCAAGTGAGCTCGAATGCCATGGTGCTCCC
Organism: Betaproteobacteria bacterium; assembly: GCA_028291945.1. Lineage (GTDB taxonomy): Bacteria > Pseudomonadota > Gammaproteobacteria > Burkholderiales > SG8-41 > JAQGMV01. The sequence goes on from JAQGNH010000352.1 coordinate 21,255, forward strand.
CGCAGCAGTGCGCGCTGAATCACCGGGGCTTTGGACGCTCGCGTGGCGCCGCTTTCGCCGCGACCGCGTCGGAATGATCTCTCTGGTCGTCGTCCTGCTCTTTGTTGCGCTGACACTTGCGTCGGCGGTCGGCCTCATCGCTTCAGACTGGGCTAAGGAAGTCGGCGTAAGTTACGCGCCACCGAGCTTCGTTGGTCCCGCAAACGTATCCGTGCCGGACGAACGGTCTCCGGCGCGGGACACCTCAACCGGTGCGGCTCTGGACGACACGGATATCGTCGATCCACTGCGGGAGGAGCTCATCGAGATCAGAAAAGCGCTCGCCGGCGGATCCAGCGTCGAATCTCGGGCTGCCACGCTTCCGTTCGGAGGCGACAAGTGGGGACGCGACGTCCTGCTGAAGGTCGTCAAAGGCACTGAGACCTCGCTCCTCGTCGGACTCGCGGCTGCCTTGCTGGCCACGGTTCTTGGAACGGTGTTCGGCGCACAGGCGGGCTACTTCGGCGGGCGCATCGACGACTTCTTCAACTGGCTCTACAGCGTCTTCACCTCGATCCCCTATCTTCTGCTGATCCTGGCGATTGCGGCTGTGCTCAACCAGAAAGGCACTTCGACTGTCGTGCTCATCCTCGGCCTGACCGGCTGGACCGGCATCTTCCGACTGGTTCGCGGCGAGTACCTGAAGCACAGGGTGCGCGAATACGTGCAAGCCGCTGACGCAATCGGCGCAACGGACACGAGACGCATGTTCATCCACATCCTTCCGAACGTCAGCCATGTCGTGCTGGTGCAGCTCTCGCTGCACGTCGTGCTCTTCATCAAGTCCGAGGTGATATTGAGCTTTCTCGGTTTCGGCGTCGGTGTCGACACCGTATCGTGGGGCAGCATGCTCAACGAAGCCCAGAACGAGCTCCTCATCGGCAACTGGTGGCAGCTCGCCGCGGCGACGCTCGCCATGGCCGTGCTCGTCACTGCCTTCAGCCTGTTTACCGATGCACTGCGCGACGCGCTCGATCCGCGACTGAAATGAACACCCCGAATACACCGGAAGCTCTGCTCAGCGTGCGCAATCTCATCGTTGATTTTCGCGTCGACGATGGTGCGGCCATGCGAGCTGTGGACAGCATCAACTTCGATGTTCCGGTGAACAGGACGGTCGCGCTTGTCGGCGAATCCGGAAGCGGCAAGTCAGTCACGGCTTTGGCGATCATGGGATTGCTGCCAGCCGAGAACGCAGAGGTCGGCAACGGCA